>CAYFUF010000066.1:0-1844 GCA_964346245.1 uncultured Peptoniphilaceae bacterium | reverse complement strand
CTTTCAATTTCACTTCCATAATATTCCTCCTATTATTATCCCTGAAAAAAAAAAGGGACCACGCCCACATCATCTAGGGACGATGTGATCGTGGTTCCACCCTAATTACTTCTTCATTATTCAATGTGATCCAAGTTGGTCTTCCTTTGAGGGACTCCGAGTGGGCTTTCAGCCAAGGTCCACTTCTCTGTTATTTCCATCTTCCCAAAGTACTCTTCTCTTCATCTCACCTATTAACTTTTACTCTTTTATTATAGCCTAAATCGGCAAAATAGCAACACGCCCAACGAGCAAATAAAACTAGGCTTAAGCTTTATCCCTTAGGAGGGCTATTGCCTCATCCACTTCAAAGGTCTTCTGCTCTCCGCTCTCTAAATCCTTGATGCTGACTTTTTGTTGTTCACGTTCGGACTCACCGACGAGAAGAACGTAGCGGGCTCCTAGGTGGTCTGCATAGTTGAACTTCTTTTTTACTTTACCATCCTCCAAGTAGATTTGGCTGCGAACGCCCGCTTCCCTTAGCTTATTGATGACTTGAATCGCGTAGGTCTTGTCTTCCTCTCCTAAAGGCATGACCATAACTTGAATAAAATCACCCTTTTCCGCTTCCACAAGCTTAGCTGCCTGCAGTTGATAGAAAAGTCGAGTCAGGCCGATTGATACACCAATACCTGGCAAGTGCTCTTTGGTGAAATTTGAAGCTAAGTCATCATAGCGGCCACCCGAACACACAGAACCGATGGATTCATAGTCTTTTAGGAAACACTCATAGACAGTACCCGTGTAATAATCTAAGCCTCGAGTGATTGATAAGTCTATCTTAATCGCTTGCTCCGGGATTCCGAAGACTTGCATCATCTCATAAACTTGAGTGAGCTCATCCAAACCGCGTATATAGTCACTATCTGGGGAGACTTGATTCTTCACATCCCTTAGGTGGTCTAATACAGCCTGATTGCTTTCTCTGCCTTCAACAAAGCGAAACAAATCATCAGCTTGCTTAACGCTCAAACCGATATCCGTTAGGATTTCCCTTACCTTCTCTTCACCAATTTTGGCTAACTTATCGATTGTACGTAGGACTTCTTCGCTATTTGTTATGCCCAAATGGGCCATAAAGCCATTCAGTAAGCGCCTATTATTGACATGAATGGTGACTTGGCTCAAGCCGAGGGATGAGAAAATTTCGTAAATCACCGCTGGTATTTCAGCATCGTTATCTAAAGAGAGCTTATCTCTGCCAACAATATCAATATCACATTGGTAGAATTCTCTATAGCGGCCCTTTTGGCTCCTTTCCCCTCGGAAAACCTTAGCTATCTGGTAGCGGCGAAAAGGAAAGTTCAGCTCACTAGCGTGTTGAGCAACGTAACGAGCAAGAGGGACGGTAAGATCAAAGCGTAGGGCTTGTTCTTGAGTACTCTCCCCTTTGTCTATGCGGTAGATTTGCTTAGTCGTCTCCCCACCGCCCTTAGCAAAGAGAATCTCACTCTTTTCGATTGTTGGTGTGTCAAGCGGCCAAAAACCGTACAACTCAAACTTATCCTTAATCGTATCTTTTAATTTATTGAATAAAACCTGGTCCTCAGGCAAAAGTTCCATAAATCCTGATAGGATACTAGGCGTAATAATATCTGTCATCTCTTCCTCCATCATTAATCATACGAGTTCTTACTAGAGTCTATTCTATAATATCTACACCCAAGTGGCAAAAGCTTCGGTTTAGTTCGCTAGCGGTGCCCTAAAAAAAGCCTAAATAGAAAACCTCAGGCAGTAAGCCTGAGGTTTTGCAACAACGTTATGAGAATTATCTATCGTTTAATTATCTGTTAATTCAATAGCTG
>CAYFUF010000065.1:0-2673 GCA_964346245.1 uncultured Peptoniphilaceae bacterium | reverse complement strand
TTGTGCAGGACTTGCACCTGCTTCCGCGCTTACCAACGAGGCTATTTAATTGTTTCTGAAGCACTTATACCCTTCAGTCGTCTGTTCTATTATAGCAGATGGATGAAGGGCCTGTAGCTGAATTATCCTTCCACTAAATAAGAAATCAAAGTATCCGTAAACTCCTGAGTCGTTGCCTTACCTCCCAAGTCAGGGGTGCAAAGCTCAGGCTGCTTCATTATTTCAGCTAGGGCTCGGCGGATTTTTTCTGCGGCATCGCCCATATTAAGGAAGTCCAGCATGAGGCAGGCCGAGTAAAGAAGGGCCGAGGGATTAGCAATCCCCTTGCCGGCAATATCAGGTGCCGTGCCATGGATGGCTTCAAAGGTAGCAATCTCATCATTGCGGTTTATGCTGGGAGCAATGCCTACACCACCTGTTAAGCCAGAAGTAATATCTGAAACAATATCGCCATAAAGGTTAGGCATTACCATGACATCAAATTCTTCCGGCCACATAACTAGCTGCATGCAGACGTTATCGATGATTAAATCATCCGCTTGAATTTCTGGATAATCGCCCTTAATCTCATTAAAGACCGTACGGAAGAGGCCGTCCGTATACTTGAGAATATTTGCTTTATGCACGTAGGCTACTCGCTTACGATTATACTTGACCGCATAGTCGAAAGCCATCCGTATGATTCTTTCCGAATTTGCTCGCGTGATTCGCTTGATAGCGATAGCTTCATCATCGGAAATCATCTCCTCTTCGCCAATATAGAGGTCCTCCGTGTTCTCTCTGAAGATGACAATATCCACATCCTCAAAACGGTTCTTTAACTCCGGATGGGTCTTGGAAGGGCGAATGTTGGCATAGAGATCCAGGGCTTTTCTCATCTGCACATTGATGCTGCGAAATCCCGACCCTATCGGCGTCGTTAAGGGCGCCTTCAAAGCCACCTTATTTCTGCGCACCGATTCCAGAGACTCCTCCGAAAGCAGGATCCCTTCCTTATCATAGAGCTGTTGTCCCGCCTCAAAGACTTCAAACTCGATGTCTAGCTTCATTGCCTTAAAAATGTCCACCACGCTTTTCGAAATTTCGGGGCCGATTCCATCACCTTTGAATAAAGTAACTTTTGTCATTATCAAACCTCATCTCTTTACTTATGTATCGCTGCCAAATCAGTAAAGACAAGTGGCTATGCCTACTTTCTCACCACCTTTTAATTGTGCTCATTTTATCACAAGTTATCCAAGCACATTATTTTTTCATTGTAGGTAAACCGCTCTGTTCTACATTTTACGCCACAATACACCCATGCTATAATAAAAAATACCATCCTCTACATAAGATTCTCACTTTATTTTGGCATGATGGTTCTAACAAGCTGTTACTATTCGAATTACTGGGTCCCCAATAGGCCTGATAAGGAGTACATATATGGGTTGTATATTAGAAGTTCTGTTTTTGCCCCTACGCGCTGTCACTTGGCTCTTGGAGGCACTCATCAATGCGTGTTGTTGTATTGCCCCCTTCTTATTTATTGTGGTATTGCTCATCCTACTTTTCTAACAATTCGTAATTCAATCTTAGTTTCTGATATCTGTACAGATCTCTCAAGGAATATTTGAATGAGATTTCTAGCGGAAACTATTGGTTGTTAGAACTACCAATAATTATAAAAAAACAATAGTTAGCACGACAAAAGCCACCTAGAATCAATGATTTTAAGTGGCTTTTGTTTTGTTAGACTATCATTCTTGAAGTTCCTTATTATTGTGGTGTACCTCGTTTATTGGCTTCACATGCAACTAGATACTTCTCTGTTCAGAGAATACCTTTTTATCGTTAAGGCCAATTAGGGAATAGCGTAAAGAGGATAACACCTAATATTGAGGCAAAGAAAGGTACTACGACTGTAAGCTTAAAGACCGCCGGATAAGCGTCCGCGTGAGTTTCTCCACATAAACTATTAGTAACGGTAATGATATATCCATTATGTGGTAGAGAATCCAGAGACGAAGAAGATAGTGCCATGACTCTATGTATATATTCTGCTGGAAGACCCATTCTTACATAAATAGGACCAAGAATTTTGGATGCTATACCAATACCACCAGAGGCTGATCCACTCACTCCGGCTATTACCATTGTACCAATCATAATTCCAAATAGTGGCGGTCCAGGTATAGCCGTCATCGCATTGATAATCTCCGGAAATGATTTACTACTTTGAACAACCGTACCGAAACCTACGACTGCACAAGTATTCGTTATCGAAAAAATAGATGTCTTAAATGAAGAAGAGTAGAAGATAGTCGCAAAGAACGGTTAGCAGAGCGGTAAGCTGGAAGGCCCTGATCATGCGGCTGTTGGTGGGGCTGGGAGAAGGTGCGAGTATAAATGAGGCGACCGCTAAGATAACGATGGTCGACCACTTGAGGATGTTGGAGAGATAGTCATGGTTAGCGAGGACAAGGTCGAGGAAGAGAAAGCTAACGTAAAGAAACCCTAGCAGGGCTAGGGTTAGTTTGAAGAGCTTGTCTTGTTTGTCTTCCTTACTTATCATGGTAGACTCCCTGGGGATGACCTACTTGTGGTAGGCCCGGTTGGCTTGAATCATCATTCCCCGGTAAATCTGCTCGACGAGGATGAGTCGCATGAGCTGGTGGGGAAAGGTCATCTTGG
>CAYFUF010000064.1:0-2752 GCA_964346245.1 uncultured Peptoniphilaceae bacterium | reverse complement strand
AACCGAGCATTCTATGTACTAACCTTTAGCGAACCGCTCCTTCATCAAGGGCTTGATGCCGCCAGCCTCCAGGATCATCAAGGCCTGGTCGCCCAACTTCTCGCCCTGGAAGGTCTCTCCTGTCTCAGTGATGGTGATGGTGCCGTTTAGGACGTCGATGGATATGGACTGGTCCTCTTTCAGTTTCTCGTTGATGCCCTTGCAGACGATGAGGGGCAGGCCCAGGTTGATTGCATTGCGGTAAAAGATGCGGGCAAAGGATTCAGCAACTACGGCGCTGGCGCCCATGTTGATAAGAGCAATGGGGGCGTGCTCCCTGGAAGACCCGCAGCCGAAGTTGCGGCCCGCAACAACGATGCCGCCCGGTGGGAAGTTGGCCGAGAAGTTTTCGTCAACGCCTTCCATGCTGTGTTTGCCGATTTGTTGGGGATCGGTTATGGCCAGGTAACGGCCGGGATAGATTTGGTCCGTATCGATGTTGTGGCCGACTAGTTTGACATGGCCTTCAATCGTTCTTTGCATGGCTCCTCCTAAATGTACTTTCTTGGGTCAGTGATCTTGCCGTTAAGGATGCTGGCAGCAACGGTCGCAGGGCTTGCCAGGTAGATTTTGGAATCGGTCGACCCCATGCGGCCTGGAAAATTGCGGTTGGTGGAACTGATGCAAACCTCGCCGGGTGAGAGGACGCCCTCATGGGCACCAAGGCAAGCGCCACAGCCAGGTGTGGAGATTGTTGCTCCAGCCTTCATGAGCGCCTGGATGTAACCCTTCTCCATGCACTCCATCATGACATCCGACGAAGCAGGGATGATGAGCAGTCTCTTGTAGTCGGGAATCTGCTTGCCTTCGAGAATCTTTGCGGCGATGGCAAAGTCCTCGACGCGGCCACCGGTGCATGAGCCAATATAGCCCTGGTCGAGTTCCACATCACCATTAGCGATAAGCTCCTGCAAATCGAAGACATTATCCACGCTGTGTGGGCAGGCCAGCTGGGGCTCAATCGCACTCACATCAATGGTGTGAACCTCAGCGAATTCAAAATCCTCATCCGTTCTCAACACCTCAAACCCCCTCTGTGCCCTGTCCTTTAGATAGGAAAGCACGTCCTCATTAGGCTGCATGTAGGCCGTTTTGGCACCCATTTCGACGGCCATATTACAGATTGTCATCCGCCCAGCCACATTCAGCTTGTCCACGTAGGAGCCAGCGAAGTCAATCGCCTTATAAACCGCCCCATCAGCCCGAATCTGGCGGAGGACCTTGAGTACCACATCCTTGGGGTAAACCCCTTCCTTGGTTTCTCCCTCCAGGCGGACCTGGATAATCTCAGGCACGCGAAACCACAGCTCGCCTGTCATCAGGATGGTTGCCATGTCCGTTGCCCCACAACCCGTCCCCAAAGCACCGAAGGCGCCGTGAGTAGTCGTGTGGCTATCCGTAGCGACGACGATCTCGCCAGGCAGGATGAGACCGGCCTCGACCATGACCTGGTGGCAGACCCCTGTGTTTACATCGAAGTGGTAGCGTAAGTCGTTTTTTTTGGCAAAGTCCCGCATCTCCTGGTGGTTGGCGGAACTCTGTATATCTGGGCAGGGGGCGTAGTGGTCAAAGACGAAAGCCGCCCTTTCCTTGTCCCAAACCTTTGTGCCACCCATCTCCTCAAAGGAGTAGATGGTCTGTAAGTACAAATCATTAATCTCTGCGAAGTCCACCTTTGCCGTGACAATTTCACCCGTCATCACCACATCCTTGCCGGCATTCTTCGCTAGAATCTTTTCTAAAGCATGCATGCTTGTCTCCCCTTCCTACTAAGAAAAAATGGAGGGCTCAGGAGCCCTCCATCTCAATTCAACAAACTTACTTACCTCTGATGCAACCAATCTCGTTTGCTTTATCGATGACCGCTTGCGCAACAGCCTCAGCTACACGCTCATCGAAAGCAGAAGGAATGACATACTCTTCGTTGAGCTCGTCATCAGAAACAAGACCAGCGAGACCTTCAGCCGCCGCCAACTTCATTTCCTCATTGATCTCCGTTGCATTAACGTCCAAAGCGCCCTTGAACAGGCCTGGGAAAGCGAGCACGTTATTCACTTGGTTGGGGAAGTCCGAACGACCAGTACCAACGACCTTTGCACCAGCTTCGCGGGCATCGTTGTAAGTGATCTCTGGATCTGGGTTAGCCATAGCGAAGATGATTGGGTCTTTCTTCATCGACTTGACCATGTCCTTGGTTACCGCATCAGCAACGCTGACACCAACAAAGATGTCCGCCTTTGCCATTGCCTCGGCTAGCGTCAAATCTTCCTTATCATTGTTGGTTACTTTCGATAGCTCTGCATAAAGTGGATTATCATAGGTTTGGTTGGCATTCAAGACGCCCTTGCTGTTAAAACCATAGATATTAGCAATACCAAGGTTCTTCAACATGTAGATAATGGAGGAACCAGCAGCGCCTACACCAGAAAGCACAGCGGTGCACTCTTCTGGCTTCTTGCCCACAAGCTTTAGGGCATTGATTAAACCAGCAGTAACAACGATAGCTGTTCCATGTTGATCATCATGGAATACCGGGATATCCAGTTCCTTTTTCAGCGTACGCTCAATCTCAATACAATCGGGGGCGGAGATGTCTTCTAGGTTAATGCCGCCGTAAGTTGGAGCGATTGCTTTAACGATATCGATAATCTCTTGAGGATCCTTGCTGTCGATAACGACAGGAACAGCATTCACACCACCAAAGCGTTTAAAC
>CAYFUF010000063.1:0-2859 GCA_964346245.1 uncultured Peptoniphilaceae bacterium | reverse complement strand
AATAGATGAAGATAAGAATGAGGACATTATGATTGACCAACTACGCGAACAGGGCGTTAGCGAAGCCTTGTTAAAACAAGTCGAAGAATTTATTGAACACCATCCCCTGACTGAAGATGAAGCGGACAGACTCAGCGAGCCCCGCTTTATTTACTATGGCAAAACCGTCTGGGAGAAGGCAATATCGGCCATCCTGGCTGGACAGAACCTACTTCTTTATGGACCAAAGGCAACGGGCAAGAATGTCCTAGCAGACAATTTGGCTTGGCTCTTTAAGCGGCCCAGCTGGAATATTTCCTTCCACGTCAACACCGACTCGAACAGCCTGATTGGAGCAGACACCTTTAAAAACGGAGAGGTTCAATTCCGCCAAGGCCCTATTGCCGCCTGTGCAGAGCAGGGCGGGTTTGGCATATTGGATGAGATAAACATGGCCCGTAATGATGCGATTGCCGTCCTCCATGCCGTCTTGGACTACCGTCGAATTATCGATTTGCCGGGTTACCACCGCATTCACTTGCGACCTGAAACCCGATTCATTGCTACCATGAATTATGGTTACGTGGGCACCCGCGAACTCAATGAAGCCTTGACGTCACGCTTTCTAGTAATCCAAGTACCACCAATTGGAATTGTGGAATTGAAGAAGCTGATCTCCCGCCAGTATCCCGACCTGAAGAAGGATTACGTGGACCAATTCGCCCAGCTCTTTAATGACCTGCAAATGAAAAGTGACCATGCGGAAATCTCTACGAAGGGCGTTGACCTTCGCGGTCTCTTGGCTTCCATCGGTCTGATGAAAAAGGGGCTTTCGCCTTTACAGGCAATGGAGATGGGCATCATCTACAAAACCTTCGACCGCTTCGAACAGGATATCGTACGCGATGTGGTCCTGCTGAGAATCCCTGATATCAAGGACTCCAGCGAACTTTTTGAAAACGCTTAGCCATGACCACCCCTTTTGAATTTAGAGACCGCCGGGGTGAGGACAACACTTCCTCGGACGATTTTGGGTTGGAGTCCTCTGGAAGAGAAGCCCCAGTCCCTGCCTCAGAGACCGAGAAGAGCAGGGCTCATAATATCCAATGGACTGTCGCCCAGGACTACTTCTGGAAGCCAGACAGTCCTGTTTACGACCATGACGGCAAGGTCAACCTCTATGACAACAGCATCCGTGGAGCCATCCACCGCTACTATGAGGCTGTCATGTTGGCCGACTATACCGACTTTCTCAAGGCAGAGTTTCCCCAAGCTCAAGATTTTATTCGCATGATGGATATTGTCCTTGAAGAAGGCGCCTACCAACGGGCGGTGACCCACCGGCCTGCCCTTGGCGCGCTCAGAAAACAAGAGGCCAAAAGTAAACTCCGCCGCTACGATAGCTTTTTGCCGAAGGATATGGTGGGGATGCTCGGGATGGCCCATGTTCAGCGAATTATGGGGATTGTTCCTAAAGTTACGCCAATGACCCTTAACCTGCTCAACGACTTGGAGGGCCTATCCAATCTGGACACAGCAGACCTGATCGAGGGCCTCAACAGTGTGTTCAAAAAACACTTCCACATTAACCCCAGCCTCAAAGGCGAAACTGAGCTGACTGAAAAGATTGAGAAACGAAAGAAGAAGCCGGAAACGACAAAAACTGACGGAGACTTCAAGCCAGACGATCTGGTCGACCAGCTGAACATCGGGGCGGCCGAATTCACCTCCAATGTTCAAGCGGAAGATTTAACGGGAGCGGTCTTTGAAGAGATCGACCCCAACAAAAAGCACAAGACCACAGAGGAGAAAGTCCGCCAGGCAATCGAGGATACCTATGGAGAGAGCGCCCTCAGTCTCAAGGAGGAAGCGGATCTCTTGAAGAAGGTTGCCTATGGTAACCATGAGGAAGCTAAGCTCTATATCTCCACTGGTCACTATCCTGATCCAGAGACCTACCAAGCCAAGCGGGCTCAAGAACTCTATGATAAGAATTACGCCTACAAGGAAGAACATAGGCCGCAGATACACCGCGAAATTACCCGCCTATCAGACAAGCTGAAGAGCGTCATCATGAATGAGGTGGAAGAAGGTCCCACTACCAGTCACAGTGGCGATCTCATCGGGGGTGCAGTTTGGCGGGCAATCCACATGGACAACAACCGCATCTTCCAAAACTCCGCCAAGGATAATCCTGGCTCCCTCATCGTTGACCTGCTCATCGATGCCTCGGCCTCCCAGCAGGACCGCAGAGCCCAGGTGGCGATGCAAGCCTACATCCTGGCTTCCGCTCTTCGAAGAGTCAACATTCCCTTCCGGGCCTCTTCCTTCCAAAGTCAACAAGGTTACACCATCCTCCGCGACTATGTGGATTATGAAGGGAAAAAGACGCCAGATGAAGTGCTCCACTACTTCCCCTATGCTGGCAACCGTGATGGCTTTGCTCTGCGCATCGTCCATGAGCGGATGAAACGAACTGACCATGCCAAGAATGTCCTCATCATGCTCAGTGACGGTAAGCCCCACGACAAGAGAAGCTCTCAAGGTAAGCAAGGCGGCAGGTCCGCCCAATACACCGACCTCTTCGCCGTTCGAGACACGGCCGAAGAAATCCGCCAGCTCCGACAGGACAACATCGCTGTCCTCGGAGTCTTCACTGGTCTGGAAGAAGATATGAATGCAGCCAAAACCATCTACGGCAGCCAGTTCGCCTATGTTAAGCAGATAGAGCGCTTCTCCGAAATTGTCGCTAACTTCCTGAAGGAAGAGATTCTTCGTTTGGGTTGATGGGGCGTTGGACTTGTAATAATAATGACTCAAAAACGACCGACTCGCTAGGTCCTCGGAGCTTCGCTCCTGCGGATTCCGCTCATCGGTGGT
>CAYFUF010000062.1:0-3050 GCA_964346245.1 uncultured Peptoniphilaceae bacterium | reverse complement strand
CGTGGCAAATCTTCGCTAATTTCCGCAAAGATAGGGGAAGCTAGGTGGCGGTTCTCACCATGGCTGAAGTACATATCGAAGTACCATTTAACGCCTGGGGTTTCAAGGATGTATCCTTTACCGTTGACATCTTCCTTGTAGGAGTCGAAGCTCATGGTGTAATCCACGCTGGGGTAGATGAGGAACATGGCATCTAGTGGAACGGACTTGTCGTGTTGGACATCCCTTGCAAGAGCTGTAGAAAGGGCGCCGCCGCCTGAATCGCCACCGATAGACAGGCGCTTCTCGTGCTTAATTTCCAAGCGGTCAAGCAGGTCAAAGACACCGTAGTAGACAGTTCTTGAATCGATCTCAGCAGCTGGGTATGGGTTTTCTGGAGCCAGGCGATACTCAGGCGCAATCACAATATGGTTGGTCTTAACCGCTAGACGGCGGTAAAGAGGGTCATACACGGAAACCGAACCAGCAGAACCGCCGCCACCATGGAAGTAAATCATGACGGGTAGGGCCTTATCTGGATTAGGGTTGAAGATTCTTACCGGTACGCTGTATTGAGCGCCACCATCGATGATGTCATCAAGAATCTTTGCAACTTCAACTACCTCGGTGGTCAACGTCTTAGTCGTATTGGCTAAACTCTCACGGTTATTGATGGGCGTCTTCTTGTATCCAGCAGCCAAAAGCTGTGGGGTCACTTCGTTGTTCAGCTGATCAATGAACGCCTTCATTTCAGGTTTTAATGCACGCATTTTTGTCTCCTTTTCAAACTTCAAGATTTTCAAAACTTCAGAAACTTACCAATTTATCGCATTGGCGCCATTTGCCAAACTTGTAAAGGCTACACTCAGGCAACTAGCACCAAACACTTACAACAACTTACTTAGCACTTTCCTTATCCTTGCCCGTCTCAGGTAGCAAGAAGCCACCTACAACAAAGGTCAAACTGAAGATAACTGAAATCCAGATGGCCATATCATAGCTTCCCTGCGCATCTACAATCTTACCTAAGATATAGTAGACAACGAATTGAACAGCATAGGCGACGGCCCAGAACATACCCATGACCACCGTAAGCTTGGAAGCGGTCATACCAGGTAGCTCCTGAGGGATAGTGACTAGAGAAGTCATTGGCAGGAACATGAAGTGACCGATGAGGAAGGCGCAGATCATTGCAATCGTAGCCGAATCCGTCTTCAGCATGAGGATACCAGCCAGGGTCATCAGACCGCCACTGATAATCATGACAGGGCGACGCTTAAAGTAAACGCGAGCTAGGAAGATAGCAATAATGGTGCCGACGATACCACCGATAGCCGTCAAGGTCGACAGGGTCTTACCATCGATAACCGCCGTATTGGTCAATGGGAACATATTCAGTAGAACAATGTAGAAGGTAAGCAAACCCGAATATGCCAGAGAGAAAATCCAGTTGAATCTCTCTTTGAGGGCATCGCCCATAGTGTAGTTAACATTGTTTTCCATGTTGCGACCTTTGTTAATATCGAAGTCTTCACCAAAGATCAACCACAGAATGAAAAGCACACCAGAAATGGCAGCGAAGAAACCCATGCTGTATTGCCAAGAGTTCAACCATTGGACAACAGGAGTAATCAAAACGAGGGCCATAACCGATCCAACATTATAACAAACACTATTAAGTGCATTGACGGTTGGACGTTTAGCGGGGGAGAAATAGTTAATAACGACAGGGCTGAAGTAAACAACATAGAGTGCACCACCAAAGCCCATGATGAAACGGCCAATGATGAATACGCTGTAGGCTGGGGCAAGAATAGCAACGACACAGCCAAGGAAAATAAGTAGGGCACCTAAGCCGATTGACTTCTTAGGGTAGAGCTTGTTCAAGATTGATGCAGCCACAAAGTTACCGATGATTTTTGCAATCGTTACGGCGTTAGTGATGAACGTCGCAGAGGCAAATTCGGTGATACCAAAGTGCTCCATAATCTGTGGGGTCAGATTTGATCCGGCTATCCAGTTTACTGCGAAGAACGCATAGGTAATGAACAGAATAGCTTCGAGGAAATATGACCGGGGGGTATCTAGTTCGTTATACTGATTATTAGTCACGATAGACTCCTTCCAAAACAAATACTTAAATGAGAAACGTTTTCTTCTACAATCGGACACCGCTTGATAATTTAAGTATAATGGCTTTCGCTATTGGAAGTGATATCTAGATTTCATGAGTTATGAAATATTTTCATGGGATTCACGGACCAGGTCGATAAAACGGATCATTGGCTTGCTTAGCACCTTATTCTTGGGATAGATCAAAGACAGTCCCCAGTAGAATTGAGGGTTTTCCAAGTGGATGGTCCTTATGCGGTTAGGAAAGAATTTTTGAACTAGGGGCATAGGCAGAACCGTAACGCCCTCATTATTGGCGACCATCTCCAAAATCATGTCCCACTGGTCACTTTCGAAGATAATATTAGGCGTGAACCCCGCCTGCTTGCAGTAATCCAAAAAGACCCCGTAATACATAAACTCGGGGCTAATCTGTAAGAACTTTTCATCTTTGAGGGTAGAGAAGTCAACGGATACGCTACCCGCTAAAGGGTGCTGGTCAGAAACCGTAAGGACCGCCTCAGACTCGATAGCAATAATCTTTTCGAAATGGGCGTCATCGAAGGGCTCGACGACAATGCCTAGCTGGAGTTGGCCAGTCAGCAAGAGGTCCGGTATATACTTGGAAGTCACATCGCTAATATCTAATCGGATGTCAGGATACATTCTAGAGAATTTACTGATTAGAGAGAAGAAATACATGGAACCGGAGGTAGGGGGAAGTCCTAGCTTGACCTGGTTGTCTGTTTTTTCCAGCTCAGCAAACAAAGCCTGCTTCTGGTCTTCCAGATAGCGGACAATCTCTATGGCGTAACGGTAGAAAATCTGACCCGACTCCGTGATAAATTCCTTGCTGCCGTAGGGGTTAACCAAGGTGGTTTGAAGTTCCTCCTCCAAACAGCGGACAGCCTTCGAAATGGTCGATTGAGAAATAAACAACTTTTCTGCCGCTTTCGTAT
>CAYFUF010000061.1:3018-3253 GCA_964346245.1 uncultured Peptoniphilaceae bacterium | reverse complement strand
AAAATTGACAGATTCGGGATTAGCTGATAAACTTAATAAGAAATAAGGGCGTATTACTTCGGTTTGCGCTTGAAGAGTCTGATTCGTCCGGCTCTTTTTTATTTTGGCATCAAAAAAGACTAGCTTTGAATTTTTCTATCCTAAGCTAGTCTTTTCTTATATTATTCTTTATTCCCAGTGGTTAGCCACTATTTATAGTATCAAAATAGCATCACGAACAACTCGCACCATTAGA
>CAYFUF010000061.1:0-3008 GCA_964346245.1 uncultured Peptoniphilaceae bacterium | reverse complement strand
AATCAATTTACTGTAGATTATATAAGGAATGAAAAAATAAAATAGTGCAATGAAAGTGCAATTTTAAAAGGATAAGAGCTCCAAACCCTTATCATATAAGGCTTTGAAGCTCTCCTGTAACTATTCCCACTCGATAGTGCCGGAGGGCTTGCCGGTGACCTCGTAGACGACGCGGTTGATGTGGCCGACCTCGTTGATGATGCGGCTGGTGACCTGTTTGAGGAGGGGGTAAGGGATTTCGGCAATTTCGGCGGTGAGGTAGTCGTTGGTGATGACGGCGCGGAGGATGAGCATGTATTCCATGGTGACGATATCGCCTTTGGAGCCGATAAAGGACTTGTCGCTGAGGACGGTGAAGAATTGGCTGACTTTCCTGGTGAAGTCGGCCTTGTCGAATTCTTCTTCGAGGATACGGTCGGCGTGCTGGACGAGGGCAACCTTGTCGGGTGTGACCTGGCCGAGGACGCGGATGGCATGGCCAATACCGGGGAAGGGCTTTTGCCAAATGTAGTCGTGGGGACATTTTAGTTCTTTGGCGATAATGCGAATCTCGTCTTTGAAGAGCTCGTGGAGGGGGTGGAAGATGTGCTGGAAGGTGTTGGATTCGGGGATGGCTCCGACATTGTGGTGGGCTTTGACGGGAACGCCGTGGACCCCGGACTCGACCACGGATGGGTAGGAGGAGCCCAGGAGGAGGGTGAGGGCACCGCAGGCCTCAGCCTCCCGCTCGAAGACGCGGATGAAACGCTCGCCGACGATGAGGCGCTTTTGGTTGGAATCGGTGATATTTTTGAGGGCATCGAAAAATTCATCTTGGGCGTCGATGATGTGGAGCTTGCCGCCGATGGTGTTGGTGAAGACCTGCATGGCCCTATCCTTTTCATCAGCGCGAGCAAGGCCGGTGTCCACGAAGACGAAGCGTGCCTTATCGCCCAGTGCCCTCTTGGCGAGGATGCTGAGGACCATGGAAGTGACGCCGCCAGAGTAGCCCACGATGACTGCGTCGTCGCTGCAGCGGCTTTGGAGGTCCTCGATGGTCCGGTCAATGAGCATGTCGTACTTCCAGGCTTTGCCGAGGTCCATATCCGAGTGCAAAGTCGCATCAAACATCTCCACCCCCTTGTCCGTCAGCTCCACCTCTGGGTGGAATTGGACGCCCGTTATGGGCAGGGTCTTGTGGGAAAAGGCAGCAATGGGGCCATTCTCCGAGTAAGCCCTAACCTCATAATCATCACCGACTTCATAGATTTCATCCGAATGGGTCATCCAGACGGTGGTCCGCCGAGTCAGGTTGGCGAAGAAAGGAACGGAAGACTTGAAGATGACTTCCGTTTTGCCATACTCGCCTGTGTCGGAGGGGCCAACACGACCACCCGTGTTCTGGGCAATCCATTGGGCCCCGTAGCAGATACCCAGGATGGGTACGCCTAGCTCAAGGATGCGGGGGTCTGGGTTGGCGGCATCGTCTTTGTAAGCGGAGTGGGGTCCCCCGCCCAGAATGATGGCGTCATAGTTGCCCTTGACGATGTAGTCAAACGGCACATCGTAGGGCTGAATCTCCGCATAGACATTCTGGCGGCGGACCGCACGCCCAATCAGCTGGGTATATTGGCCGCCAAAGTTTAAGATGAGGACCTTCTCCAAGTCCGCTTCCGTCAGCTCCTGGTTGACGATCTGCTCGTCTTGAATCTCATGGAGCTTCTTGTTGGGGATGTCCACTTGTGCCTCTTCAGTGGAAAGGGCAATATGGTCATTTCCCCCATCCCTTCCCATTTGCTCCACTTCCTGCTGCTTGTCATTCTGCTTATCTGTAAACTTTGCCATAGTCACCTACCTTTTATTTATACAAACGTTTGTCCGGGGAGATGCCCCAGGCGTCTTTCGGTCGTCGTTGATTCTTTTTCAAAATGATCTTTGGTGCTTTGTGTGTTCTCCGTCCCTCCATTATACCGAAAAAGAAGGGAAACTGCAGGTGGCTGCTGGCGGATGCGGAAACGAAGTGGGAAAAATAGTTAATACTAGAGAAATACAATTTGAAAAGGTGGGCCGTAGGTTGGAACATGGGGGTTAGGGCGGACTTCAAGCCCTTTCACCCTGATGCATTTTTTCGTTTAACATGGTGACTATTCTCGTTACACTTTACATAAGGAGGCAATATGAAGATAGATGATATTAAACAAATTGTCGATTCAGCAATCAGGGTTTGCCTGCCCGATCAGGCGGTGAAGCGCGCCTTGGACAAGCTGCCCGATAACCAAGGAAAACGTATTCTGATTGCGATAGGAAAGGCGGCCTATAGGATGGCCCAAGCCGCGATTGATGGAGGCTTCGGTGGCTACATTGTCATGAAACTACTCAAAGCCAAGAACCCTGGCGTCGGCTGGGCAATCGGCACGACAGCCGGTAACGCCGTCGGTACACCAGCAGCCCTCTTGGCGCTTGGCGTCATCACGGATGCGGTATCTACGTCAGCGACTGGGCAAATCACCGCTGCTATCATTGTGACAGCCATCCTTGCCCCACTGTTCACTGACTTCTTCTCCAAGAAGCACATCAAAAAGAATCCACAAGCCGTAGAGACGGTGTGATGAAAGGAGGGGGTATGGCCCTCATCAAACTACCTTATGGAAAGACTTTCCAAGAAGCGGAAATTGCTGATGAACGCATACAAGGCATCCTCATCTCCAAGCTGGAGGATGTCAACCCAGATAAAGACGAGACAGCCCTGGTCAGAGAATCCATGCTCGTCAAACTGGACGCCAAGCTCCCTTCCGGGGGTGCTATCGTCGTCAACAAGATCGCTGCCGAGGCGGACCTCCTCAAAACCCACAAGGCTGGCACCGACTGGCTAAAAGACAGAGCTGGTGCGGACAAGAAGGCTGCAGATATCGTGCTCACCTCAAACGGGGGCTATCCACTCGACCAAAACATGTACCAAGCCGTCAAGTCAATGACCGCTGCCTCCGCCTTGCTTGACCCCACAAATCGCTACTTTTCGCGAAATGTGA
>CAYFUF010000060.1:0-3378 GCA_964346245.1 uncultured Peptoniphilaceae bacterium | reverse complement strand
TGAGACCAAGCTGGGCGGCGCAATAGATCCAGATGGGGACGATTGCTCCTTTGTATCCCGAGAGGAAGAGGCCGGGCCTAATCATCTCGTTTCGCATGACCGGGTAATTTGCTTGACCAAACTCGAAGAGGAGGCCGGTAATAATCAGTTGAAGGACCATCAATAGGACAGCCGCCACCGCCACAAAGGCGAAACAGCGGAGAAATTGGCCCACAATGAGTCGGCCCCTTTCCTTGTCCGTCAAAAACCAGCTCTTGTAGGAACCATCGTTAACCTCCTTGGTGAAGATGTCGACGGAAAAGGCGACCAAGAGAAAGACGAATATCATGGAGGCGGGAGCGGAGACAAGCAGCTTGGTCATCTTCCAAGCTGTCGGCTCGTAGGGGTTGGTATCAAGCTTTAGGTCTTCCTCCTTTAGCCAATCTGCCATCAGGACATCCTCCTCAATCTGCCTGATGGTCTTGCCATACTTGCTGAGGTGGCTATCGTCTATTGCCCCAGCATCATAAGCTTTGAGCATGCGGTAGCTGATACTGTAGAGGGAGTCCACCAACCGCTCTTCATCCAGGTCCGTGGTGTTCTCCCCGAAGCCTTTGCCAGAAGAGTAGTAGACTTTGATGGGAGACATTGCCCGATAGATATCGTATTTGAGCTGGTGGAGGTCAAACCGTTCGCGGTAGGCTTGGTTGTTTTCACTCTTGTCCGTCACATGCTCAAACTGGGTCTGCTCCATGTAGAGCTCCTGCATGAGGTAGTTGCGGAAGCTGTCGATGCCATCCAGATAGGAGATGGTATGCTGATCGTATTGAAAGTAGGAATAGACGTTGACCATGAGCACAAAGACAATGAGCAAGAGAGCCAACATGCGGTTCTTCCGATTACTTATCCATTTTTTCCAGGCGACTTCCCACATAAGCTCTCCTTTCTATAAGTCTCGTCTAAAGAATCTAAGGATACCAAAAGCGAGGGCAACAGCAAAGAGGACGCCGCCATTGACCACCGCATACAGGAGGCTCACGTTGTTACCCAAAGCAACACTGATGGGCAAATTGAGGACACCCGTAGATAGGCTCATCTGCTTGGTCTGGTCGAAGATGAATTGACCGATGAGAACGAAGCTGATTGCCCCCAACATGCAGACAATCAGGCTGGTGTAGGCCTCCTTGATCTCCAGGGAGATCCATTGGAAAACAGCGACATAGAAGAGGGTCAAGGTAAGCAGAAGACCCATCTGAGCTACCAAGTAGCGGTAGTAGGGAATGAATTCGTAGCTTTCAGGGTTAATGTGTATGTAGGCGTGCCCCAACTCCGGGCTCGGATTAGCCAAGAGGAAGTCCGTCTCGGTCAGACCAAAATACAGGCTGCCGTAGCGGAAGCGCGCAAAGTTAAGATCGGCGAAGGTGTAGCCCTCCATGTCGGTCAAGGTCCCCTTTTGGACCATAACGGGCGCCTGCATGTTATTCGCCCCATCCAAAAGCAGGCTGACCAAAAGGCCGATGAGAAGAGGAATCATGAAGGCAAGCAGGCACTTGGCAAAGTTCAGGCCTAGCTTGGAAAGGTAGTAGCCCGTCCGGCTCTTTGCCCCCACCAAAGAGTGGAAGATGTTCTTGTCCTTCAGGTCCCTGTTTATGGTATCGAAAGTAAAAATGAGCGCAAAAACAATCATCAGGATGACTGCCCAGTCCCTCATAATCTGCTCCAGGTAGGCAATGGGGCCGCCCAGCTCAGGGCTCAGCCAATCGCTGTTAGTCTTGGCCATCTCCATTTGGTATTCAAGGTTCAGCCTCTGCATGGGCGAAATAGATATGGCCCCACTCATGCCCATCGTATCCAAACGAAAGACAATCTCTGGCAGACCCTCCAAGGCAACTTCCATATAGGGCTTCGCCCACTCCTCAAATCGAGCAATATCGTAGACAGGGACCTGAAAGCGCATCCCGATCAGTTGCCCTAATATACTGAGCTGGTGGTAGAGTTTGTAATCGCCCGCAGCCCGTGCGGCATTAGCATGGGCTGTGGTGTAGTCCATGAAATTCATGTAGTGGGAAATGTCGCTGATCTCCAGCTGCCCCTTTTCATTCTTATTTAGTATGGTGGCGTAATCCAACTCGCCATAAACGGCAGGAGGAGCCCCCTCCCCATAAAGGCCCATCCCCTCACCCATAGGTCCACCAACCGGGGGTCTAATGTCCTCGCCACTTTCCATAGCTGCTGTCGTAAAAGCGCCAAACATCGAGCCCAAACCAGGTCTCAGCCCCGTTTGCGCAAAGCCCACCATGGCACTTTGGTCTTTGCCCTCCTCGTGGCGGTTGTAGGCCAACCAACAGAAAAAGAGGGCAAGAAAAATGAACATCCACCGGTAGATGCGAATGAAGCGGATGCCTTCGACGTAAAGTAAGCCGGACCTCTGTTTTTTGTCAGCCTTATGCTTGTTCATGGAGAAGACCTTTCTGTTCTCAGATTTGCTTGAGACGATTCATCGTAGGATTATCTTGCCATATTATGATTATCTTACCATATTATGATCATCTCCTTAAAACACACCGCCACCTAAAACATCCCTCCTTCTTCCAAGAAAAAAGGGCCATGCTAAGCGCATGACCCCCTCGATAAACTGCCAGCCCTCAACCCGGCTACCGGAAGTCGTCCTGAAGTAATACACCTGACCATTCGCCGGATCCGTCCACCAACCCTTATAGTAATCTTTGTTGATGCCTGCCTGAGACAGCCAAATCTTTCCGTTCCCGTGGAAGAATTGGTCCATAGCCTGACCCCTCGAATTAAAGAACTTTCCAATTGTACTTACCCGTAGTGCCCACCTGCAGCCAAATCCAGCCAGTCATCTTCTCGCCAGTCTTGGGGTTGAAGTAGTAAAGGTTGCCATCAATCTCTTTATATCCACTATTCTCGAGGCCGCCACTTCCACCCGACGACCCATCTGGGCGAACATTGGTGTATTGCTTAATCCAAGTCTCGTCCTTGTACTGTGGATTCGTCCCGTCGTAAGCATACTCAATCTTCTGAATGATGCCCCCGAACCTTTCCTCCACCTTCTGCCTTGCCTCAATCGCCGACATCCTCGTTTCCGTCTGCGCCGACACCTGCGGACTCTCCACCGCCACCACCGTCATAAACACAGCGCCCAGCAGGAACAATCCAGCAAACTTCTTCAATCCCTTTAACATGTTGAACCCCTTTCCCTTATCTTTCTTTGAATTTTTCCGTCATTACTATAGTGTACGCAGGCGGCTTACTATTTCTGGGGTCTCGACCTCCCACAGGCGGCAAAAACATACCAAACAAAAAGCCCCAGCCGAATCCGAAGATTCAGCTGGGGCCGTGCATAGGCAATAAACAAACTACAAAATACTAAAACCT
>CAYFUF010000059.1:0-3640 GCA_964346245.1 uncultured Peptoniphilaceae bacterium | reverse complement strand
AAGCGGAAATTTTGAAGCATAGAACCATTGAATTTACTTATGATCTAACACCTGGGGCAGGGCACCATCCACGTAGAGGCGCAAGTTTATGCTCGGTCCTTTTATGAAAAACTAGGTTTTGTCGCGGTGACGGAGGAGTTTGATCTCGACGGTATCTTACACATCGGCATGACCTACACCGATCAATAAAAAAGGAGCACGGCTAAACATAGCCGGTGCTCCTTTTTACTATTCATCATCCCGTAGGCGCTTTTCTTCTTTGACCATCTCCTCGTGGAGGTTGGTCTCCGCTTGCTTTTGTGTCTCAAACGGCTTGGCTATCGTTGCATCGAGATCAGACCCCTGCATAGCTTTGTGGGCATCTAGCTGCCTCGCTGCTGCTTGCGCCCCATCAAGAATGCTGTCACTGAGTTTTCTGCCACTACCAGGCGCGGTGGAATCTGGGCCTTCCTTAATGTGGCGGTAATTCTTCAGCTCCTTGCCTTGGCTCTGCCTGACTTGGTCCCTGTCCATGTTGCTACCAGCGGGGTTGCTGCGGGCAGGTGTTCTATCGCTCGAATGCAGGGAAGCATCCGTCCACGGATTGTTGGCCGGAGCCTGGTAACCCAACTTGGGGTCGTAGTTGATCTTATCCTTGTGCTCGCCATAGCGAGGGTGCTTAGGATCGTTCCAACTTAATTCTTCCTTTTGATTATCTAACTCATCTCTACGTTTATCTTGATCGTTACGCATAAGCCCTCCTTTTTGGGTGCGGGTTAGGTACGTTTTCAGTATTCTGGATAGATTCAATGCTAGGCTTAATCTTTGAAACCTGGATGAGGGAAACTCCCCACTAACCATGATTGAAGATCCTAGAGCAAATCGTCACTTTCTATATCGTCATAGTTATCCTCGAAATCGTCCCTGGTATCTTCTGCCATGTCATCAAAAGATGTGCGGACGAACTCGCCTTCATAATTGTAGTGGTCGAAGCGGTCATTGTCGTAGTTGCGGTTCAGGTGGACAGGGTCGTCGATACCGATGGCATCCTCAAAGTAGCGAGGGTTGTCACAGAATCTGTCAAGGAAGATGGCTATGCCGTCTACAACGCCGATGATGAGCTCGTCGTTGCCCGCAGCCACCTGACCGCGGGAACACCGATTTTCTTCTCTATGGACCCTGAAAATCCTGTCCTCTTGTAAAATCTCAAGAGGGGCAATGTCAATGTCACTATCGAAGATGACGAGATTGTCCTCCAGCGGGAGACCGGAAACTTTGCCATGGCTACGGTAGATGAAATCCCCATTACTTTCCAGAGGCAAGCCAAGTTTAATATTGAGAATGCTATGGCTGCTGTCGGTGCCGCCTTCGGTTTAGGCGTCAGCGAGGAACTCATCCGAGCAGGCCTGGTCAGCTTCAGTTCAAATATTGGGCAATCGCCCGGTCGCATGAACGTCTACGATATTGGGGACATGAAGGTAGTCCTGGATTATGGGCACAATGTTGGTGCCATCCACGCCACAGGAAGTTTCCTGCGAAATATCATGCCGGGCCGAGTAATCCGCCTTTTCGAGGGGACGGGGGACCGAAAGACCGAGGACATCCTTGCCTTTGGGAGGGCCCTTGCTCACTATAGTGACCACCACATCATTGCTGACACCGCCCCTCGAGGTAGGCGCCTAGGCGAGACCGCTGAACTAATCCGAGAGGGGATGCGGGAAGAGGGTATTAAAGAAGAGAACATTGAGATTATCATCGACGAGACGGAAGCGGTTAACCATGCTTTAAATATGGCTGAACCTGGCGACCATGCTGAACATCCCTTTGGACCATGACCAGGTCATCGACCTTGTCCCCAGCATGGAGAAAAAACGAATTGGGCTGGGCCAAGTCAATGACCGCTACTTTATCAGCTTCATTACCGCGGGCCTATTGCCCAAGTTCATCGACGAAGTGGAGTCTGACGAGAAGAATAGGCTGGGTCCCCTTGCCTACATTAAGGTGGCTGTTCAAGCGCTAACTAACAATAAGACCAACCGCTTACGCCTCACCATAGATGGGGAAGAAGAGGAGTGGGACTTCGGCGCCCTGGTCGTGGCGACCGGCAATGCGATTGCCCGCCTGCAAAATATCTTCCCTGAGGCAAGCCTTGATGATGGCTACCTCAACTTCCTTGGTCTAACCGAGACCACCACCCTGGAGAAGCTCAATGCCTTAACCAGCGTCTTGGGCTCAGGCGATAACGAAGCCGAAGAGCTTATCAACAAGCGCTTCAAGGCAGCTACAATCGACCTGATCGATGACCAAGAGGGCACCCCAAGCCTCCTGGTCGACGGGGACGAGAACTCCTCCTTTCCGCTCAAGCTCAAGGTCCTACCCCAGGCCCTAGAGGTCTTTGTGCCAAAAGCTTCCCAATAAGAAAAAAGCAGGGTCTGCCGCTTGCGGCAGGCCCTGCTTTTTACCTTGGAATATTTACCTACTAGGACTTTGCGGGGCCCATGCCGCCTAACCCTTACTGGCCGCCCACTGCCTCATCCAAACGAAGGGAGATGCTCTCCACCGTGTCACCACCCTCGAGGGCAAAGACGACGCCATCCTTCTCAAAGAAGTCCAACCCGTCCTCCTCAGCCACCTTCTGGTAACCAAGTTCCTCCAAAGTCCGAAGACTCTCCGCATAATCAAAACCGACATACAGGCCATACACCGAATACGACCCACTCTCCACATCAATCCGAACCAACTGGCCGGACTGCACCTCGCCATCCACAGGAAGGTAGCCCAAGCTGATGCCCTCCATGGGTTGATCGCCTGGATACATATTATCCGGCCCATACTCCCCATCCGGCAAATCCACCCTATCCAAAAGCATATAGGGAAGCTGGCTATTCTCATTGACCCTTTTAATCTCCTCCAGCGTCTCTGCCGCCACATCCTCAATCTCGTCCAATTGCTCAGCCTTCTCCGCCCTTGCCACCTCCGCGGATGACTGCTGCTCCAAAGGCGATGCCACACTCGTCTGCTTCTCCTCATGGCCACAAGCGCTCAGCACCAAAAGCAGCCCAAGCCCCCAGCCCACAATCCATCGTTTCATTCTATTCTCCCTTCTTCACTACGCTCAACTTGCCCTATTGTAGCATGGATTTGCCCCCGAGGTGGTTTTTTGCTGTGCTATAATAGGGCCATGCAACCGAATTCCAGCCACCCAATAATTGGGCCATGCCTAGGTATCCACAACTCACCAAACATGGCCGTGCCATGCCCCAACAATCCTTCCTATCAAACGCAAATGGAGATATCCGCAATGACAACCAACAAACAGTCCCATAAATCGTCGAACAGACACAAGATGAAGCCCCGCCAGTGGCGCAACAAGAGCAGCCTGCTGATACTAGCTTTCATGCTCTTCGTGATGGCCTCATCCTTTATCGAAAAGCTAATTGGTAAAACACCCACCCTCGCCCTCATGATCATCATTCCCGTCCTCATCCTCTTAGCCGACCTCTACTTTTGGCGGTGCACCGCCTGCAACAAGTACCTTCCTCAGGCCATATTCAGCCGCGTCACCCATTGCCGAAAATGTGGCAAGGAGATTGAATAGACTCAATAACCACCGACTCGCTAGGTCCTCGGAGCTTCGCTCCTGTGGATTTCGCTCATCGGT
>CAYFUF010000058.1:0-3969 GCA_964346245.1 uncultured Peptoniphilaceae bacterium | reverse complement strand
CTGGGCATAAAAACCTGTAGGAGACTACAGGTTTTTTTATGTCTTTTTTTATCTAGTGGCATGGGTTACAATAGCAATTAGTTCCATAGAAAAGGAGGGGTCTTCATGGATTCCAAAGAAACAGAAGTTCTAGAGATAAAGACAAAAGATGGGCACATTGAGGCCGTCGAAATTAAAGGAAGCAAGAAGAAAGCCGACAAGCATAAATTCCACCTATTCAAAGGGTTTAAGATAGAGCCAGCCAAGACACCAAAGGATCGGAGCGACCTGGTTCGCTTCTTAATGATTCTCCTATCCGCAACGATGGGCGTCATTGCCCTCAGGTTTTTCACCGATAATGCAGGCCTCCTACCAGGCGGCTTCAACGGGCTCAGCAAGCTGATTCAACGGGTAGCCATGGACACCTTTGGCATCGAGATTCCCTTTGCCATCCTCAACATGTCTTTCAACGCCATTCCCGCCATCATTGCCTACATCTCCGTAGGCAAAAAGTTCGTCATGCTGTCCATCGTCCACGTCATCGTGACCTCCTTCCTGATGGATATTGTCCCCATGACCCGAATCGTTGACGACGTTTTTCTCAACACGGTCTTCGGCGGAATCATGCACGGCGTAGGCGGGTCCATTGCCCTGCAGGCCCACGCTTGCTCCGGCGGCACCGACTTCATCTCAATGACGATCGCCAACAAGTACAACTTCTCCGTCTGGAACTATGTCCTGATGTTCAACGCCGGCCTCCTGACCATATCTGGTCTCCTCTTTGGCTTCGAGCCGGCCATGTACTCGGTCATCTACCAGATGATAACCACCATGATCATCAACAACCTCCACTCCCGCTACCAGCGCAAGACAGTATTTATCGTGGCGTCCCAGGCCGAGCCCCTAGCGACAGAAATCATGAAGTTGACGGGCCATGGCATTACCATGTTCACCGGCATCGGCCGCTACAGCGGTCAGGAAAGAACCCTCCTCTACATGGTCCTCAGCAAAGACGACCTCCCAGCCCTCAGGTCCTACCTCGCCTCCAAGGATGAGCAGATCTTCATGAACGTCTTCAATTCGGAAGACTTGAATGGGAACTTTAAGTTGAAGCCGTTTGATTGATGTGGTCCCAGAAACATGGCCCTCGTCCTGAGGACTTCATACCAAAGTCTGGCTTTCATTCATTTGGATCCGGAGGGGATTGAGCGGATTATGGCCCATGAAAATGAGGAAGACCTGATTCAGATGCTAAGAGACGATATGTAATGGAGCGTTGGGCGGCCTCTGGGTAAGAATAACTTGCATTTATAATTTGTGTTCGGTATAATACATGGGTCAACTCGTTTGCGGGCAAGTGCTTTGTTCAAGAATTGAGTTGTCTGAAGGGGTATAGTTCAGTGGTAGAACGTCGGTCTCCAAAACCGAATGCCGTGGGTTCAAATCCTGCTACCCCTGTAGGGGCCTGTAGCTCAGGTGGTTAGAGCGCACGCCTGATAAGCGTGAGGTCGATGGTTCGAGTCCATCCAGGCCCATGAAAGCTTCCATGTATTGGAAGCTTTTTTTTGTATAGATTTGTCTTCTCAGTTTTAAATAAATACTAATGTAAAATTTAGTTTATCATGCTATAATGACATGGTTATGATAAGTATATTATATGATTTTTAAAACTACATATAGTGAGACATTTTTGAAGAAGTATCTCATACCTACATTTCGTACACGTTTTTTTCTGCTAGAATAAAACAGGAAGGAATTCCATACAGTAGAGAGAGGGAAAAGAATATGCAAATAACAGTAACTACTGATTATGCTATACGAGTGCTGCTTTATCTGACGAGGGAAGACAAGATTATCAATAGCCGTGAGCTATCTGAACAAGTCGCGGTATCTCAGAACTATTTACAGAAGTTGATCAGAAAGCTAGTACAAAGCGGCATCGTTCAGCAGTACAGGGGCGTGAATGGTGGCTACGCTTTGGCAAGAAGACCATCCCAGATCACCCTGTATGATGTTATTTACACGATGGAAACAAGGCCCTATGTTTCGGGATGCTCAAGAGATCCCAAATCCTGCAACGTGCTAGGTCCTCAGGCACATTGTATCGTTCATCAAGTCTTTTTAGGCTTGCAAAAGAATGATGACCTATATCTGAAAAGCATCAACTTCCACGACTTGGTCCACAACAGGGCAAAGGTGGAAGACATCATGGCTAATTTGAACTTCACCAGAAGTATTAAGGCTGAAGACTAAGTTTTGTTTTCAAATTGTACTTTCCTAGGATAAACAAGCAATAGACAAAGATTGCTACTTGCTGCTGATTTAACTTGCCAACATTTATGGTAGTATTTAGGCGTAAGAAAAATGCTTAGGAGGTATTATGTTAAACGTTCTAGAAGAGGCGAATCGCTGCCTGCAATGTAAGGTTCCCTTATGCCGGCAAGGTTGCCCAATCAACAATCCCATACCTGAATTTATCCGCCTATTGAGAGAAGGACACATTCAAGAGGCGGGTAATTTAGTGTTTACCAATAACCCCTTATCCTTAGTCTGCTCGCTGGTTTGCCCGCATCCCGAGTACTGCGAAGGACACTGCGTCTTAGGCGCAAGCAAACGCCAGTTCGGATCGGACAAATCGAACATTACATCGGTCAATTTGTTCTGGATAGTCTAGACCTGTATTCTACGGATGACTACCAGGGCAATATCGCTGTCATCGGTGGGGGTCCTGCAGGTATTGCCCTTGCCTTCTTCATGCAGAGGGTTGGCTACCAGGTGACCATCTTCGAATCCCAAAGCCGCATCGGTGGTATCATGCGCTACGGTATTCCCGATTTCCGCTTACCTAATTCCATACTTGCCCGCTTAGAAAGAAAGCTCAGGGAGCTGGGCGTGATTATCCACCCCAACACCCTGATTGGTCCCGTTATCAGTGTCGAGGACCTCATGCGGGATGGTTACGATGCCATTTTCATGAGCACCGGCGTATGGAATCCCAAGAAGCTCAACATACCGGGGGAAACCCTGGGCAACTGCCACTATGCAATCCAATATCTAAAGTCGCCCGAATTCTACACGCTGGGTAACCGCGTGGCCGTCATTGGTGCGGGCAATGTGGCGATGGACTCCGCTCGGACCGCCATCCGCCAGATTACTCAGGATGTGACTATCCTCTACCGCAAAGGAGAGGAAGATATGCCTTGCCGTGTGGATGAATACGAAGCCACCAAGATGGATGGGGTCAACTTCCTATTCTATGCCCAACCTACCCGCATCACCAAGGAGGGTGTTTGGTACACCAAGACGGACCAGGATGGTGAGTCCGAAGAGAAGCTCTTCGAGTGCGATTCCGTAATCATCGCGGTCTCCCAAGAATCCCAAAAGAACATTGTTGCCTCAGCACCGGATATCCACTTGGATGACCGGGGCAGGGTCATCGTCAATGAAGAGGGCATGACCACCAAACAAGGTGTCTTCGCTTCAGGCGATGTTATCCTGGGCGCCCAGACCGTCAACCAAGCGGTTACCTCAGCTAAGAAGGCGGCCAATGGCATGCACAACTACATCCAGCGCAAGCGGGATCCGGAGTGGACCGATGAGCTGATTTACTCCTATGATATTATGGAGACGAAGGAAGAGGACATGAGCCGCTTCAAGGAAAGAAGTATGGAGGAGCGGCAGATGGCCAAATATGCCCATTTGTTTAATAAGTAGATAGTGTAAGTGTACTGACCCCCAAAAGTTGTACCAAAGGTCAACTTTTGGGAGGTCAGTTTTTTTATGGCAAAGTATAGTTTTGAACAGAAAACGAAAGTGGTACAAGCTTACAATGAAAGAAAAGGGAGTTGTAGAAATATTGGCTCAAAAACCACCGACTCGCTAGGTCCTCGGAGCTTCGCTCCTGCGGATTCCGCTCATCGGTGGTTTTTGATACAGTTGGGCGTGGGTCGGCAACTACTTCGGTATGGGGGTCTTGGGTTGGAGGGGTGC
>CAYFUF010000057.1:0-4042 GCA_964346245.1 uncultured Peptoniphilaceae bacterium | reverse complement strand
GAAATGGCCCTCTTTGGGGGGGCAAGTTGCTGGGTCATGGCCCTTTTTTGGTTGCGGAGTCGCCGGGCCATGCAATATTACTGTTTAAGAGTAAAAGCTAGCGATTCAACAGTAGTTTAACTTGGTCGATTACTGTTGGAGGAACAATTACGTAAATTCAACAGTAAATAAAATGAGCGGATTACTGTTGAAACAATAAAATTTAGATTTAAACAGTAATAAATGAGGCAAAATTACTGTTGGTTAAACATAAATTGGAAACATACAGTAAAAGTGATGGAAAAATTACTGTTGAATTAGAAAAAGATGGTATCAAACAGTAAAAAACTAAATATAATTACTGTTGGAAAGCGAGAAAGGGAAAGCTTACAGTAAAATCCTTAGCTATGCGCATTATGGTACGTTCTGAGACATGAAGGTTAGTAGAATGGTAACTATAGATGGTTGTTGCTTAAAAAAATGGAGGAATGGCAATGGATAACACTGATAGTTACCTAAAGAGGCTAATCAACAAGTATAAGCATGTTTACGATGAACTAAGAGCGAGAGATGTGCCCCAAAAGGCGACCAGTCTAGGGGTTTCAACCTCCGGCAAATATGCACAATTCTTCTATTACACCAAAGACCCCGAAACAGGGAATACACAACGAAACTACATCAAGAATGAAAACGTCGCTGAGGCGAAGGAGCGGGCCCAGAGCCAGTATCTGTACAAGTTGAATAGGCTGGTTACTAAGAGGCTGAAGCAGCTATCTAGGCTTATGGTTGATTTTGAGGAAGAAGAAATTGAGCGAGTGTATGTGGACATGCACCCGGCCAAGCAGGAATTGATCAAGCCAGTTGTTCCGACTAGGGCCCAGAGGGTGGGCAGGTGGAAGGCGACACCCTACGTGGGTAAGCAGATTCGTGAGGACCAGAGGACTTATAAGACCAATAATGAGGAGCTGGTGCGGTCGAAGTCGGAAAAGATAATGGCGGATATGTTTGCGGCAAATGGGATAGTTTATAAGTACGAGTGCCCGATTAAGTTGGGCGGACATGTGATTTATCCGGACTTTACTTTTTTGGATCCTAGTCGGGAGAGGGAAATCTATTGGGAGCATTTTGGTATGATGGATAACCCGTCTTATGCGGAGGCAGCGATCAATCGAATTGAAGCCTATCATATGGCGGGAATCTTTGCTGGGAAGGGACTTATTTATACTTTTGAATCGTCGCTGAGGCCTTTGAGTGTGGAGTGGGTCGAGGCCTTGATGAAACAATTTTTGCTGTAGGATCGATGGCCCCAGCTGGACCCTGGTGCAAAATGTCACCCAAATGACACAAAAATACCGTAGACTGGTAGAAGAATAGTTGGAATAGATTGCTGAAAGGGGGGGCCATGACCAGAGCACTCATCGTCGACGACAACGAACAGATTACGGAAGTCTTGAAGAGCTTTGCGTTGAAAGAGGGGATTGAGGTGGATATTGCCTTCGATGGGCTGGAGGCCTTGAAGAAGTTCCAGGAAGGGGATTATGATATCGTGCTTTTAGATATCATGATGCCCAGGATGGATGGTTACGAGGTCTTGAAGCGGATCAGGCAGGTGTCCATGGTGCCCGTGATTTTGATTACGGCGAAGGGGGAGGACTACGAGCGGATTATGGGCTTGGATTATGGGGCAGATGACTATATTGTGAAGCCGTTTTCGGTGGCAGAGGTTATGGCCCGCATAAGGGCAATCCTTAGGCGCATGGACCCCAAGGAAGAGGGGAGCCAGTCTGTTTCGGTAGGCAATTTGGAGCTTAGGCTCAACGAATATAGCTGCCTGCTGGATGGCAAGGAGGTCCAGCTGACGAAAAAGGAGTTTGAGATTTTGTGGCTGATGGCTAATCATCCAGACCAGGTCTTCACGCGCGACCACCTGCTGGATAAGCTGTGGGGCATGGATTACTATGGGGACACCAGGACCGTGGATACCCATATCAAGCGCCTGCGGGCAAAACTCGGGGATGGTGGCAACAACTGGCAGATTGCGACTGTCCGTGGCGTCGGTTATAAGTTTGAGGTGGGCCATGTCTAGTCGCATCACCCGCCGCCTCATCATCTACTTTTTGATTATCATTTTGCTCTTCACCCTGATCAGCGGCCTCTTGTTCATCAACCTAGGCCGACGGGGCATCTACGATGCCGCCGTCGGCCATGCCCACGAGCGTGGCGACCGGATTGCCACCTTCATTGCCAACATTCTGGAAGCAGGCGATGAGGACACTAACGTGCCCAGCAGACAAAGCGAGAACCCTTCCGACACTTCCGGCGGCCAAGATCAGGGCACAGGTCAAGGACACCGTCCAGCTAGCGGACAAGGGCAAGGACAAAACACCAATCAAGGGCAAGGGCAAAACGCCAACCAAGGGCAGGGCCAAAACGCCAATCAAGGGCAAGGTCAAAATGCCACTCGAAATCCAGGCCATGCCCAAAGGCGCACCCCCAGCCGAAACTACATCAAGTGGATGAACGACCTCTTGGAGACGGATATCCGCTTGGTCAGCGAGGATAAGGCGATTGTTTCTGCCATCGACCGGCAAGTCGTTGACTTCGAGCACCTGAGTGATTCGGAAAAAGACCTCGTGGAGCGAGCATTCGCAGGTCAGATTACGACAGCCAGCAAGGATGGCGATGAGGCAATTATCATCGTTGCCGCCCCCATAGAGGTGGAGGGGGAGGTGGTGAGCGTTGCCCTCTTCGAAGAAGCGAATGCACTGCAGGCTGAGTTTCTGACGTCTTCCCTAAGCGTCTTTCTCATCGCTATGCTCATAGGTTCCATCCTCGTCGCCATTCTTGCCACTTTCTTTGCCAAGCGTTTTATCAAGCCTCTAGAAAAGCTCAGTCTGACGACCAAGGAGCTCAGGGAAGGCAACTATCAGGTTGCGACCCAGGTGGACCAAAGGGATGAGATTGGCGACTTGGCAAAAAACATAGACCTTCTGGCAGACCGCTTGGCTGAGGCAAGAGCCCAAACTCAGGCTAACGAGCAGATGCGAGATGACTTGATTTCTAACATGTCCCATGAGCTGAAGACGCCGGTCACCGTTGTGAAGTCGTCTTTAGAGGCGCTCAAAGATGGGGTGGTTGCCGACCCTGCCCAGGTTGAGGACTACCACCAGGTCCTCTATGAGGAGATGGAATTCATGGAGAAGCTAATCAGTGACCTGATGGAGCTGAACATTCTCAGAAACAAGAGGCTGAGCTTGGAGAAGGAGGGCTTGAACCTTATCGATGTATTGGGCGATGCCATTCGCAGCCAATCCCTTTACGCTCGGGAGGCAGGGGTTACTATCGACAGGCACTTTGCAGACAGCTACCTGCTATTCTACGGCGATTACTCCAAGCTCCGCCAGCTTTTCATTATCATTATCAATAATGGGATTAAGTATGGGCAGGAAGAGGGGAGAGTGGATGTTGTCCAGAAGGCGGAAGAGGGTACTTGGAAGGTTTTCGTCAGAAACTTCGGTTCGCCAATTGCCTCCGATGATATCGACCAGCTCTTCCAACCCTTTTATCGCAACAAGAATACCAAGAAGAAGGGCTATGGCTTGGGCTTAGCCATCGCCAAAGAAATCGCCGACAACCACAATATTTCAATCCTTGTAGAAAGTGATAGTAAGCAAACGAGCTTTATCTTGGCCTTTCCTGACGCGTGAGCCATTGCAAATCAGCTGCTGAAAAGCAAAAAGGGGCACTCAAAAACTACCGACTCGCTAGGTCCTCGGAGCTTTGCTCCTGCGGATTCCGCTCATCGGTAGTTTTTGATACAGTTGGGTGTGGGTCGGCAACTACTGCGGTATGGTATCTCGGGTTGGTGGGGGCGTGGGACTTGAGGATTTCTGGAATTTTAAAAGGCTAAGGTAAAAAAATGCGTCCGCCTACTTGTGGATTTCTCGTTTTTAAAAATGCTAAGGTATAAAAAGCACATCCCTGTACCTGAGGATTTCTCGTTTTTAGAAATGCTAAGGTAAATAAAGGTTTAAACGTACCTGAGGATTTCTCGTTTTTAGAA
>CAYFUF010000056.1:0-4114 GCA_964346245.1 uncultured Peptoniphilaceae bacterium | reverse complement strand
AGTCCAGTAATTTTTTTGGACATGGGCCATGGACCCCCTGTACTAAACCATGAAATGGAGAGTTTATCCAGTAAAGTCTCTGCCAGCAAGCCCTGAGCCCCCTGTACTAAATGAGGAAAAACTGCCTTTATCCAGTAGGATAGTGCTAAATCGTGCGAAATCGACCCTGTACAAATCAATAAAATCGGTGTTTACTCCTGTCGCAATCATCTTGGAACGTCTTGGCACCACGAACTTGCTAAGATGAAGAAGATAATTATGATGAGGAGGAGATAAATGATAACGCTAAAAGAAATGTTGATAGAGGAAGAGCGCAATTTAAGGGCCATACTCCAAAAAGCCCAAGCCAGGCTCGCTGAGAAAGTAGATGGGAGTCTAGAGATTATGCACAATAAGGGCTCGATTCAGTACAGGCATCTGCGCCTAAACCCCCAAACCGGCAAACGGGAAAGAGTCTACCTGGCCAAGGGGACCCCATGGTTAAGAGTCTCAGGCAGCGTTTAAAGGAGTGGAGCGAGCTGCCTTATCAGGGTAAGGGCTTCAGGTCGGGCGATGACGACTTGGTCACTTTCATGTGGGTGAATGAGTGTTTCGACCCAGAGAACCCTGATACGTATTTTTTGGAGATATGAGCGTGAACAAATTAAAAGTAATGACGGTAGTGGGAACGAGACCAGAGATTATACGGCTTTCTGCTGTAATAAGGGAATTGGAAGAGAGTAGGGCAATCGACCATGTTTTGGTCCACACGGGACAAAACTACGACTATTAGCTGAATGAGGTTTCCTCGAAGACTTCAAATTGAGGAAGCCGGACTACTTCTTAGATATTGGCAATAATAAAGCCCGACATCAGGGTAAGGGCAGTATACAAGCCACCCCCAATGGCCATGCCCAACTTCTTTAGCTCCATGCCACCTCCTAAATTCTTTGCATTATTTTGTCTGTTTATTTTATAGCGGATATTGTTGTTTGGTGCTATAGCGGGGTGGTATGGCCTTTATGCCCAAACCTCGTAATCATACCAAATGCGGGCAAGCTGTGATTTGGTATGCCCAGAAAATGGCCCGGGTCATACCAAATGCGGGAAAAGTGGAATTTGGTATGCCCGGAAAATGGCCCACGGCATACCAAATGGTGGAAAACAAGCATTTGGTATGCCCAAAGTGGTCCGCAGAGTCATACCAAATGCTGAAAATGGGCCATTTGTGGGGACTCATGAGGTGAAAATGGTCATACCAAATCAGCGAAAAGCGAGATATGGTATGAAGATGTTGCGAAAACAGGCATACCAAATTAGTGGAAATCGAGAAATGGTATGAAAATATTGCGAAGATGGGCATACCAAATCGGGGAAAGTTGTGATTTGGTATGAAAAGGTGGGAACGAGGGCATGGCCCTCTTTTTTTGAGCTTCATATTGACAAGCATCGATATGAGTGCCATTCCATACATAGATAAGTATCGATATGGGAGGGGACGATGAATTCAATGGACATTGCCTTGCTTTGCAAGGCGCTGGGGGATGCCAACCGCCTGCAGATTGTTGAGATTTTGAGTGGGACGGAGGAAATTTGTGCTTGCCAGCTGCTGGAACATTTTCACATTAGTCAGCCGACGCTGTCGCACCATATGAAGGTGTTGAATGATTGCGATTTGGTGCGGACGCGTAAGGAGGGCAAGTGGAACCATTATTCGGTGAACCGGGAACTCTTGGAGGCTTTCGGGGCCTATGTTTCGGGCCTGAGTGAGGCGGGGGATGAGAAGGCTGGAGTGGGGTGCTTAGGATGATAGGGCCTTTCATCCAGGACCAAGTGCTGGGGATGAAGTGGCTGAATGAGTTAGTTGGGCAGCTGTTGATGAAAGTTGGCATAGATACTGGCAGCAGGATGGGCGCCAGCCTACAGTTTTTCATCTATGACGTGATTAAGATTGTGGTCTTACTCTGCGTGCTAATCTTTTTGATTTCCTACATCCAAAGCTATTTCCCGCCGGAGAGGAGCAAGCGGATTGTTTCGCGGTTTAAGGGGATATGGGCAAATATCATCGCCGCCTTGCTGGGGACGGTAACGCCATTTTGCTCCTGCTCCTCGATTCCGCTCTTCATCGGTTTTACGAGTGCGGGTCTACCGCTGGGGGTCACGTTTTCGTTTTTGATTTCATCGCCTATGGTGGACTTGGGCAGCCTGGTCCTCCTGATGAGTATCTTTGGGGCAAGGATAGCAGTTGTATATGTGCTGATGGGCCCACCGACGAATCAACCAGAAGGCGCTGTCTTCCTAGGATGGGAAGCGAACGGCGGGGTTAACCCACCGGGAGCTCAGTATCCGATTTATGATGAGAACCTTGAATTTGTTGCTAAGTGGGGAAGTATCGACACCCCAACGACAATTACCCATGAACCTAATGGCGGAGAAGGTACTCCTCGTGTTATTGATTTAGTCAATAACGCTAGCCATACGATTGAAGAGAACCCCTTCACGAGAGAAGGATACCTATTCAATGGATGGAAGAACGCTGACGGCACAAGGTTTGATCCAGGTAATACAGTTACCATCGACCGCTTAGCAGAAGTTACCGACAACGTGCTGTTTGCCCAGTGGATTAAGGCAATCGAAGTAACAGCCAACAAGGTTTGGAAAGACGTGCCAGCTGGCGTTGAAGTGCCAACTACCTACTTCAGGCTCTATCGCCATATTGAAGGTGGTACACCAGCAGCTGTAGCTGAAGCTGATTTGAAAGAATTGGCGGCTGGCAACGACTCGGTCATTTGGGCAGGACTGCCTGAGACCGATCTAGACGGCAAGCTATATATCTACACGGTTAAGGAAACCAATGCAGCCGGTGAAGATGCGGTACCAGCAGGATACCTGAAGGCTGAGGATGGTTTAACCGTTACCAACACGTACAACCTGAGGACCTATACCGCAACCAAGCGCTGGATCTATACGGATCCGAAAGCAGAAGCTCTTCATGCTGGCGAGGAGAAACCGGTTATCGAGTTGACTTTGAGGCAAAATGGCAAGCAATATGGCGAGCCAGTAGAGGTTACAACAGGTACTGGCGTAGAAGTCCAATACACTTGGGATAATCTTCCTAAGCTGGATGAGGAAGGCAATGCCTATACCTATACAGCAATTGAGCAAGATGCACCAAAGAATTACGTCATCGTTTATGATGGCGACATGATTAACAACGTATACAGCGAAGGAACATTGACGGTATCGAAGAGGTGGAATGGCGAACCAGCGGAAGGAACAAAGGTTAAGTTCCAGCTTTACGCCGTGATTCGTCCAACCGATCCAAACTATGACCCAGCTTATAAAGAAGCTTATTTAGAACCATTCGAGCTAAGCGCTGAGGGCAATTGGAATTACAGCTTCGACCACCTACCAACAACGGCTGAGCACAACGGCAACACCGTGACGGTTCGCTATGTTGTTGAAGAAGTGCCCGAAACTATTCCAGAAGGTTACGAGGTCGACACGGTAACCAGTGCAAGTCGCCATGTGGACAACGTCAAGCAAACGGTTGACTTTGAAGCAACGAAGACGTGGACCAACGGTCCATCGACGCGACCAGAGGTCAATCTGTATCTGGAAAGATCGAGCGATGGCAACACATGGGAGAAAGTGACCGGTTCGGATCAGAAGTTGCCTAACGGTCAAACAAAGGCACAATGGAGTGACATTGACCGTTTCGTCACTTGGGAAGGCTCTGTGGAAGCTAGTACCGCTTATATCTACCGAGTAAGAGAAGATGCGGTAACGAATTACACAACCACCTACCCAGACAATAATACTGTTGCGAATACCTACGACATCCCAGATGATGGCGAGGTTGTGGCAACGAAAGAATGGGATGGCGGTCCAAGCCCAAGACCAACAGTCTGGTTTAAGTTGTACCGGCAGGTCGGAGAAGACGCAGCAGAAGTGGTGCCTGACACTGATTTGGCCGAACTAAGTCACGGTATGTTGACCGCGACATGGACCGGATTAGAGACCACCGATATCCATGGCAATGCCTACACATTCTCTGTCAAAGAAGTTAACATGTCTGGTGACGATTATGTACCAGTTAACTATACGAAGGATGAAAGCGGATTAGCCGTAACGG
>CAYFUF010000055.1:0-4356 GCA_964346245.1 uncultured Peptoniphilaceae bacterium | reverse complement strand
CCGCAACGTCTCCCGTACCACCCATGTTGGCCATACATAGACCAGCCGTAATTGCTGCTTCGATAAAGTTGAAGCCTAGCAAGTAGCCAACAAGACCCGTACCTAGAACCGCACCGATGATAACCAGCGCACATAAAACGATGTATTGTGGTGTAAAGGCACTAATGATTTGTCCCAGGTTGGTATAAGAGATACCAATGCCCAGCATTAAGGCTGCAGTAAAGTTGCCTGCTACAAATTTGTACCAAGACGAACATCCCTTAGCGACAGGATCAGGAATGATATTCAAGGCCTTGAATATAGCTACTGATATGATCATATAAGCATAGGAGTGCATCTCGAACCATTGACCGATAAACTTGGATAGGATAACTCCCCAAGTAAAGAAGGCAGTTGAAACGACGATACCCACTAAGTAATCATTGAGACCTGCAGACTCTTCAGTTGTAATATCTGCCTTAAATTCACCAACGCGCATCATCTGTCCTTCACCCGTCAATGCAGGTTTAGACTTGCCCAGTTTATTGAGCAGACCACCAGCGACGATGGCCATAGCGTTACCCAAAGCAACTGCTGGCACCAAACGGGAAAGGATATCTTCTGATGGGATGCTCAAGGCTTCCGAGAAGACATTGGAAATTGGTACAGCACCTGCGCCCATACCACCACCCATGATGGGGATACCAACATAGGCAATCGCCTCACCTGAAGATGTTCCTACTAGAGGGCCGATAAGAGCAACGAGGCCTAGGGCAACCGCAACACCAGCAACAATAGTTGGTAGGAAGCGAAGAGCTGACTTAATTAATAAGTCACGGTTCATACCAAGGATAGATCCTGTAATCAGTGCAGCGATGTAGAAATCGAGGAAGCCGCCAGGATTCTTCATGAAGTTGTCAACCGTCGCAAATGTTTCTTCGGGGAAGACATTGAAATAAACTAGAGCTGCGCCTCCAAAGATGACGACGATAGGACCGCCACCGAAGAAGGTCTTGATAATTGGCATATTGTTACCAATTAGGTTGAGGGCTTCACCAATCATGATCATTAATAAAAAGGCACCGATCATGTTTGGAGGCAGCGCCCCCATCATGACTGCTACGATTAAAACAACCAAAACGATAAGGTAAATAGGCAGTTTCAATCCAGCGATACGTAAATCTTTCATATTTCCTCCTTATAAAAAATAATAAAATTTACCAAACAGCAAACTTGCTGTTAAGGCCACAATGGTCGCTCTTCTCCCCTCGCCCCGAGAGGAGACCAGCGAAAAAGTATTAGATCTTTCCTAGACTGTCTAGGATAGTACCGTCGCGGTAAACACTGTAGGCAATCACTTCATCGGACTTAGGCCTGCTCTTAGGCTTGCCCGTGAAAGAGATTGCTTTTTCATAGAGGTCTTCCACCGTGACGAGTTTAAGGTTGGTCTGTTCCAAGAGCTTGAGTAGGTCTTCCCTATTGGGGTTAATGGCAATGCCGTAGTCGGTGACAATCGCATCGATCGTGTCTCCAGGTGTCGTCCCCGTTCTCACCTTATCTACGATTGCGCTCACTCTGGCATTGAATAGCTTTGTTGTAATAATGGTCAGTTTGGCACCAGCTGCCGTATCGGCGTGCCCACCAGAACCACCTAAGATATTTCCATCCGACCCGGTCGTCACATTGACGTTGTAGTTTAGGTCAATCTCTGATGCGCCTAGGATAACGCAATCGAGCTTGCCCGCATAATGGTCAGGGTTGTTGGGGTTAGCATAGGTGTTCGCTGATATTTTCTTATGTCGGTCGTTGCGTTCAATTGATGCTACAGCTACATTATCGAAACACTGGGTATCGGCAAGCTCATCGAAGAGGCCTTCCTCCAGCATATCCACAAAGTAGCCCGTAATGCCTCCGCAACCGAAGGATCCTTTAATCTGTTTTTCCTTCATCTTCTGGCGGACTTCCGCCGCAACAGCTAACGATATGCCGCCTGCACCTGTCTGGAAGGAAAAGCCATCTTGCAGTAGGCCTACTTCTTCAATAAGATCGGCTGCATCCTTGGCAATCTTCAGGCCGATGGGGTCCTTGGTCACTTGAGTGGTACCAGAGACGATGCCCTTAGGGTCACCAATCTGGTCAATCTCAACGATATAATCAACGAAGCCTCCACCAATATCTGGGCGATTCAGGTGGTCAACGATGTTGTCGGTTATCGCAACGACTAGTTTTGCCTTCTGTATATCGGCGATGGCGTAGCCTAACGAACCGCAGGCACTTGATCCTTCCGAACCGGAAATCTCACCAGCAGCGGTGATCGCTGGTGTCGCTACGAAAGCGACATCGATAACTAGCTCGTCTTCCAAGATGCTTCTCGCACGACCGCCGTGGGTAGTAATGTGGGCAGGATGTCTTAGCTTGCCTCGAGCAACCGCATGGGCAACAGGGCCGCTCATGTAAGATGTTGTAATGCGACTCACCGTGCCGTCTTCCATCATCTCGACCAAGGGCTCGTGGCAAGGGAAAATAGAAGATGCGGCAATGTGCAGGTCTTTCGCTCCCTGGTCGTGGACAGTTGCCATTACCTTATTTAAAACATAGTCACCGTTTCTTAGGTGGTGGTGGAAACCAAAAGTCATCCCATCTTCCGCCTTGAAGCGCTGGAAGAAGGTATCCAGCCCCTTGACTACTGTTGGAACAACCGATTTATTCACTTCATAGTGGCGTTCTTTCTGATTCACGAAGGGCCCTAGGTAAGGTGCATTTCCTCCTTCACGTCCTAAAGCATTTTTCATGATATTAACCCCCAATTCCTTGCTGCAGCCACCAGGTTTTCCGCCCGGTCGATGACAGGTTTGTCCACCATTTTGCCCTTGAAACTGAACACTCCCCGGCCCTCCTCTTCGGCAATCTTTGCCTCATCCAGGATAGCCAAGGCGTTCTCTATCTCATCTTGGGTTGGTGATAGGATCTCGTGGACATCGCGAATCTGTCTAGGGTTGACGATTAAACGACCAGTCATTCCAATAGAGCGAATGAACTTGGTATCTTCGATTAAGCCTTCCGTATCGTCGATGTCGGTATAGGGTGTATCAATCGCTTCAAGGCCGTAGGCGTGAGCCGCCGTGGCTAAACGGAAGCGGGCATATTCCAATTCCTTCGATTTCTTTGAGCGTTCAACGCCCATGCTGACGCTGTAGTCTTCTGCGCCCAAAAGAAGGGCATCGGTTCTCTTCGACAGACTCGCCAAATCATCCAGCTGGGTTACCCCTAAAGCGGATTCCACGAGCAAGAGGAAACGAAGGTCATGCTTGTTGTCCGTTCTTTTATAAAAGTCATCGATGTAGTTTTCAACCACCGCTACACTCTCCAAATTTGCCTTGGGAATGACCAAGCCGTCTGGGTTGAGTGGCAATATGGCATTCAGGTCATCTTCCCAATAGGGAGAATCGATGGGGTTCATCCTTACGGTAATCAGACTGTTCTCATAAGTCATCGTCCGTAAAGCGTTGGCAACGAGGTCTCTAGCGGCATCCTTCTCTGCTAGGGCAACCGCATCCTCTAAATCGTAGATGATGACATCAGCACCCAGATTGTCTGCCGAAACCAACATGCCTGGATTGTTGCCCGGCATAAAGAGCAGGCTTCGAATATTCTTCATTACAGTCATTGGGCCCTCCCTATCGCTGTTTTCAACCGCGCCTCGATGGTGCAATCTAGGGCACCCCGATCTTCAATGCGGATATCTAGGTGTTGAGCCTCTATACGGTGATCAGCTAATGTCCGTCTTACCACTTCATAGATTTGATCTCCAAACTCGTACTCCACAGGACTATCCAAACTATACTCACCTGTGCCGGGCTTTATCTCCACCAAGCAGTCATTGGACTGCAAAGTGCCGGCTCTTGCCTCGTGTTTAATCTGTTGCATTACCCTCCCTTTCTATACATTTATAGAAATGAATTCCTTTTCCTCATCCCCTGCTCAGGGACCCTTTTCATTTCTATTTTAACCTGTTCTAATCATTCAAGCAAACTATATTGATATACATTGGATTTCAGGGATTTTTAGGCCCTCTCTACAAGGATACCGCCTGAATTCTACGAACTCAAGCGGCATCCTTCATTGACAATCACTAGCTAGTGATGATGTATGAGATTGTTTTCCCGCTAGCCGAAGAATATCGGCACCAACACCGAAGCGAGGAAAATAATAAAGGCTCCTCCAATCCGGGAAGAAATCTGTGCGAAGGGCATGAGCTCCATACGATTAGCTGCGGTAAGTACCACAACGTCTCCCGTACCGCCCATATTGGCCATACACAAACCAGCCGTAATTGCTGCTTCGATAAAGTTGAAGCCTAGCAAGTAGCCAACAAGA
>CAYFUF010000054.1:0-4659 GCA_964346245.1 uncultured Peptoniphilaceae bacterium | reverse complement strand
GGTTCTTTTTGTATAGAAAGCTTGTCAATTTAGTCAGCCGCCTCCATAAAAGCGCGGACGATGAGGTGGAGATTTTCGACATAAACTCGGTTGGAGTCAGCGAGGGCAATGAGTGGTGGGCGGAGCTTGTGGGGCGACAGGTCGCGCCCCTTACTAGGCAGGACACCTACGTCTAGGATGTCATCGCTGGTGGGGGAAAGCTTGCCCAGGTGGCAGGGAATCCGGAGGTTGAGTTGCCTGTCCTCCCAGTGGATGCGGCCGAAGGAGTTCTGCTTTTGCAAGGGCAGGGGCAGGGCTTCCTGGCTGCGGTAGCTGATAGTGGCGAAGTCTTTGTCCTGCTGGTAGGAGATAAGCTCGATGGTGTGGCGGTTTTGGTTTAGGCTAATTGGTATGGTCAGCTGGTCTCGCAGGCTGGTGAAATAGTGGTAGAGCTGGTAGGCGCTCAGGACGTCTTCCTCGTTGTGGAGGAGGACTTGGTCAAGCAGGTCGGGATTGCCTTCGATGTGGCGGTAGGCGGCGGCGACTTGTGCGCCGGTCAGGAGGTCTTGGCGGTTGATGCCAGCGTAGGCTTCCAGCGTCTTCAGGTTGAGGCGGGGGAAGTCGAAGAATTTGCGGCGGGCTCTAATCCAGGGATAGAGGTCCATGGACTGGTGGGGGATGGGCTGCATCTGCTGGTGCTTGAGGCGGGCCTCGATATAGGGAAGGTCGAAGGCGTTGCCGTTATAGGTGAGCCAGGTTTTTCCGGCGGCTAGGGTTTGGAGTTTGGTCAGGAGGAGGGCTTCTTGTGCTGGATTAGCTGCGGTCGTGGCAAATTGGTGGAAGCGGGTATTATCCATGTCTGTAGTCAGGATGCCTAGGATGTAGATGGGGTCGCGCTCACGAACGAGGCCTGCAGTCTCGATATCGATAACGCAGATATCGTCTTCTAGGCTTATTTCGGGCTTATCAATCAATCGTTCAAACATGGAATCCTCCTGTGGTACAATAGGTTGTATTTCGTATCTATTATATAGGAAAGTAAGTCTACAGGAGCGAAGAGATTCCATGATATATTTTGATAATGCGGCGACAACGCCAGTGATTGATAGTGTCGTCGATCGAATAAGTGAAGTATTACGAAATGATTGGGGCAACCCCAGTTCCCTCCACCGCAAGGGCTTTGAGGCGGAGAAGATTATCCAGGCGGCGAGGGAGGACATCGCGAGGGCACTCCACGTGAAACCCAAATCCATCTTATTCACCTCGTGTGCTACTGAGTCCAACAACACGGCAATCAGGAGTGCGATTAAGGGGAAGACGGGCATCAACATCGTCTATTCGGCGGTGGAGCATGCTTCTATCGACAACTTGGGTAAGGAGCTTGCCAAGGAGGGGGTAGAGGTTCGGGTGATGGGGGTCAATGGGCATGGCCAGGTTAATCCAGCAGATTTGGAAAGACTGGTGGATGAGAACACGGTTTTGGTCAGCGTCATGCAGGTCAACAATGAGCTGGGGACGGTGGAGCCTGTTGTGGAGATGGCCCAAATAACCAAAAGGATGAATCCGAAGACTAAGTTTTTGGTGGATGGGGTTCAGGGCTTTTGCAAGTTTCCGCTGGATTTGGCCGCTAGTCAGATTGACTATTACACGGCTAGCGCCCACAAGATTCACGGGCCTAAGGGAATCGGCCTCCTTTATATAAAGGAGGGGGATGCCCTCAACCCACTGATGTTTGGTGGGGGCCATGAGTTTGGACTTCGCCCCGGCACCGAGAATGTCGCCTACATCGCGGGCTTTGCGGAGGCGGTCAAGCATGTGGACGACTTTGATATCGAGCAGATTAAGCAAATCAGGAAGCGCTGCCTTGAGCGCTTGGCGGAGATTCCGGATCACATCATTAACAGCCCCGAGGATGGCAGTCCTTACATTTTGAACTTCGCGCTGAAGGATGTGAAGGCGGAGGTACTCCTCCATTTTATGGAGCAGGAGGACATGTACCTGTCGAGCGGGTCGGCCTGCACGGGGGCTCATGTCAGTCACGTTCTCGAGGCAATTAATCTAGATAAAAGCTACATCGAAGGTTGTATTCGCATTTCCTTTCTCACGGAGAATTCGGTGGAGGAGGTGGATCCCTTCTTCGATCGCCTGCAGGTTGCTGTCGACCAGATTCGCAGCTTGCGCCGCTAGCTAACAGGAGGGAAGTCAGATGGAAAATGAATTGAAAAGAGATTGGGTGGTTACGGTGAGTTTTGGGGAGCTCATCCTCAAGGGACGCAACCGCCAGATTTTTGTTAAGAATGCGGAAAAGCAGATTAAGAAGGCGGTGGCGGACATTCCAACCATCCGCACCTATTCCGAGCTGGGTATGTTCTTCATAGAGGTTAAGGAGGCGTATGTTCAGGCAACGGTCGAGGCTGTACAAAAGGTCTTTGGTATTGTCTATGTGACGCCAACCCTCCGGGTTGCCCAGGATATGGAGGTGGTCAAGGAGGCCGCCATTCAGGCTATGGCGGACAAGCTCCGCCAAATTCGCGAAGCTGAGCCCGACAAGCAAGTGGTCACCTTTAAAGTGGAGGGGAAAAGGGCGGACAAGACCTTCCCGCTCAACTCGATGGAGGTTGCCCGCCAGATCGGGGGCGATGTCCTCGAAGGCATCAACACCGCCGAGTTTGCCTCAAGCGACTTGCCCCAGCTGAAAGTCGATGTCCATAACCCCGATATCCGCCTATGGGTGGACATCCGCGACCAGGCCTACATTTACCTTGACCGCTATTCCGGTCTGGGCGGCCTACCTTGGGGGTCGGGCGGCAGGGCCCTCCTCCTCTTGTCCGGTGGGATTGATTCGCCGGTGGCTGGCTTTAGCATGGCCCGGCGGGGGCTGGAACTTGGGGCCATCCACTTTCACTCCTACCCCTTCACCAGCGAGCGCGCCCAGGATAAGGCGGTCCGCCTTGCCCAGCAGATGAGCGTTTACTGCGGGCCGATGAAGCTTTTCATGGTCAACTTGATCGATTCCTACACGGCCATCAACAAGAACTGCAAGGCGAAGAACACCACTGTCCTATCCCGCCGCATGATGATGCGAATCGCTGAGCGGATCAGCGCGGAATACGATTATGGCGCTTTCATCACCGGCGAGAGTTTAGGTCAGGTCGCCTCCCAAACCCTACAAGGCCTTCAGGTTGTCGATGAGGTCGCCAGCCGCATCGTCCTTAGACCCCTGATTGCCATGGACAAGACAGACATCATCCGCATTGCCAACGACATCGACACCTACGAAACCTCCATCGAACCCTACGATGATTGCTGCTCCATCTTTGCCCCCGACCACCCCAACACCAATCCCAAGTCCGCTGACTTGGAGGAGGATGAGGCCGCCCTGGATATCGAGGCCTTGGTGGCTAAGGCAATGGAGAGTGTTGAGCTTATAGAAATACAATGACGAACACAAAAAACCACCCCTCGCTAGGTTCTCGGCGCTCGCGCGCCTTGCGATTCCGCTCGGGGTGGTTTTTTTGTTGCTGCTGTGTGTGGGGGCCATTGCCCTGGACAAAACAAGGAAGACCGTAGGTATGGCCCACGGTCTTTTTTTTTGATGAAATGATTGGCAGCTTAGAGCAGGTCTTTGGCGGCCTGGAGGGCTGCGTCGTAGTCTGGGTGGTCGGTGTTCTGCTCGTTGTAGGCTGCGTAGACGACGTTGTTGTCTTGGTCGAGGACGAAGATGGAGCGGTTGAGCAGGAAGAGGCCGTCGATAAGGACGCCGTATTTTTTGGCAAAGTCGCGGTTTTGGTAATCGGAGGCGACGATGGCGTTCTTGATGCCTTCAGCTGCACAGAAGCGCTCGAGGGCGAAAGGCAGGTCGACGGAGACGGTGAGGACGACGACGTCATCGCCCAGTTTCTCGGCTTCTTCATTGAAGCGGATGGTCTCGAGTTCGCAGACTTTGGTATCTACGGAAGGTACAGCAGCGATGAGCTTAACCTTGTTACCCAGATCTTTAAGGGTTAATGGGCTCAGGTCAGTTTTGGTAATGGTGAAATCAGGCGCTTGGTCTCCGGGTTTAATCTCTGGGCCGCATAGTGTTAATTCTTGATCGCCCATTTTGTAGCCAGTTCTAGTTTCCATATTATCTCCTTTACTTATTACAAAGTTGTTATTAATTGGTTTTGTTTCTTTACCTACACCAACGTTATTACCCTAAGACAAGGGTCCTATGCAGATAAAATTGAGGCGGAAGAGGGGGATTCCAGATTATTTCCCAAGAAAAGCTAAATGGCGAAAAATGCTAGATTTATATGATAAATCTGCTACAACTAGAATAACATTGTGTCACGAGATAAAGTAAACGGCACCTGTCTGATTTGGGATAGACAAAGCCCTGTGTGAATAGGGCCATGGACAGGTTTTGCGTGGCATTGCTGACAATAGAATAATTGTAATAATTTATGGAGGCTTTTATATCTAAACGAAATTCAAGAAAGAGAGTATTGACCCTTTTGCAAGCGTGGGCAACCTGACGACCGACAAGACCGAGGTCAATGGGGGCGACAGCGTAAAAGTGGGCTTCCAACTCAGCTACACTTTAACAGGTGGCGAGCAGACTTGGTTTAAAGCCGGAGATGTAGTCAGAGTCGCAACCAATATGGGCGACCTGTTCGACTTCGCTACCTTTACCCAGAG
>CAYFUF010000053.1:0-4672 GCA_964346245.1 uncultured Peptoniphilaceae bacterium | reverse complement strand
ATCTTCTCTTTGTCTGTATCTGAAAGAATTCCCAGCATCCCTGTATAGGGATAACGTCCAGCCGCCACTACATCCCAGCAGGTCATAAGATCGGGTTTTGGGCGCTCGGTAAGCACCACCGCCGCTTGCCTGGACAGTTCACTTGAAGTAATCTCTTCGATTGATTTGCCGCCAATCCGGGCGATACCGCCAATGGGGCTGAGCTGCTTTGTAATGCTTTTTAGTATGGTTGATTTACCCGATCCGTTGGGTCCGATGAGGCTGAGGATCTGGCCTTTTGAGATAGCGGCTTCAATATCCCGAACAACTGGCTTGCCACCATATCCGACAGTGAGCATCTCGGCCTTAAAAAAGTATTCCATTAGGCCCTTGCCTCCTTTCTTGACATGATGTAGATGACAACTGGTGCACCAAATAGGGAACTTACTGAACTGATACTCATCTCAATAGGCGCATAGATGGTACGTGCAATAAGATCACATCCAAGACAGAAAACTGCGCCGCCTAGAAAGCACAGCGGTATCACAACAAGTGGCTTTGCTGTCTTTGTAAAGGCCTTAATCAGGTGGGGCGCAGCCACTCCAACAAAGGATACCGGCCCAGCAAAGGCTGTTACACAGGCGCACAGAATGCTAGATAAAAAGACCAGTACAACTCGAAATAGCTTGATGTTCACGCCCACACTTGCAGCGTAGTTTTCGCCAAGCTGATAGGCGCCTATGGGTTTTGATAGTAAAAAAGTAAATACCGATGCGATAAATATGACAATTGCCATGATTTTTACATCGTTCCAGGACGTTCCTGAAAAACTCCCCTGAGACCAGTGGTGTAGGTTTACTATGCTCTCATCACTGGCAAAAGTGACCACAAAATCGGTAATAGCTGAGCAGATATAACCAATCATTACACCGCTTATAATGAGCACTGAAGCATGTCTGACTCTACGTGCAATCAGTAGCACAAAGCCCATGCTGATGAGGGCACCTACAAAGGCCGCGCCAATCATCATTGAGGAGCCAACAGTGGAGCCACGGCTTAGTACAAACACCATAACAAGGGCCACCGCTAGCTTTGCCCCGGAGGATATGCCAAGTGTAAAGGGCCCAGCAATGGGGTTGCCAAAAAAAGTCTGGAGCAGGAAGCCGGACAGTGCCAGGGCGCCACCTAGGATTACAGCAGCTGCCATGCGGGGGAGGCGTACCTTCCAGAGAATATCGTATTTGGTTGAGCCAGGGCGCAGTATGTCCCTGGGAGAGATTTGGACGCTGCCAATCCCCACATTTAGCAAAAATAAGGTGGTAAATAGCAGTAGGAGCACCACCAAGAAAAAGAAAATTCGTTTGTTCATTTGTCTCACCGCAATCTATAGTAATAGGTAAGGTCATCTGAGGCCTCACTGGTAAATATCCTATTCATATCCGAAATCATCAGCCCAAATTCGGTAGTTTCCTGAAAGAGATTTTTGCTAGTGCACCACACATCACCGTTTTTCACAGCCTTGAAATCAGCAATTAGTTGGCTTTTGGCCAGTAGCTCGGCGACTTTATTTACTTCCCCGTCAATAGAGCTGTTGTAGATGATGATATCTGCGTCCTTCGCCTGAGCATAGAACTGCTCCATCTCAAGGCTTACAGACCCTGTTGCGCTGTCTGGGTCACCCAAATCGGTAAACACATAATTGCCGCCAGCGAGCTCAATCATTTTGACGGCGTAGTCGCCGCTCTTGCGAACTACCACACTTCCTGAAGAACTGATATAGAAAAATGCAACAGTTGTACCGGTATCCTCTGCGCTGATATTGTCAAGGTAAGCCACCTGCTCTTCGAAGAGGGCCGCGGCATCTTCCTCATTGCCGGTAAGTAGACCATAGAGTTTGATCCATTCAGTCCTACCAAGAGGGTGGGTCTCATAGCTGGAGCGTTCCACTAGCACTGGGATGCCCAAAGCTGTGAGTTTTTCCTGCACCGCTGGGGCATGATAAATCATTGTAGACTCAATGGCTAAACTACAATCTTTGGCCAAAAGCATTTCATAATCTGGGGCACTGTATTTGCCTGCAAAAATGATGTCGCCCTTTTCCATGGCGAGCCTTGCGTTTTCTATGTACCAGCCATCTGCTCTTGTACCGGACATGGAAATATGCCCAAGAGCGTCCAGTGCGTCAAATAGACACATAGCAGAGGTCGCTGCAAGGTAAATATTTTCCACCGGCTGACGCAAAACAGTAATATCCTCATCAATATCTTGTGGCGCTTCCTGGCCTTCAGGCACGACTAAAAAGCGTCCGCTCTCGACAATAGTGATAAGAGAGCAGCCGTCCTCAAGATAATCCACGGAAAACTGACTAGCATATCGCAGCTCCATATGCCCAAGGGTTTTTAAATCATTAAAGCTTGTCTCGATTGGTACGGGACTGCAGCCGTAGAGAGATAGAACTAAAATTAGTAAAAATAATATAACTTTTTTCATCTTACTTTATGGTTGAAGCGTCAAAGTGCAGTATGTATTCGATTTCTTTGGGCTCGCTCATGGCCACTGTACATGCGATTACCTGCATATTCTGATCTAGTTTGACTGGTATTTCAAAGGTAGAATTGCCATCTATATTTATAGGAAGATACTCCACACCATCCACCAGCATATAAATGTAATTGGGGCTGCTCCATATAATTCTTGCATAATCCTTGCCATCTCTATATAGAAGTGTGGCTGGGGATTCGATGCTGGTCCTGCCGGTTCCTCCAGTCATGTCCACACTAATTTCAGTGGGTAGAAAGGCGTCATCGGGAATACTGTCTGATTTAAAGACAACGATATGATCGTACCATGTATCTTTTCGAATACTAAGCCCTGCGCAGTCCATTTCTCTATCTAGCGCAGATACGGGAACAGTGAAGAAGTGCTGCTCACCATTATCCGTATAATTATAAAAATGGTACTCTGTATCAGCAAGGGCCTCCTCGCCTGTGCCCATATAAATCTTTCCAAAGCCTTTGCCACTAAGGGTTATAACTGCACTCATGCTGTCGCCCTCTACAGTCAACTGACAATCGACGATTCTGAACATGGATGTGCTGGAAGAAACCTCTATTTGGTAGGTGCCATCTTTTATCCTATTGGCAGAAACGCCGGCGGTAGGTGCCGCCGACGTTTTACTTAAACTATCTGAACTGATTGCTTCCTTGATATGTTTTATATAGAGCTGCTGAATGCCTTCAATCTGGCCCAGCCCCTCTAAAACGGTGATAACTTCATAGCCTTCTTCTTCTAGGATGAAGTCCCATGAATCCTCCTCGCCACCGGCCATATCGTTGTTGGCATGATCACCACTTACGACCATTAGCGGGCGCAGTACCACTTTTTTCACATCCATGCCCGATAGAATTTCAACGACCTCGTCAATCTCGATACCGTGCTCGACGGTTCCGATAACATAGTTGGTGTATCCTTTGTCTGTTAGTGTGTCTTGGAGCTTGTTGTAAGTGGAACCTGCATCATGCTCAGTGCCGTGGCCCATAAAAACAAAGGCGGTATCATCGTTTCTATAAGATGAGGTCGCATCAACAATCAGCTGGGAAACTTCATCATAGTCGCTGTCATCTACTAGAAGGGGCTTGCCGATTTTGAAGCTTTCAAACTTATCAGCATAGGGCATAACCTCAGCGATTACATCATCGTATTCAAAGCCAGTCATGACATGGGTGGGCTGAATAACAACCTCTTTGACTTTATCTAGCACCAACCTATCCATGGCTTCTGTAACGTTGTCGATTTTGAGCTCATTGCGCTCGGAAAGCTTGTCAATAATAATCTGGCTGGTGAAGGCGCGACGGACCTGATAATCGGGGTAGGCATCTGCAATTGCAGTTTCAATGCCTCCAATGGTCAGGTTTCGGCTCTGATTAAAGCTGGTCCCGAAGCTGACAACCAGGATTACTTTATCAGCAGCGGTTGTGTTTACGATACCATCTGTGTCGGAAGTACCTTCTTCATAGTTGTCGTTGTCAGTTGTCTGTGGATTTGATGGAGCTTCTGTGCCAGGGTTGGAATTTGAATTGCTATTATTTCCAGAACATCCGGCAAGCAAAGATATCAATAAAATGACAACAAGAAAGGAAGGTAGGAATTTGTTATTTCTCATTAGGGATGTCTCCTTTACTAAATTTGTTTATTGTGTAGAAAGTTCTTTTATTGGCGCTGGGATTCATCTTTGCTCATCGGGTTAAGCAAAAAAAAATGCGGAGATGCTTTTATGCATCCCCGCGACCGATTCCTCGCGAAGCCACCAATAACCTGTACTCGCAGGTTCGGTGATATATCAAAGCCGGTCTCCTGACTCTTGCGCCCGTGATCTTAATCACAATCCCTTGTTCTACCTTACCATGCTTTCACAGTGGCTGATTTTCATCATCGAACAAAGGATACGCACATACAGTGGCGGTACCGTGCAGTTAAGCGTAACAGCGCTTCCTGCGTTCCCAGTTAATCCAAACGGCATCCTCCTTTCAATGGAATTCCCGATGAAATGTAAGCCGTTTTGAACACTTTGATTATTCATTCCCAATCATACCACGATGAAGTGTTTTTTTCAATATATAGGTGATTATTTAACTCAGCAAGCGCCTAGATTAAGCACCTAAATTTTACCCCTAAGATATTTATAGCTAAATAG
>CAYFUF010000052.1:0-5530 GCA_964346245.1 uncultured Peptoniphilaceae bacterium | reverse complement strand
TAACTCCCTCGTAATTCATTTACAACTCTTCACCAACACTATTTGACAAAGAGCCTTTTTATATCTGTCTCACTACACTATTCTTTAATTATACATAAGAATCCCGTATTTTTCATCCATATTGTTCAAAAAGAGCCAGCTGATATCAACTGACTCTTTCACTAACTAATTAAACACATTCATTGCATCTACATATCCCTGCAACTCATCTGGTTTCAAGGCATATGACACATAATTTGCCGGCTCTTCTCTTGCCAATCTCACAAGATAACCTTCATCCTCTGGCTCATCAAATATAACTTGCGCATTCGCCTTGGCAAATTCTATTACAAGTTCATTATCTTCTTTATCTCTCATAACAACTGCATCGAGAACCGAATCATAATAATACAAATTATATTCCATACATTCTACCTCCAGCCTTAGCTAAACATCTCAAAATGCTTCAACGCATCAACAATCGCCTTTTCCTTATCTTCTGGACAATTTGGTTGTCTTGCATCTTCTGACTTTGCAAGATTGTAATTCTCCCCAACTTCTAATCCACATTTCCTTTTTACCTGTGAAATATATAGACTGGAAACCTTCATTCCATGCTCTTTCAACACATATTCCTTAATCTCCGCATAAGTAGCTTTCGTCTCCGCACTCGTCACATCCAACTCATCCAAGTCCAAATCAACCTCTATCTTATCGCTCGGTTTTTGTTGGGACAAAAGAACAACCGTCTCCACGTGACTCGTATTCGGAAACTGATCCAAACCGATTATCTTCTTAGCCGCAAAGCCAAAGTTAGCTAAAAGTGCAGCATCCCTTGCCTGGGTGGTGGGGTTGCAAGAGATATAAACCAGTTCATCAATCTGAGATTGACCTATTGCATCGATAACTGCTCGGTCGAGTCCTTTGCGTGGTGGGTCAACAAGGGCTTTTTTAATATGTTGGTCTGTCGTAAGGTCTTGGATAACGTCTTCAGCCTTAGCTTGGATAAAGCTCACATTGTCGATGTTGTTGCGCTTGGCATTTTCCTTAGCATCTTCCACGGCGCAAGGGACAAGCTCCACGCTGATAACCTGCTTGGCTTGTTGAGCGAGGAGGAGACTTGTTGTTCCCGTCCCACTGTAAAGATCAATTACGCTGCTATCTGAAAGATTATTGAAAAGGGAGATGGCCATATCGTAGAGATTCTCGATGGTGTGGCGGTTAACTTGAAAGAAAGACTGCGGAGAAACGAGAAAGCTGAGTTTGCTCAGGGTCTCTTCCAGAACTTCCTTGTCGCTAGCATAGTGGATGGGGTTTAAGATGCGGACATCGCCTGCTTTCTCATTCTCAGTTAGGCCTAAAACGTCGGCCTGAAGTAGGGACATCTCATCGAGCAAATCCTTCCTCTGGCTGTCTTGAAGCTGATCGGTAATTGCAATAATCATCGTTTCTGAAGAGGAGTTGCTGCGAATGACCACCATCTTAATTAAAGACGCAAATTTCACAAAGTTGGGACGGTTGGTAAGGTCGGTGTTCCAGCGGTGGATGATGTTTTGTATCGACTCTTGGGCAATAACGCAGGTATTGACGTAAAAGACTTGGTTGCTGTCCTGCTTGCTGTAAGAGAGGCGACCTGAGTCATCCACCCGCATATTGACCTTGTTGCGGTAGGCCAACTCGGGAGATGGCCTCATATCCACCTCAACGTCAAGCTTGCCCAGCCGTTTGAAGGCATTTTCAATGAAGGATTTCTTCCACCGAAGTTGGGCCTGGTAGTCTAGGCCAATCAACTTGCAGCCATCACAGATAGCAGAGTACAGGCAGGGCGGCTCACGGCGATCAGGCGATGGGTTAATGATTTGCCGGCAGGTCGCTTTAGCAAAATTCTTCTTCACTTGGTCAATTTCGATGAGAGCCTCATCACCCGGCAAAGCGCCCTCAACAAAAATGGCAAGCTTATCGACATGGGTAACCCCCTGCCCCTGGTTAGTCCAATCTTCAATGGTTACAGTGTAACGGTCTAGTTTCTTCATGAGCCTTCCCTACTTTTATTTCTGGTAAAAAGAGCCGGCTGAAGTATCAAAGCCGGCTGCAAAATATATGTTCAAAACAAATCTACTTAAAAAACTCTTTCATCACCTTAATCATATCGCCATGATCCTTGACGCCAGCAAGCTCGCGGACCGAGTGCATGGAAAGCATCGGGTTGCCCACGTCAACGCCAGGTATGGTAGTCCACTTCTCCGTTAAGGGCCCTATGGTCGAGCCGCCCCGGCGGTCAGAGTGATTGTGGAAGGTCTGAACGGATACACCAGCTGCTTTTGCTAACAGGCGGAAGCGGGCAGCAGACATTGCATCCGTATTGTAGCTCTTGTTTGCAGATATCTTTATTACTGGGCCATGATTCATTCTCGGCCTATTCGTCGGATCCGCAACTTCTGGATAGTTGGGATGAACAGCATGAGCTTGGTCTCCTGAGATGAGGAAACTGTTCGCTAAGCTGATAAGGAAATCTTCCTCGCTTCCACCTAAAGCAAGAACAATGCGGTGGAGTACATCTCGCAAAGACGCGGAATCTGCGCCGCGTAAGGTGGAGCTACCGATCTCCTCATTGTCATTGATGACAACTAACTTATGGGAATCAGATGCTTTCGCCTCAACCAAGGCGGTAAGCTCAGCAAATGCCATCCCTAGGTTATCTATGCGACCCACCGAGAAGAATTCCTCTTCATTACCGACAAAAGTTCCTTTCTCTCGGGCGTAAAGGTGGAGGTCAAAATCAACGATATCCTCTTTGTTGACACCAGCAGCCTCAGCAGCGATGGAAAGAATGTCGACTTGGTCATCGCCTGCTAAGCCAAGAATAGGGATCAAGGTTTTTTGTGGCTTGATTTCCCCCTTGGCGTTCACTTCTCGGTCTTGATGAATCGCCAAAGAAGGAATAATGAGAAGGCTACGGTCAATGTCCACCAGCTTTGATTTAGGTTTGTCATCATCGGTTGAAACGATCAGTCGACCAGCTACAGAAAGAGGCCGGTCAAGCCAAGTGCGGGCAATCAGGCCGCCGTAGGGTTCCACGTTTAGGAGGCTGTAGCCCTCCTTTTTCATGGTCGGGTTTTCCTTTAGGCGCAGACTTGGTGAATCGCTGTGGGCACCAAGAATATGGAAAGGTGCCGTCTTCTCTTTGCCGACAATGAAGGCAATGATGCCGGCATCGCCCAAGACTAGAAAGCACTTATCACCTGGCTCTAAAGCCCAAGCCTGTCCCCTATCAATCTCTTCAAAGCCCTTCTCTTTAAGTAGCTTCTTCTGCACCTCGACTGCTTGGTAAGCTGTCGGGGAAGCATCTATATACTTGAGCAAGTCCTGGACTCGCTTCTTATCGGTTAAAACCTGTTTTTGTTTCGCCATTCTTCCATATCCTCCGCATAGTGATGTTCAATCTTTCGTCTTTCCGCTTCTTTTTTCGCCTCAAACTCCGCCTCTTCCGCCCTCAAGCGGAGAAGTTGGTCATGGAGCGCATCGATGTTCACATAGGCTCTTTGCCTTCCCTCATCATACTTCTTCCCCAGCTTATTTAAAAGAGGGAACCAGTTGATGACAACAGAGACCAAGATGCCAACAATGGTGTTAATTACCCGATTTGGCACGTAGGCAATCGGGTTAACGAGAGCTGACTCCGACAGGCAAACCAAAACGAAAACGATGGAGGCAACGCCAACAGAGGCATTTTGCTTCATCTGAACGAGGATGTGCATGAGGGGGATGGTCATAATGCCAATCAAGATAAAATAGGGCATGCTGTAAAACTCTATCTCCAACCAAGCGGTGACGATATAGAGGAAGGCAATAGCATAGACGCCCGCAAAGGCAGTGCCCAATACCCTGGACAACCCCGCTTTCCAGGACTTCCTGATATCTTGCTGGAGGACGACGATCGCTGCTATGGGCGCATCCGTAAAGTTGTTGGCCATTCGGAGAAAGTCAATGATCATGCAAAGAATAACGGCTAGCCCAGTCTTGATAATCCGCATGCCTGGCGAGTGGAGTAAGATCACGTTGCCTGTATGAAGTGCCTCCAAGCTAAAGCGCTTGTCCTCGTGTTTCTTTGCGTGCACATCTTTGTTGAGGTCGCTAGTCGCGTCCTGGTCCCTTTTCATATTTACCTCCCTTAACACGGTGAAAGAAAAGCAAAAGGTTCAGGTGGTTAACCCGCTGAAAGGTTAAGATGGGGGTTAGCTGCTAAACCAAAGTGTGTTCTATCAGTATTTTTGCCCCAATAACGATGAGTATCACACCGCCAGATATTTGGGCTGGCTTTTGGAACTTCTGGCCAAACTCGTTACCTAAGCGGACGCCTAGGGCTGACATTAAGAAAGTGAAGCTGCCGATGATAAGCGCCGCCTGCAAGATATTTACCTGTAAAAAAGCAAAAGTGACGCCAACAGCAAGGGCGTCGATGCTGGTGGCAATTGCTAAGGGGACCATCGTTCGGTAAGTGAAGTCACCTACGGGACACTCCTCGCTTTCCACCGCTTCCTTGATCATCTGCAAGCCTAAGATTCCTAGAAGGATGAAGGCAATCCAGTGGTCCCACTTTTGGATGAGTCCGCTGAAGGAGGTGCCAGCCAAAAAGCCTAAGACGGGCATGACCCCTTGGAAAATGCCGAAGTAAAGGCCTACGATTAACATATGCATGAGCTTAACTCGTTTGACGGAAAGGCCTTTGCAGATGGCTGCCGAAAAGGCATCCATAGAAACGCCCACGCCGATTAAAAGAAAATCAAAAAGATCCACTGTCTCTCCTCTATAAGATGTCAAAGCTCTCGATGAACGAACTTTGATAACCGTATCATGTGTCTTTGTATTATAACCCAAATCACTTCTTCCTGCTTGATGGATTGCGCACGCCGAATAGAGCAAATTTAACAACTGAGCATATGAATGGCTAGAAAAGCCGCCCTTAACAGGCAAAAACTTTTCAAAAACGGATTTCTCTGATAAAATAAACCTGCCTTGCAGGCAATGAAGATTTTTTGTGTAACGAAAAGGAGCAATAATGAAGACCAATCTATTTGTGCAATTTGCTGGTAAAGAATGTAATGATGAAGAGCTGGTAAAGGAAATCAAAAACCACTGGCGCAAAGCTGGCAACAAGATGAAAGACATCAAGACACTTGATATCTACGTCAAACCAGAAGAGCACAATGCTTACTACTCCATCAACGATGGCGACTTCACTGGTAACGTGAACTTATAAGACAATCTAAACGATTGGAATTGGGCATGTCATGAGGGCATGTCTTTTTTGGTGGCTATGAAAACGATATCTCGCCATTTATGATGGCAAGGGAGCGTTTTTGAGCTTCTTCCCACCGCTCATATTACCACTCCTTCGGTTAATATGGCCTGCTTTGGTTAAGTATAGAAGAGACAAAACGTTGAGTCTTTTTAGCACACTCCTAAGCAAGAACTGCTCACGTCAAATAGACAGCGAATAGATGAAGATAAGAATGAGGACATTATGATTGACCAACTACGCGAACAGGGC
>CAYFUF010000051.1:0-7075 GCA_964346245.1 uncultured Peptoniphilaceae bacterium | reverse complement strand
GCAACAACGTTATGAGAATTATCTATCGTTTAATTATCTGTTAATTCAATAGCTGGAGCTGGCTCTACGCCACGAGAGATCTCGATAGCGGAAACCCCAAGGATAACGATTAAGGCGACGACTCCACCTGGTACGATGGCACTCAAACCAAATGGAACTTCTAGTACAAATTGCCACACAGCAGCAACGATCGTTCCAACGACGATGCCAATGAAGCCACCATTGTAGGTAACATTCTTGGAGAAGAGGCCGGTAACGAAAGCAGCGAATGGCCCGGCTGAGCGAAGGGCGAAAGCTGACATCATGACGGTAATGATATTAGCACCGGTCAAGGCAACAACCATACCGAATAGGCCAACCACGACCATGACGATTCTGGATACGAGGATTTCTTTCTTATCATCACGTTTGTTCTTCATGATGTATGGAACATAGATATCATTGGAGAACATCGTTGCAGTACCAATCATATTACCTGATGCGGATGAGATTGTCGCAGCAACGACACCAGATAGAACTAGACCAGTAATTACTCCTGGAGCAAAGTTCAAAGCAGCCGATGCCAAGGCAGAGTTTTGAGATGCATCCATGAAACCTGGGATGAACGTGTAAGCAGCTAAACCGATGATTGCAGGAATCATAGCGAATACAGCAGAGATCAGGCCAGCGACGATGGAACCAGTAGTTGCTGTCTTAGAGTCTTTTGCTGATGCGTAAGTTTGAACGATCTCTTGGCCAGTTGGGAAAGTCATGCAATACATTGCGATGTAGCCAAGGATAGCTGGAAGGCCGACCTTAAACAAACTCAAGAGGTTAGCGTTAGTCCCAGCATTGTCGCCTGCGGTGTATGTAATTGCCTTTGCTTGTTCGAAGAGGTTCCCAAAACCACCGACTTCTGGACTTGTAACAATGAAGAACATAGCAACAAACATACCGATAACGATGGTAAACACGTGGAGCATATTGGCTGAAGCTACTGAAGCAAGACCACCGAACATGGTGTAGACAATAACGACAATAGTGGTGATGATTACCGCTGTATTTTGATCAAAGCCGGTTAGGGCATAGATGATTGATGACGTTGCAATAATTTGAGCACCTGTGGCCATGAATAGGGCTAGTATTTGAACAACTGCAGTAAACAAGTGCGACTTCTTACCAAAGCGCTTACCGATTATCTCTGGAACTGTATTGGCAGCAGAGCGGCGGAAGTAGGAGGCAACGAAAGATACGAGGACGAAGCCTACACCAGCAGCTATGACATACCAAGCAGAGGACAAGCCGTCTCGGTAGACGTTTTGCGCGATACCGATTGTTGAAGCACCACCGGTATTAGCTGCAAATAGAGTTCCCGCTAAGGCAAGAACGCCAAGTGACTTACCTGCCATCAAGAAATCTTCTCCTGTCTGGTCAGCTTTTTGCTTTTTCTTTCTTGCTGAAGAGACAAGACCGATGAAAACGGTAAATACCATGTATATAAGAATGACGATTAAAGCTATATTTTGTTTAGACATGAATTGGGCCCCTTTCAAAAATATCGTTTATAGGAAGGGCGAGGGCCTTGACCCTGACTCTCGCCCCTACAGACAATCTATCGCTTCTCGAAGCGTAGGACTTTACCAGCCTTCTGTGGAGTGGACTTTCCATCATCGATTAAAATCTTACCGTTGACGATTGAATAATCGATGCCCTTAGCGAACTGCTTAGGCTCAGTGTAGTCACCCATGTCGCGAACTTCTTCAGGATCGATAACAAGTAGATCGGCAGCCAAGCCGTCCTTGACATATCCTCTATCCTTCAGGCCTAGCATATCTGCTGCCTTACCGGTCATCTTGCGAATAGCTGTCTCTATCGGGAACAGTTTCTCATCCCGAGTGTATTTACCTAGAACTCGCGTGAAGGCACCATATAGGCGTGGGTGTGGTTTGGTTCCAATAATGCCATCTGTGCAAACGTTTTGCTCGGGCCTTGACATGAACTCCTTGACATGCTCTTCTGTGCCGTAGAAGTCAACTAAACCGACAATATTCTCTTCATCACGGATCAAGTCGAAGATGGCATCGAGTGGTTCCTTGCCTACCGCTTCACCTAATTCCACTAAGTTCATGCCAACATACTTTTCAGATTCTTCATTCTTGACGAAAGTGATGAAGATGCCTTCTAGACCTGCGAAATCGACAAAGTTGTCCCAGCCATCGATGCCATTCCAGATATCTTCCTTCATCTTCTCGCGTAGATTTTCATCATGGAGGCGTTCAAGAAGCTTTTCAGTACCACCGTCGTGGACCCATGGAGGCAAGATAACAGACATCATAGTCGATCCAGCTACATAGGGATATTGGTCGAAGGAAACAATCATGCCCTCTTCCTTAGCTTCATCTAGTTTTTCAAGAACCTTTGGTACCTTATCCCAGTTCTTCTTACCACAGCACTTAAAGTGAGAGAAGTGGACGCGGCAACCAGATTCACGGCCGATCGTCAGGATTTCATCCATGGATTCAAGAATGGCATCTGCCTCTGAACGTTGGTGAGTGACAAAGACGCCACCGTTTTTCTCCAAGACCTTACCTAAAGAGATAAACTCATCGATATCTGCATATACACAAGGTGGATAAATCATGCCTGTACTCATACCAAATGCACCAGCATCAAATGCCTTTTGTAGCTCTTCATCCATCTTCTTTTGCTCTTCTTCAGTTGGCTTGCGGTTGTCTAAGCCCATAGCTACCATGCGAAGATTGCCGTGAGGAGCTAGATAGATTGCATTAGGTCCAAGGTCTAAGGTGTCGATATGGTTAAGGTAGTCTTCTACTGTCTCCCAGTTCCACTCGATGTCCCATTGGCCTTCTAAACCGGCCATGGCCTTCTTCCAGGGTTCTAAGGTCTCCTTGCTAACGGGTGCGGGTCCCATACCATCTTGGGCAAGGACTTCTGTGGTAATCCCCTGGAAAACTTTAGGAAGCAGTTCAGGTTCGACATTCAGCATAATGGATGAATGAGAATGAGTGTCAATGAAGCCTGGTGTTACATATTTACCTTTCGCATCGATAACGCGCTCAGCCTCTGGTTCGCCATCGACAGCTACGTTTCCTTCGTAAGGTTTGTTGCCTGTGCCGTCTACAATCAAGCCATTTTTGATCAATAAATTGTACATTCTTCCTCCTATTCGTGAAGCTATCTTATTTTAAGAGTGCCTTCATTGCTGCCAAGTAAGATTTCACTACCTTGTCCAGCTCGGATATTTCGACATACTCATTGATGGTATGAGCTAAATTCTCTTGTGATGGGCCCAAACCGAAGGTCTTGATGCCCGCTTCACCTGCGTAGTGGCTTCCGTTGGTACAGAAGTTGTACTGGGTAATCTCTGGGTCTAAACCTGCATTGTTCAGTTCAGTCATCAGGGCTTGCACCCAATCTTCATCCTTGTCGAACAACCAGCCAGGGAAGAAGCGCTCACCTTCGATAGTGTCGCCTGTAAAGCAGATTTCGGAGCCTTGGGCATAGCTAACTTTTGCTTGCAATTCATCATCCTCTGCCATCATGCGGTCAATAAGGTCTTGAACTGGCTTGAGACCGCTTTCCAGTGTCTCGTCACAAAGGAGTCTACGGTCGTAGGTAGCTACACAGTATTCAGGCACGACACTTGCACCTGGATAGGGACTAGATTTGATATCAGTAAGCTCTAAGATGCCCTTGCCAAGCACAGGGTGTTCAGTAAGCTCTAACTTCTGGATTTCATCGATAATCTTTGAAATCTTGTAGACAGCGTTAATTCCCTTTTCTGGGTTAGCGGAGTGAGCAGGCTTGCCAAATACTTCCAACTTGATCTCGCCACGGCCCCTTTGGCCAATCTTCACGTTGCCTTGAGAAGCTTCTCCGATAACGACATAATCAGGTTTGACTCTTGCTGAGATTTCTCTCGCTGCAACACCCTCAAAACACTCCTCGTGTACGACACCTGCAACATAGATTTCGCCAGCAAAGTCTCCACCAGTTTGGTCTCGATAAGCAGTAGCGGCGACGGCCATAGAAGCCAAAGCGCCCTTCATATCGGTAGCTCCGCGTCCATAGATTCTATCGTCATGGATCTCGGCAGCGAATGGTGGGTAATCCCAGTCTGCTTCGTTGCCTACTGGAACAGTGTCCATGTGGCCATCAAACAAGATCTTTGGACCTGGCTTTGAACCCTTGATGCACCCAATGGTATTTCCATACTTGTCAACAACGATGTCATCATAGTTGTTTTCTTTGAAGTAGGCTTGCAATACTTCCGATACGCCTTTTTCTTCGCCAGAATAGGATTTCTCACGAATTAGCGCTTGAGTTAGTTCTACTGCTTGTTGCTTTAGGTTCTGCTCAGTCATTAACGATCCTCCCTATCTTCAGTTACGCTTGGATATTTTCCATCCCATACCACATCTAAGTAATTCTTACGATCCGTGTCCCCTTCAGTGGAAATGAATAGGAGCACGGAATCTTCATTGATTTGTAATGTTTCCTTCATCCCTTGGTATCGGTCATCCTCTAACACTTTAACAACGACACCGAATGGAGCTGCTCCACTCTCGCCAGAAATGATTTTCTTATCATCACCAAGCGGATTACCAAGCACTCGCATACCGTATGCGGCTAGATTATCTGATGCTGAAATATAGTAATCAGCATAATCAAATAGCACTTCCAGCCCAACAGTATTGGGCTCTCCACAGGCAAGACCGGCCATAATCGTATGATAGTTGCCACCAATCAGGACACGTTCGCCAGCTAAGGCTGACTCATATATGCAGGCAACAGTATTGGGTTCTACAATGGTAATTAGCGGTTTATCATCCCCTTTATAGATATTGCTGAAGTAGCCAGTTGCCGCAGCAGCTAGTGAGCCTACACCGGCCTGTAAGAAAATGTGGGTTGGCTTCTTATCCAACTCGCGAAGTTCTTCAGCGATTTCATAGCTCATGGTCATATAACCCTGCATGATCCAACGAGGAATATCTTCGTAGCCATCCCAGGCGGTGTCTTGGACCATGACGTAGCCCTTCTCTTCAGCTAGGTCATTGGCCATCCTGACGCACTCATCATAGTTAGCATCTTGCACGGTAACCTCAGCGCCGAGTTTGCGAATATTCTCTGCTCTTTCTTCTGCGGTACCTTTGGGCATATAGACGATACTCTTTTGTTTCAATTGCTTAGCAGTCCACGCCACTCCCCTACCATGGTTTCCATCCGTCGCTGTGATGAAGGTGACTTCCCCGAGTTTCTCTCGGATCTCATCGGAGACCAATCGCTCGAAAGAAAGTTCTGTCAACGAGATGCCGAGCTTTTCTGCGACAACTTCGCCGATGGCGTAGCTTCCACCTAATACCTTAAAAGCATTAAGCCCGAAACGGTAAGATTCATCCTTTACGAATACATCTTTAACGCCTACTTCTTCCGCTAGGTTGGTCAAGGAGACCAAGGGAGTATTCTCATACATGGGGAAACTAGCATGATAAGCATGAATATTTTCTGCGACTTCTTCATTTAGAAAAGAGATGTCATAGTTTCCTCGTTCACGATTCTGTAAGGTGGTAATCTGTACATCTTTACTCAACACCTACACCTCCTATTCGGTGATTGCAACAGCTTCAATTTCTACTAAGGCATCTTTTGGTAACTTGGCTACTTGTATAGCTGAACGAGCTGGATATGCGCCTTCAGCAAAAAACGATTGATATACTTCGTTCATGGCTGCAAAGTCATTCATGTCCTTTAGAAATACAGTGGTCTTAACGACCTTATCCATACTGCTGCCAGCTTCTTCCAAAACAGCCTTCACATTGTTTAGGGAAACTGTGGTTTGGTTTTCAATACTATCTGGCATTTCTCCGGAACTTGGATCGATAGGTAGTTGACCTGATGTGTAAACTAAATTATTGACAGCGATTGCTTGGACATAAGGTCCAATGGCTGCGGGGGCTTTTTCTGTGTTGATAACTTTTCTCATAAAGACCTCCTCATTTGATTTTATGATACAATTTTATTATCATAATAATCTTTTGTCAAGAAAACTAGAATATTTTACAATTATTTTTTGTATGCCTGAGAATACTTGTGCATTTACCAGAAATAAGCAAAGATTATTTCTTTCTGATAAGAATTAATCTCTAGAATTTGCAGTTTTCTTTTAGATTGTGCTATGATAATAATTCATATCGAGAAAGTTTTCTTAATTAATCGGACCCGGAATGAATATCCGGTTATATGATAAATAAGGAGGATCTTGTGAAAATAGAAAATCAAATGATATTGAATCAGTACATAAAGATAACTGAGTTTCTCGGCCGTTTGCTCGGCAGGGATTACGAAATCGTGCTTCATGATCTAGAGGATGTGGATCATTCAATCGTGGCTATCGCCAATAACTATATCAGTGGGCGGGAGGTTGGCGGCCCGCTAACCAATGTTGCTTTACAGATTATTTCGGATAAGAGCTACATGACCCATGATTTCCGTGCTCACTATGCGGGTGTATCGAAAGATGGCAAAAGACTCGCCTCCTCTACCCTCTTTATCAAGAACTCTAGAAATGAGTTAATCGGCCTGCTCTGCGTTAACTTCGACAATAGCCGTTACCAAGAGTTGAGTGAGCGTTTAGTAGCTTTGCGACACGTCGACCCTTATATTGACTCTAATTTCCAGTTCAATGAGACCTTGGTCAATCCGGCTCCGGTCTTTCCTGAAAACTTCGATTTCGAAGCTGAGCAGGAAGAGCCAGTCGAAACCTTCTTCAATTCGCCCGATGATGTGACCAAAGAGTTCGCCAAGCAAGCCAAAGAAGAACTGGGCCTAAACTCTGATCGCCTGACCGCTGATGAGAAGAAGCATGTTGTAGAAAAGATGAACGACAAAGGTGCTTTCCTCTTAAAGGGCGCAGTAAAAGATGCAGCAGAGGTGCTGGATTGCTCCCAAGCTACGATCTACCGCTACTTGTCCGAGTTAAAGGACAGGACTGAAAAATCAAAAACCATATAATAAACAAATAACCACCGATAAGCTGAGATGCCAGGAGAGCTCCTCCGGATTTCACTTATCGGTG
>CAYFUF010000050.1:0-7098 GCA_964346245.1 uncultured Peptoniphilaceae bacterium | reverse complement strand
TTCCTCAAGTACGCCAAAGCTATTTCCAACCTTAACATCCTCAAACCCGCGCTTCTACAACTCCCACGCGCCCTCCAAACCGAGACCCCATACCCCAGTAGTTGACGACTCACACCCAACTGTATCAAAGACCACCGATGAGCGGAATCCGCAGGAGCGAAGCTCCGAGGACCTAGCGAGTCGGTGGTCTTTGAGTCTTTTCAATGAAGAAGAATCCGCTCTTCACCGCTATAGATGTTCATCCGGCGACCCCGCACGAAGCAGACCAAGGTTGCCTGGTGTTTCCTAGCGGTCTCGATGGCGGGGGCCATAGGCGCCGACCTCGACACCACCACCGGTATCCGGTTTTTCAAGGCCTTAAAAATCATCTCGGAGGAGATTCGCCCCGAGCAGACCAAAATCTTGTCATCCAGGGGGATACCGTCCAAGGCTGCCCGGCCGATGATCTTATCGACCGCATTGTGGCGGCCCACATCATCAGCAAAGAGGAGGACTTGGTCCTTGTCACAGAGCAGGGAGGAGTGGACGCCGCCCGTCCTAGCAAAGAGGTCGGACCGGCCGCTCAGGTAATCGGCAAAGGCAAAGATTATTTCTGCTGAAACCTGCAGGCTGCTTTCTAGGATAAAGTCGTCCAGCTTGCTGGAAGAAAAGGAGCTGGATCCACCCGTTGCCTTCGTCGGCTTTCGATTCAAACGAGCTGCGACTAGCTCCTTGTTTACGGTTTCCACAAAGATGCGGTTGCTGGAGAAATCCTCCTTTAGGGATAGGATGTCCTGCTTGCCACAAATTAAGCCCTCGCTCAGCAAGTAGCCAACCGCCAACTCCTTGAGCCAGTGAGGGGAACACTGGAGGGTAAGCAGGTCGCTGCCGTTTATAGCGATAGTCAGGGGATATTCCTCGATGACCTCATCGGTCAGCTGCTCCACTTTATTATCTTGTACTCGAAGTATCTTAACTTCTTTAATTCTATCCATGGTAACCTCATTCGCCTAGTCTACCTTCGATTATATCGAAGAGGCTAGGTGCTTGCAGGAGAAATGGGGGATGGTCACAAGACATAAAAAAAGAGAGCCAGCTTCATAACCAGCTCTCCACATGACATTGTCTTATAGGCCGCGACCGCTGATACCGTAATCGTATCTGCGCTGTCTCACTTGTTGTAAGTGCTTCTTCTCTTCGTTGATAATGACGTCAAATTCGCCAGGTAGAACGTCTTGGTAGAGTCTCTTCAGTTCGGTGACGAGAGCAACAGTTTCTTGCTCAAGGCGGATAGCTAGGTTGTAAATATCCATGCGGTCGCCAATCTTCGATGCATCTTTCAGGTAGTCTTCGTGGTCTTTGAGGGGGTCATTCTCTACGAAGCTTTGTAGATAGTGGTAGTCTTCCTCAGAAACCGGTTGATGGAAAGAGTTCTCCGTATCCTTTTCGAAACGGCGGACAAGCGCTGCATAGATGTCTCTGTGGCGGTCTTCGTCTTTTGCTAGATTGTCGAAGAAGCCGTCCCCAAGCTTAGCGTTGGATGCGATTTCACGATAGAGGGCAGCGGTTTGTTCCTCTTGCTTGACCATGAAATTCATTAGATCTAAACCATTGAGTTGTTCTGGAGCTTGTGTCATACCAAATCCTTTCTATAATTCCATATATTCCTGTCCCACTAGCGGACACTTGTAGCTATACCCGTAAAAGCTGAGGGCTAAAACGATTGTTTTACGTTTACATTAATATAGGAAGTGAATCAACCTAAATCCAGTATAGCAGATTGCTAGTCTTTCACAAAGAATTGTTTCTTAGGAAGTCCTGCCATGGCCCGCTTAAATCTGCGTCAACTGCCTCGACATTGACCAAGTAGCCAGCTGAGCGAATCTCTTCGGCTATCCGGCAATAGTTAGCCTCTATTTTTGCTTTCAAGTCCTCGTGGCTGATTTTTTGCTGCAGGTGGGCCCAGCTCTTTAAGACGCCGATCACGGGCTTTTGCAAGCGGAGGATAGACAGAATTTCTGCGGTAATCTCATCCGATTGGAGTTCAGGCCCGCCAATCTCATCGAGGTAGATGAGCTGGCAGGTGTCATTCTTAGCGAGACGGCCAGCCTCCTTGATTTTGCTGGTGAAGGCAGCCTCTTGGTAGGCGCCTCTATCAATGAAGAGGGATTCCGCCCCATGGTAAGGACCCTCACGGCCAGGAATTGGGCCATCAAAAGCGACCGCCTCAAATCCCCGCATCTGCTTGCCTTCGAAAACTTTCTGGGTAACGAAGCCAGCGGTGGCAAGATCGAGCCCAGCTAGCTTTCCTCGAAGAAAGGTGGACTTGCCAATCTGTATGGGACCTCTGACGAAAAAGTGTCGTTTCTTGTGGGTTTGTTTTGGTGTCTGGGCCATGGCCCCTCCTCATCAAACAGGGAATTTCCTAGGTTTCCGCTGTGAATTATGTAAACTATAAACGGCTAGAACTGCCGTTTCTCAAGAATTTATTAGCAACTACTAAAGACAACAGGAATAGTCTATAATTAAGACTATTTATATGCTTTTTTACTTTTGATAAGAGCCCGATTACGGGCGAAGGAGTACGCTGATGCATTTCATGCAAGTGCTTAAAATTATATCATTGGGGCCGCGCTGGATGCGGGCGCCCAGGTTTTTGAGCATGAGGACGTCCGCAATAAAGGCGATGTCTTAAACCAAGCCTTCAAACGTCTGCAAGGAAGCGACTACGACGGCTTCATTATCTTCGATGCGGATAACACGGTTCACCCCGACTTTATCCAAGAGATGAACAAGGTTCTCGCTGAGGGACACCGAGCTTGCCAAGGTTTCCGTGAAGGGCAAAATCCAGGTGACTCCTATATCTCCGCCAGCTACAGTATCTACATGTTAACCGTAGATCTCTTTTATAGCAAGCCTAGGTCTGTCCTGGGCATGAACTCCATCATTACCGGTACAGGCTTCATGGTGAGCAAGGACTTAATCCAGGAATTCGGCGGCTGGAACACCTCCACCCTAACCGAGGACTTGGAATTTACCGTTCAAAACGCGTTAGCAGGCGAACACATTGCCTATGCTCCACGGGCAATCTTCTATGATGAGCAGGTCTTGACCCTGTCCCAATCCCTCGTCCAACGGTCTCGTTGGTCCAAAGGGGTAAGGCAGGTCTTCGAAAAGATGAGCGTTCCTGCGGTGAAAACCATCGCTAAAATCGATTGTGGTGTTGCCGACTGTTATGGCCCTCTTCATTACGCTCTACTTTAAGAAGAGCCTCAAACTCTACGGCAAGGGAGTACTCATGTTCTGGTTCTTCCTTCTCACTTGGATACCCATCAATGTCTACGTCCTTTTCAGCCGCAACGTGGAGTGGAAAGAGATCAAGCACGGAGTCGAATTAGACTAGTTTATAGGATAAAAACAACCCCCAAGGCCTGCTAGCTTTGGGGGTTTATTCTTGAGCTAATTAGGCGTTTTTAATCACTTCTTCAATATCGGGCAGGGTCTTGGTCTCGTATTGCTTTGCCCACTCGATGTTGCCATCAGCGTCTACAATAACGTTACCGTGGCCGCTTGCGCCCATATCGTCCAGCCAAATATCGTAGGCCTTGGACATTTGTCCTTTTGGCTCGAAATCGGCGAGGAGTTTGACCTTCTTTAGGCCTAAGGCTTTGGCCCAGACGGCCTTACTTGGTTGGGCATCAACGGAGATGCCAAGCACTTCATCGATTCCCTTTTCCTTGAGGCGGTCATAGTTTGCTTCAAGGGCTCGCATCTGGTCGGTGCAAATCGAGGTCCATGCCAATGGATGCCAAGATATGAGCACCCTCTTACCCTTCAAGTCGCTCAGGCTGACTTTCTCTTCGAATTGGTCTTGTAATGTGAAATCTGGGGCTTTGTCGCCAACTTTAATCATCAGAACCTTCTTTCTGTTGCATCATGCTTGCTTGTGGTAAGCTTATCATTATCGGTTGATGTTTACCCTTTTGTCGGCAAGAATCCCATATCTTTAGGAACCAAAGCCCTGATAATATAGACGAGGATCAGGTAGCAGGCAAGCCCCGATAAAAGGATGTAGGCAAAGTCTCTGACGAGGTGTGGGCTGCGCCAATCAAATTGCTTGATGATGAGAGTGCCCAAGAGGTAGGAGATGGGGGCTGCTAGCAGGTAGAGGCTTAAGCGCAGCTTAGGGCGGACGATAAGAACCAGGCCGAGCAGGATGACAAAGATAATGCCGGCTAGGTAGACATAAGTGGATAAGGCTAGGCGGTCCAGGACGAAGAGTTGCGTACCTTCTGTTGGATTGAGTAGGTTGGTAACCTCGGTCCCATCTACTGAATCCCAGTAGGGTGTCGTCCCCTCTTCCAGGCGGAGGCTCAGGTTACCCTTGCGGTTTAACAGATTATCTAAATTGGTTCGATAAGGCGAGATAAAGGCAGTTGGATCATTGGTCTCAGGGTCGTGGTCGTAAGAAAGGCTGAAATGGGTCACCTCTTCATCGAAGATGAGCACTTTTCCTCCATCGATATCGACCACATCGATCTGGTTGCGGTTGTGGTAGGGTAGGTAGCTCGGAGCACTCAGGTAAAAGCTAGCCAAAGTGATGAGTAGAAAAACGAAGCCAAGTAAACCCAGCCCATATTTGCGCTTATCAGTCACAAGCCTTCGTTTTACTGCTTGTAGGGGCATGGAGGCCAAAGAAGCCTCATCATTTTGCTCGGGTCTCTTACCAGGGATTGGGCTCGACAAATCAGCTAGCGCCTGCTTGCAGGCGGGACAGTCCTCCAGGTGCCTTTCCACAAAGATCCGACTCTCCTCACTCAAGAGATCCTCCACATAAAGGGGCAACAGGTCGCTTACAAGCTTACACTTATTCATTACTTTCCTCCTCATCCCATTCTTGGGCAGCATTTCTATCGAGAATTTCTTTCAGCTTCTTTTTAGCGCGGTGGTAGCGGACACAAGCCCAGTTGGCCGTCCTTTGGTAGAACTCGCCAATCTTCTCAAAGGATAGACCATCAAAAGACCGCCAGATGATGATGTTCTGGTCGGTGGTGGGCAGCTGTGTGATTGCCCAGTGCAGGAAATTTCTGGTCTCTTCTTCGATAATCAGGTCCTCTACTTGCTCTTTGCTTACCAACTCGCCAATTTCCTCGTTACTAAACTTTTTTTGTTCCCGCAGATAATCGAAGAAGGCATTCTTGCCTATCTGTATGAGGTAGCTTTTGATATTGCTGTCTCCGCGGAAGCTGTCCAAATGATGAAGAGCCCGAAAAAAAGTTTCAGCGGTCAGTTCTTCAGCTAAATTCTCGTCATGAGTTAATTTCAACAAGTAGAGATAAACATCCCTGAATATCGAGCGATAGATTTGCTCAAAATATTCCATTATTTACCTCCTTACTCATTAGACGGGGATAGGGTGAAAATCTTACACTGATCAAGAATATTTTCGGACTGTCCATAGCAAAACCCTCCTCACCCCATCGGATAGGGATCTTGGAGGGCAGTGTCTTTTTATACGCCCAGGTCAAGGCCGGCGGGCTTAGCGAGTTTCCATGTAGTTGCGGTTTTTCTTGTGGCCAAAGACTCTGGGGTGATTTCTCGAATCAAAGTAAGGGGCAATGATGTTCATCAGGATGATGGCAATGCCCACGCCACATGAGATGCAGGTGGTCGACCGCAAAGGAAGTGCCTGGTCATAGTGGCCATACTTATATGCATTAAAAATCAAGACCGGCTGCAGGTTGGCCGGGCAATGCTGTATACATGCTGCACACCGGATACACGCAGTCTCTTCCTCCGTCTCTTGCTCTCCCATGACCAGTATTGTGGTGGTGTCCTTATCCACCGGAATGTTCAAATTGTCGAAGGGCCGTCCCATCATGGGGCCGCCGTTGATGTAGAAGGGGTCAGGGCTTGTGACCCCACCGCATTGGTCCAACAGATCTTCGACGGTCATGCCCATCGGGGCAAGCAAATTCTTTGGCTCCTGCACCAGTGGCCCAGTCACCGTGATGACACGGGAAGTGAAGGCTTGACCCAAAAAGACAGCGTCGTACATTGCCTTAATGGTGGAGACGTTGGATTGCAGGACACCCACATCGCCCGTCCTCTTCCCATCCTCCATCTCGATGCCAAGGACCTCGCGGACTTGGAGGACGACATGACCCTGTGGATAGGAGTCTGGAAGAACCGAGATGAAAATATTCTTGCTCCCGCTATCCTTGATCGCTGCATCCAAAGCGGAGATTGCCTCTTTCATGTGGTTTTCCACCGCTATGTAGGCTTCATCCACTTCGTAAATCTCATTTAGCTTGGCCATCATCTTGATAATCTCGGGGGCGTGCTCGATCATGACCCGATAATCGGTCGTTGAATAGGGCTCACACTCCGCACCGTTGACGACCAAAAAATCCGTCTCGTGCTTTTCCATCTTATACTTGACGGCGGTGGGGAAGCCTGCGCCGCCCTTGCCCGTCAGTCCAGCATCACGAAGGCGATCAGCCAAACTCACCTCATCAATATGATCCGTGATATCTTCCAAGAGCTCTTCCTCATACTTCTCATCATTCTCAATGACGACAGCCTGAGTCTTCCCTCTGAAATTCTCAATCTCCTCAATCGCGGTTACCCGGCCGGAAATGGGAGCGTGAACATGGGCAGATATTGCCCCCTGTCCCTCTCCAATCAAGGTCCCAACCTTGACCTTATCGCCGACTTCCACGACCGCTTTTGCTGGGGCCCCAATGTGCATGGTCAAAGGCACCCTAAGACTGGCGGGATACTTTGCCCGCTCGATAGGCTTATCTTTGGTTAGCGACTTGTGTTTGGGATGTCTATACCGACAAACCTTTCTCGTTGTCCAAACATATTTGTCCTTTCTGTTCTTCATGTAATAAGGGGGCAAGACACCTAGTTTCCGCCTCGCTTAACGTGCATGTTGAATAGACATAGCTTTACTAATAATACCTACCCTTTTATTCTAATTGACCCAGTAGGGGATGCGCAACTTTTTGGCCTCTGCTTCCCTAGATTGACACTCAGATATTTGCTAGTTCCGTGCAAGGTTCTTTCCAGTCTCCTCTGACCTTAAGATTTTCATATTATGGTTTATGCTAGTCA
>CAYFUF010000049.1:0-7589 GCA_964346245.1 uncultured Peptoniphilaceae bacterium | reverse complement strand
TTTTCCAAAACTACGGTTTAATCGAGGACGAGACGGTAGAGGCAAATTTAAAATTGGCACAAGCCTTCCGCAAAGGCTCAGGAAGAGAGGATTGGGAGAATGATTGGAGCGTGTGGGCTTAAAGGGATTCCTAGATAAGCCAATCTTCACTTTATCTGGAGCCTAATGAACTCATCGAAGTAAACTAAATATAAACAAGAAGTCATAAGTCTAGTGATACTGCTTTTCTTATGACTTTTTTCTTGCAATAGGGCAGGCATCCTTAACTAAAGGAATGAACTGGGGTAAGTATATAGAATGAAAATATCAAAAGGCGTTTTTGCTTAATAGAAAGAGGTTACCAGTGAAGTTTATTTCATGGAATATCGATTCCATCAATGCAGCATTAACCAGCGATTCCGCTAGGGCCGAGTTGTCTAGAAAGGTCCTGGATACGATCCACGAATACGATGCGGATATCGTTGCAATTCAGGAGACCAAGTTGGCCGCAACGGGGCCTACCAAGAAGCATCAGGAGATTTTAGCCGACCGCTTTGGCGACATCTATGATTATGCTTGGGTCTCTTCCCGGGAGCCTGCTAGAAAGGGCTATGCAGGGACCATGGTCTTCTATAAGAAGGCATTGGAGCCGGAGATTACCTTTCCGAAGATTGATGCGCCGGAGCCTATGGACTTCGAAGGCCGGATAATGACCTTGGAGATGGATGACCTCTACTTCACTCATGTCTACACACCCAATGCAGGAGATAACTTGAGGCGGCTAGCGGACAGGCAGATTTGGGACATCAAGTATGCCGAATATTTGGCCACCCTCGATGCCAAGAAGCCGGTGGTGGCGGCGGGCGACTTCAATGTTGCCCACACGGAGATTGACCTTGCCCACCCAGAGAACAACCGCCGGTCGGCGGGTTTTACCGATGAGGAACGGGAAGGTTTCACCAACCTGCTCAATACAGGATTCACGGACACATTTCGCCATGTGCATGGCAATGTAGAAGGCGTTTACACTTGGTGGGCACAAAGGGTCAGAACCAGCAAAATCAACAACTCGGGCTGGAGGATAGACTACTTTTTGACCAGCGACCGCATAGCGGATCGGGTAGAGCGCTCCGAGATGATCGATTCAGGAACCAGGCAGGACCACACCCCAATATATTTGGAATTAAGAGACGAGGATTGACATGGCACAAGAGATTAAACACTTTACCTACAACTCCCATTTTTTGCAGAGGGATGTGATGTATTCGGTCAGGATGGCCCAAAAAGAGAGCAACCTGTACTTGTACTTCTTTGACGGCCAAAACCTCTATTCGGACGAGGAAGCCTCTTATGGCTACTCCTGGAAGATGGGCGAGGTGGTGGACAAGTTGGGCATCGAGGCTAACATCGTCGGCATATATAGTTCACAGGATGACCGACTTGCAGAGTACCAACCTTTCCCCGCAGAGCATGAACAGGAGATTCAGGACATTATCGGCAGTGACTTCCACCACAGAGGCGAGGAAACGGGCCGCTTCATCGTCCACGAGCTCATCCCGAAAGTGGAGGGGCAGATTGCGGGCCATACCAGACTGATCGGAGGCTCGTCCATGGGTGGTGTCATGAGCCTTTATATGGGACAGAGTTATCCGTCCATCTTTAGCCGGATTATGGCAATGAGCACAGCCGGCTTCTTCTCTCCATCCGCCATTGCATCGTCTTGTGCATCCTACACGAAGGATGACGAGCAGCGCGTATACCTGGATGTGGGCACGAGAGAAGGCGAGGACATGGGCCTCAGCATGGGCTACCTCACGATTAACCGCATGCTCCACGGCATACTGACCACCAGAGTGCCGGTCTGCTATGTGGAGGCGGAGGGTCACATACACAGGGAAGATGCTTGGAGCGAGAGATTACCAGGTGCCCTGACCTACCTTCTAAAAGAGTGAGGAGACGGGTGATGGATAAGCTACTACGGTCAATACCGCCCATGAACACCTTGCTTGACCAGCTGCCCTTAGACGATTTGCCAGGTGCCCACTCCGATGACTTCATCAAGGAGAGCTTGCAGGCTTTGCTTGAGGATATACGAGGAGAGATTCGGTCGGGCCTCTACCCAGAGGATACTGTCAGCATGGATGATATCTTCGACCGACTGGCTGATTATGTAGAAGGAAACTCAGCTCCTACGCTGACCAATGTAGTGAACGGCACGGGCGTTATCATCCACACCAATTTGGGCCGGGCGCCTTTACCCTTAGCGGCTAGAGACCAGGTCAAGAAGGTGGCAAGAGGGTATGCCAACGTGGAGTATGACCTAGTGTCGGGTCAGCGGGGACACCGAAACGACCATGTGGAAGAGATACTGAAGCAAATTACAGGGGCGGAAGCGGTCCATATCGTCAACAATAACGCTGCGGCCGTTTTGCTCCTGTTAAACACTTTGGCTAGGGATAAGAGCGTGGTCATCTCCCGCGGCGAGCTGGTAGAAATTGGGGGGTCCTTCCGCATTCCAGACATCATGGCGTGCAGCAACACTCGCTTGCAAGAGGTGGGCACTACCAACAAGACGCGCGCGAGCGACTACATCGAGGCCATAGATGAAACAACCGCCGCCTTGATGAAAGTCCACCACAGCAATTATAAGATTATAGGTTTTACGGAGGAGGTGTCGGCGGAGGAGTTGGCTGGGATGGCCCATGAAAGGGGCCTTATCATGATCAACGACCTAGGTAGCGGCCTCTTCATAGACATGCAGGAGTTTGGCCTGCCTTACGAGCCGACGGTCCAAGATATGGTGAAAGCTGGCTGCGATGTCGTTACCTTCAGTGGAGATAAGCTTCTTGGCGGTGGTCAAGCGGGTATCTTGGCAGGCAAAAAAGATATTATTGACCGAGTGAAGAAGAACCCCCTCAGCCGCGCCCTTCGAGTGGATAAGCTAACCTTGGGGGCAATGGAAGCCACTTTCCGCCTCTACCTCGACCAGAAGAAGGCCTTGAAAGAGGTCCCCGTTCTCCACATGCTGTCCCAAAGTCAGGCGGATCTGCGGGCTAAGGCGGGCCGCATTGGGGAGATGATTCGCTACTTGAAGTTGCCGCTTGATGTGGACTTGACGGAGGTTAATTCTCGAGTTGGTGGCGGGGCTTATCCTGAAGTTGACCTGCCTTCGGTTGCCCTCGTTCTAACCAGCCAAACCATGACAGCTGAAGATTTGGAAGCCCAATTGCGGTCCTACCGCACGCCCATTATTACTCGGGTACATAAGGACTCGGTGATGATCGATGTCAGGACCCTGCAAGCGGGCGATGAAAATATTCTTTGCGAAGCCCTTATCAGCTCAGCGGAGGAGTGAGGGGAAAAGGAAAATGCCCAAACTCGCGATATACGATAGAATAGTTAGGTGGCTGGTTCTGTTCGATTCACCTAGAATCGTCACGATTTAGCTAGATTCAACCAGATCAAACCAGATTAAAGCATAGAGGAGGTTCATCATGAATAGCAATCGGAATAAAGGTGCAGAGATTGCCGCCAAGCTCCAGTGTTCTAGCGGAGGCTGAGCAGCGAAAATCGGTGCAGGTGCACTCAATGAATTGTTGACTGGCTTGGCTAAGCCGGAGCTGCTTGACGAAAGGCTTCTGGTCGGTTACCAGGAAAGTGATGATGCCTCGGTCTACCAGATTTCGGAAGATGTGGCTATCATCCAAACAGTAGACTTCTTCCCACCCATGGTGGAAGACCCCTACCTCTTTGGCAAGATTGCAGCCACCAACTCTCTCAGCGATATCTATGCCATGGGAGGAAAGCCTGTGACGGCCTTGAATATTGTCTCCTATCCCCAGGATCAGGACCTAACTAGCTTGGGTGAAATTCTTCGAGGAGGTAATGAGGTGGTCCTGGAAGCAGGCGCCACTCTGACTGGGGGACACAGCATTTATGGAGACCAGGTTCTGTATGGCCTTTCTGCCATGGGGCTGGTCCACCCCAAGAAGATATTGACCAACAATAAGCCTCAGGAAAAAGACTACTTGGTCTTGACTAAGCCTCTAGGCAACGGCATCCTGGTCACGGCTAAGCGCAAGCAAAAGGCAAGCTCAGAGGAGATGGATAGGGCTTATCATTTCATGTTGCAACTCAATCAAGAAGGGGCAGATTTTTCTGCTATGGAAGGCGTCCATACCATGACCGATGTCACCGGCTTCGGTTTAGGAGGACACACGCTGGAGATGGTAGGGACAGATTATCAGGCGATTATCTCCTTCAGCAAGCTCCCCCTTCTGGATAATGTCTTAAGCTATGCCCAAGCAGGTTTCACCTCTGGAGGAGGAAGCCGCAACGAAAAGTTTGCCGGTGGACGAATCCACTTTGAAAACGGCCTGGACGGAACGTCCAGCGTCCTCTTTGACCCCCAAACTTCCGGCGGGCTCCTGCTCAGCGTCAGCCCTGAAGCTCTTGATCAGGTGACCAATATCCTAGCTGACAGGGGGCGGACTTACGGGGTGATTGGCCGTATCGTTAGGCGGCCGGCTGATGGCCCATCCATCCGCATTGTGGAATGAGCCTAAGGCCTACATTAATCATTTACAATTCAGCCTTTGGCTTGCACAAGATGCCCAAAGGCTGAAGCATATGAGAATGGATGGGCTCTGGTGTGCCCTCTGGTCTTCAAAACCAGTATGAGGGGTTAGGAGCTTCTCGGGTGGGTTCGATTCCTACACATTCTCGCCAACTAGACAGACGAAGCACCAAAAGAAACCTTGCCGCCTCCCCGCTGAGGACTAGATGAGCATAGAGGACCTATGTTTGTGGCAAGGTTTTTTGATAGGAGGAGATGAAGATGAACAACGAAGTCATTGGACTGGCCGGACACGTTGACCACGGCAAGACCACGCTCGTCCAGGCCTTGACCGGTAAAAATACGGACTCCATGAAGGAGGAGCAGGACCGGGGCCTTACCATCAATATCGGCTTCGCCCACCTGGACTATAAGGGTCACCGGTTCGGCTTGGTGGATGTGCCGGGCCATGAGAAATTCATCAAAAACATGATCGCCGGCCTCCCTGGCTTGGGCCTTGTCCTCGTCGTCATCGATGTGAATGAAGGCATCATGCCCCAGACGGAGGAGCACCTTAACATCCTCCACCTTTTGGGCGTGGATAATTACATCGTCGTCCTCTCCAAGGTGAACAAGGCGGACCCTGTTATCATCGACATGGTCAAAGAAGAGATTAAGCTTTTCAGCCAGGAAAAAGGCCTCATCCAGGAGGGGACACCGATTGTGGAAACGGATGCCCTAGCGGGAATCGGCATCGACCAGCTCAAAGAGACCATCTATAAGAAGATGCTTGAGCAGGAAGAGGCCAAGTCGTTTGGGGCTCCTCGGATGAACATTGACCGCGTTTTCTCCGTGAAGGGTCATGGGACTGTGGTAACGGGGACTCTGGTGGATGGGCTTCTAGAAGTAGGCGATGAGCTTACCCTCTATCCCCAAAACCTTGAAACCCGCATAAGAAACCTACAGATATTCGATGAAGACTGTGACCGGGCTGAACCCGGCCACCGGGTTGCGGTAAATCTTGCCAATGTCAGGGTGGACGACATCGAAAGAGGAAATGTCCTGACGGCAAAGGGCAATGTCACAAGCTCCTACATGCTGGATGTCAAAGCAAGCTGCCTCAAGGGCTCATCCGCCATCAAACACTGGAGCAGGATTCGCCTCCTTATCGGCACCCAGGAGCTTATCGGCCGCATTGTTCCCCTCGCCACGGAGGCAATTGAGCCGGGTAGCGAAGCCTACGCCCAACTGCGTCTAGAAAGACGATGCGTCGCCAAAAAAGGCGACCGCTTCATTCTGCGCGCCTATTCACCCATGCAAACCATCGGGGGAGGCTTGGTCCTAGAAGCCAGTCCCAAAAAGCATAAAAAGAGCGATGAAGCCGTGGTCGGCCGGCTGCAAATCAAGGAGGAGAGCGATCCAGAGGACCTGCTTATGGACCTTCTCAACCAGTCGGATGAACTCTATCTTGCTCAAAAAAACATCAGCCAAGAGCTAGAAAGTCTGTCTGCTCAGCTGGAGCCCACCCTCGAGAAACTGACCGCGAATGGGAAAATCATCCGCCTAGGATCCTGCCTTGCCAGCGCCAACAAGCTGGCTGACTTTGAAGACCACCTTAAACGTGAACTTAAGGACTACCACCAGAGCTACCCCCTCCGCCCAGGCATCCTGCAGCCAGAACTTCGCAGCCGCCTTGCCCAAAAGTTGGGATACAAAGAGACTTCCCTTGCTCTACACTATTTGCAAGAGGAAGGAAGGCTTAAGGCCGAAAACGACATCTATGCCCACAAGGATTTTGCTATCCGACTCAGCGATGGCCAAGAAAAGAAGACAATGAAGCTCCAAAGCATCCTGCAAGAAGCTGGATATGCGCCGCTCCAAGCAACAACCCTTGCTGATCAGATAGCGGAAAGTGTCGATTTTCTCCATCTCTTTGAAGGAAAGCTCCTTATCTTCTTGGACAAGGATTACGTTCTATCTTCTGATTTCTACGCCAAGTCCAAGGATCTGGTGGCAAGTCTCATCCAAGAGAGCGGCCAGTTAGAGTTAGCGGATTTCAGAGACAAGACAAATTCCAGCCGAAAGAATTCCCTCCTCATTTTAGAGCACATGGACCGTGCCAAGTTCACCAGAAGGGTGGGCGATGCCCGCGTCCTCTGGAAAAACAAACCATAACAGGAGGCAACTATGGACAAGAAGCGCTGCAGTTGGGTCAATCCCAATAATCCCAAGTACGTCACCTACCACGATGAGGAGTGGGGAGTAGAGAGTCACGATGATGCCTACCTCTTCGAGATGCTCGTCCTCGAGTGTTTCCAGGCAGGCCTCGCCTGGGAGACCATCCTCAACAAGCGGGAAAACTTTCGGTCGGCCTTTTCCGACTTCAATGTAGATGCCGTCGCCGCCTACGATGACGACGACATTGCCCGGCTCATGAACGACGCCAGCATCATCCGCAACCATAGGAAAATCAAGGCGGCCATTAACAACGCCCGCACCTTCATTGACATCCAAAGCGAATTCACCAGCTTCGACGACTACATCTGGTCCTTCACTCAAGGCAAATCCGTCGACGAGGCCGCTGCCCAGGAGCTTGCCCTAGGCGATGTCATCTCCAAGGACCTCAAACACCGGGGCATGTCCTTCGTCGGCCCCACCGTCGTCTACGCCTACCTTCAGGCAATAGGCCTAATCCATTCGCATGAAGAGGGCTGTTACTTAGCCTAGCATTCTTGCTCCTACATCTTTGAATCGAGTCGAGGGCATGCATGGCCCTTACTCACCTTCATCTACTGAAAAGTTAAAATATGCAGACAGAAAGAGCCCCCGCAAAGTTGGACTAAAGATCCAACTTTGCGGGGGCCCTTTTTTTTACAATTTATTTCAGACTTAATTCCAGTTTTCCGCTAGAAGCCAATCCATGCTAGCCTCCTCTGACTAGAAGAATCTATATTTTTAATTTATACTAGTCGATTTCTGGGTCGTTTGACCTTAAGATTTCTTATCTTTTCCTTATTTGCTCATTTATCGGGCCATGATTTAGTTGACAACGATT
>CAYFUF010000048.1:0-8023 GCA_964346245.1 uncultured Peptoniphilaceae bacterium | reverse complement strand
GCTGGTTTTCCAAATTGATGGTGGAGGGTGTGAGTTGCGGTATGGGTGGCCCTTGGAGATGACCAGACCAACGAGTCTGGTGTTTGATGAGAATTATGCTTACTTGGGCGGCAATAGGGTGGTGAGTCGGGTAAACTTGTCTGATGGTAATGTTGCCTTTTACACCAATAAGTCGGAGGATGACTTGAAGGCCCTTAGGCCCGTTTGGCGGTAGCTTATCTTGTGGGAAGAGGGCGCAACCCCCTTAACTCCCCAACACCAAACCCATAGAATAAACCACAGCCGTCAGCAGGGCGAAGAGCCAGATGCCACTGTTGGTGGCGACTTCCTTGATAGCGGCCTTGTCAACTATGGTTGGCAGGGCTTTTCTCTTTTTGAGAAGCAGGAAAAGGCCTATCAAGCCGAGGGCGAACATGAATAGCATATAGAAGGCGAGCCGGTTGCTGTTGGCTAAAAGCTGGGGGAGCACGGCGCCAAAGAGGTTGGAGAGGGCGTGGAGGAGGATGGTCCGGCAATGTATAGAAAAATGGACAGGCCTAGGCCGTAGAGCACAAGAAGCTTGACCAGCGTATCAAGGGCCATGCCCCACGTCTCCCTACCTGTAAAAATTCAATAAATGATTTATTAAGGTAATGACCATGAGGATGGCGAGCTTTATTGATTGGGCGACGTGTCTGGGATAGAGATAGTTGGCGCACTTTTTCTATGGAGTAAAGAGCTAGCATGATGCACGACAGGATATTATTCATGAATCTACGATTTCGTAGACTCACGCTCAATGAGTTTTCCAGTGAAGCGGACCCGCTTCTTTGTTTTCGAGCCTTTTTGCTTTTTTGCTAGTTCAATCATTAATGCAGCGACATATTTGCCCATCTGAGCAAGAGGCAACTCGATTGAGCTCAGGGAAGTTTCCATTCGATCAGCAATTGAGTGGCCAGTAAGACTGATTAACTTTATATCCCAAGGAACGCTAAGGCCGTGGTTTTTGATGGATCGATAAACGCCCATGGCCTGTAATTCGTTAACAACCAAAATACCATCGACGGGAACCATTGAATCGAGGAGGCTATCGCACTGCAATAACCCATTTTCGTAGAAATCTTTTTTACTATCTCCTTCGGGTAGAATCCTTGCTTGTCTTAGGCCGCGCATGCCTACCTTGTAGCCTTCCAATCGTTCTTGGAAAGGCCCAACATCTTCCGGACCATTCAAGAGTGCAATCTTCTCACAACCTATCGAGCCCAGATATTTTACCGCTCTTATCGTATTCTCATAGTAATTTCCAACGACACAAGGGAGCTCTTTGTCTTGATCTCTAATCATTTGAACCACGGGGATGCCGCTCGCATTGACATCACGAAGCACCGTCTTGTTCCCTCCAGTGGGTGCAATGATTATTCCATCGACCATATTTGTTCGAAGGCGATCAATGATTTCCTTCTCATATTTTGGCCTATCGCCAGTAACACTCAATAGAACTTCAAAGCCCAAAGTCCTTGCTTCTTGTGTAATCTCTTGTACAATCTCGCTGAAGATACCGATGGACAGATTTGGTACAACCACTCCAATCGTCCTCCGTTTACCTTTACGAATCAGGTGTCCCAGAACATTAGGGTTATAACTCAATTCAGCAACAGCATCTAATATTCTCTTTTTCGTATCTGGATGTACATAGCCACTGTTATTCAGGGCGCGAGAAACCGTACTGGGATGTACGTTAGCTAATTCCGCCACTTCTTTTAGCGTTACAGCCATCTATTCCTCCTAGAAATCGTTTTCACGGTTTTATGCAAGAATTTGCACAAGTAATTAAAATGATTCTATATTTTTTCGTTCAGGAAACGCCAAAAATCAACACTTTAAAACAATTGTATCATTTTCAATATACCATAAATTGTCTATTTTGCGGGAGAATTTGACCTATATTTTGGCCTGTCGATATCATTTGCTTGTAAAGATTAATCAGTTGTAGAACCTACATAAACCAGAATAAGGAGACAAAAATGACCAAAGTGAAAAAGTACGATACCGTATTCCCTGCGATTTCAATCCCATGGAATGAAGATGGAACTGTTAATGAAAAAGAGTTACGTGCATATGTAAACTGGCTTGCGGATTTTGAAGGTATGGATGGGCTTGTTGTTAATGGCCATACCGGCGAAATCACCTCCATTCCTCAAGACATGAGAGTTAAACTTACTTCAATTGTAGCAGATGAAGTTGGCGATCGTATGACGATCGTATCAGGTGTTAGCTCTGACTGCACAGAGGTTGCTATTGAAGAAGCAAAGAGACAAAAGGAAGCTGGCGCTGACGGCATCATGCTAATGCCTCCGCACATCTGGCTACGTTTCAGCATGAAGCAACAATCAGCATTTGAGTTCTACCAAGACGTTGCTAACGGTGCTGACATCGATATCATTGTTCACCTATATCCCGCAACTTCACTTGCTCATATTGAGACAGAAACACTTGTCAAGATGGGTAAAGAAATTCCACAAATCAAAGCGATTAAGCAAGGTACCCGCATTCCTCCTAAGTATGAGAGAGATGTACGTACGCTCCGCAAAGAAATTCCACACGTCAAGCTCCTCACTTGCTATGATGAAGCCTATGTTTCTTCATTGCTACCAGGTATGGACGGCACTATCCTAGGTTTTGCTGGTTGCGTTCCAGAATTGATCTTAGGCGCTTTCAAAGCATACCAAGATCGCGACCTTACAAAATTACTAGAATACACCGATCGTATTCATCCTATGTCCTTAGCAGTTTACGGTGTTGGGCAACCTACAGGTGAGGCACACGCACGCTTAAAGCAGGCAATGGTAGAAAGAGGAATCTTCTCTAATGCATTGATGAAAAAACCTGTGCTTCCTTTATCCGATGAAGAATTAGAATACGTAAGAAAAGGCGTTAAGGATTCTGGCGTATCAAAAGTAAATCTAGTATAGTTTATGACACCTGGGTGGAAACACCCAGGTATTTGCGAAAGGGAATCTCATGGAAAAACAAAATCAAGCAAAATATTACGAGGATTCCGTCCAGAAGTTGCCTGTTAGGGAATTACTGAAACGAATAGGGCCTGGAATGATCCTCACAGGAATCGTCATTGGACCTGGGGCCATTACGACAGCAGCTATGATTGGCGCAAGATTTGAGTATAGCCTACTATGGTTGTTCTTAGGTATTGCTTTCATGGGTGTTACATTTGTTTTAACTGCAAATCGCATTAGCCTTTTGACGGGAAAACCTATACTGCATGCTATTCGCCATTATTACGGCGGCATTGCATCTAGTTTCGTAGGTATTGCTCTGTTCATTGCCTGTATGTTCTTTACCATAGGTAATGTTTCAGGCACAGGTGCGGGTGTCAATCTTCTATTTGGATTAGACTGGAAACTTGGTGCCTTAATAATGATTGTTCTGCTACTGTTTATCTATCTATCAAAAGACGTCTACTCTAAACTGGAACGAATAGTATCTATTCTTGTTCTAGCTATGGTAGCCGCATTTGTTATTACCCTATTTGGATCAGGGGGTCCAGAAATTGGTAAAGCAGCTAAAGGTCTAACAGGGTTTAGTTTCCCAGAAGGCAGTCTTGGAACCGCACTTGGGTTCATCAGTACTAATGCAGCGGTTACAACAGGTATCTATGGTACATATTTAGGTCTAGAGAAGAAGTGGAAGAAAGAAGACCTGTTCAACCGAACTATAAAAGCAGATGCGATTATTCACATCATTACCGTAATCATTATAACTAGCTCAATAATGTTAGTTGGTGCAATCGTACTACATCCTCAAGGCCTCACGATAAAGACGCCACAAGAACTTGGCGAAATGCTCGTCCCTGTGATGGGGCAAGCAGCCCGCTACGTGATGGGTATCGCTCTCTTGGCAGCAGCATATTCCAGTTTACTAGGAAACACTCAACGTACAGTGGTTCTGTTAAATGCGGGTTTGGATAGACCTACCGCATTGTCGCATCCAAGCATTCAAAGAGGTTCAATCATAGTATTGATAATTGGTGTAGCCATCGCCTTTATGTATAACGGATCACCAACACAGCTGATATTAATTGCAAATATCTGTACTTCTATTGCAACCCCAGTAGCTGGATTCTTCATGTGCCTACTTATCCTTAACAAGGATGTCAACAAGGGAACGAAACGACCTATAGCGCTTCAAATCGCCATGATTGTTAGCTATCTCTTCGTCCTAGTTTTGACTGTTTCAGCACTCAGCAAGCAGATTCCAAGCTTTATCGATACATTCTTTGGATAAGGACCATGCCCCACGTCCCCCTACCTGTAAAAATTCAATAAATGATTTATTAGAGTAGGGCCATGGGATGTTGGGCATCCCCAACAAGAAACCCCCTCAAGCGGACCTAGCGGTCCACTTGAGGGGGTTATGTTTTATAAAGCTGTCACTTGAAGTTACTTGCTAGATCCTTTCTTCTCTCACCTTTTCCCTGATGAAGGTGACGCCTAGCTTACCACCAAAGAGGGAAGAAACAGGTCCGTCCCAATTTGTAGGTAGGCCTGTCTATAAGTATAATAAGTAAAGAAAGTTTAACTAAGGAGGCAACCATGACAAAATCTAAGAGCAAGTACATACACGCTCTGATACAAGCGGTCATCTTCATCGCCGTTTATGTCATCACGACCAGTATGTTTGGCGACTACTATCTATTCGGGTGGATTGGCCACAATACCGCTGTCTATTTTGTGGTCGCTTTTGCGGTTATCTTTACCACCCTCACGGGCAAGATCGACCAGGGTTACTATGGCACGATTGCTAACGTCGTCGGTCTGGTGGCGGGGCACTTTATAGGCGAGATGATTCGGACAATGAACATGAAAAAGATAACGGACGGCATGAGTCCCCAAGTAATCTACGAACTTCACAAACATTACGGGTTCTTTATTTGGATAGGGGTATTCATTGTTTTGCCCTTTATCATTAGCCTTGCCCGAAGCTTGGGGCGAAAAGGGAGATAGAAGGTTTTAGGGCCATGCATGGCCCTTTTCATTTGCCTCTTTTTTCGCCTTCTCTACGTCCTTAGGACTTTTTCACACCCTGCGCTTACTGGCTAACTTCCGCTTTTCCAGATCTTCCAGATATTCTTGCAAAAGGCGGTCAATCTCATCCGGGTCCTCGCGAAAATCTTGGGCAACCCACTCCTCGACGAAGCTCAGCAGACCGCCAATCATCCAGGCAAGGACATAGGGGGCAGCCTTGGGGTCAGGAAGCTGCTCATCGACAATTTTTTCAATTGAGGGCTTGAGGAAGTGGAAGAGCTTGTTGTCATAGAGGCTCTTGTAGAAAGACTGGTTGCTGTACACATGGGTAAGGAAGTTTTCCTTGGTCATGTTGTTGTAATGCCTGGTGCTGATTTCTAGGCTTTTGGCGCTGATCAACCAGCGGCCGGTGTAGGAGTGGATGACCTCCATCAAAAGGTGCTCTTTACTGTTGAAGTAGCGGTAGAAGGAGGCCTTACCTACCGCAGCCTTCTGACAAAGGTGGATGACGCTGATATCTGCATATTTTTCTTTCTCCAGAAGTTGAATAAAGCTTAGCATAATCGCTTCTGGGACAAAGTTTTGACTAGCCATGTGAGACAACTCTCCTCTTGTGTCTTATTATTTTTCTTTTATATACAGAAAAAATTGTATTTGATATCATTGTCTCATATCACTAAATACCCTTCAAATAGGAAGAGAGAAAATATGTTTTTAGCCATAAAGGAAATGAAGAAAGACAAGGGCCGCTTCTTGCTGATTATTGGAATAGTCATCTTGATCAGCTATCTCGTTTTCTTTTTGACAGGCCTTGCGTATGGGCTTGCAAAAGATAACACATCAGCTGTAGAAGAGTGGGAAGCGGATGCTATCGTCCTCAAGAGTGGAACGAATGGGAACCTGTCCTCATCCATGATGGACGTATCTGTCCTAGACGATTTTGATCAGTACGATATATCGCCTTTGAACTTAGCTAGATCAGTCGCCTACAAGAATGGCGATGAAGCAGAAGCTTCCACGATCGACCTTGTGCTCGTGGGCATGGACCAAGAATCCAAAGCCTACCCCGAAGTCATCGAAGGTAACCTACCAGAGAATGCCGACCAAGTGCTTGCCTCCCAAAGCTTGAAAGAAGAGTATGAGCTAGAAATGGGTGACACGCTGGTGCTCAGCATGAACGACCGGGAATATGAGATTGTTGGTTTCACTGCAGAAGCGAAGTACAATGTCAGCCCAGTCATCTATACCGACTTGCAGCAAGCTTCAGCAACCAACATGAGCTTTCTCCAGTCTTTAGAAGATGATGACCTTGATCCCGACGTTACCTCAGCCGCTACCCTCGAAGTGCCTGAGCGCATCGCCGGCATTCTCGTTCATGGCGAAAACCAACCAGAAACTGATGATAACTACGATGTCATCAGCATCGATACCTTTATTTCCGAGTTGCCCGGATACACTGCCCAAGTTCTTACCTTCGGACTGATGATCGGCTTTCTCATTCTGATTGCCACCATCGTGCTGGGCGTGTTCATGTACATTATCACCATGCAGAAGAAACAAACCTTCGGCATCATGAAAGTACAGGGAATCTCCAACAAGTACATTGCCAAATCAGTGCTCATCCAAACCGTACTGGTTAGCACAATCGGCAGCTTAACCGGCCTCTTACTGACCGTAGCCTCGGAATTCGTTCTACCAAGCTCCGTGCCTTTCCGATCAAACTACGTCTTTTATGCCATCATTGCTGGACTTTTTGCCGTCACATCGCTCATTGGAGCCCTGTTCTCCGTCCGTGGCGTTACCAAAGTCGATCCACTAGAAGTTTTAGACTAAGGGGGGCAACATGAGTGAAATTATGAAATTTGACAACGTAAGCAAGACATTCCAAGATGGCGATGAAGAGATCCAAGCCCTACAAAGCACCTCATTTACCGTCAATGCGGGCGAGCTCGTTGCCATCGTTGGCCCATCCGGCTCAGGCAAATCCACCCTCCTTACCATCATGGGCGGCCTGCAAGAGCCCAGCGAAGGAGACATCTTCTTCAACGGAAAAAATTTAAACGACATGAGCCCAGACGAGCGCAGCCAGCTCCGCTTCCAGGAGATTGGCTTCATCCTCCAGGCCTCCAACCTCGTTCCTTTTTTGACCATCGCCGAGCAATTCCAACTAGTAGACAAGCTAACTGGCGACAAGTACGACCAAGAGAAAGCCGAGAAGTTGATGGATAAAGTCGGCATCACCCGCCGCAAGGACCAATATCCCGGCGACCTATCCGGCGGCGAAAGACAGCGGGCAGCCATCTGCCGCGCCCTCTATCCCGACCCCAAGCTCCTCCTCGCCGATGAGCCCACCGCTAGCCTAGATACGGAGAGGGCAATGGAAGTGGTCCAACTCCTCAAGGACATGACCCAAGAAGCCGAGCGGACCACCGTCATGGTTACCCACGACACCCGCCTGCTCAAATACTGTGACCGCATCTTCGAGATCGTCGACGGTAAGATGGAGGAGAAGGACGTCTCCGACTTCGATAACGTCGAGGACTTTGATGATGAGACCGAAGACAACAACTAAATCAGATATCGATATGGGCTTTTGTTATGCCATTGACAAGACTACCCCTTTCCCAAAGCCCATAGATGATTGTGAAGACCAGAGACTGCCTAAAGCGGTCTCTGGTTTTTGCATGGCGGTTTGGCCGCACCCGCGGCCGAAACCGCCGCACAGCTTGAACCTCAGGCATGAGCCTCGTCCCAAAAACAGGCACAAAAAGAGGGCCTGCTTAACACAGACCCTCCTCATTTCAGCGAGCAGTTAGTTGCTCATATAGGCCTCAATGAGCACCTGGTAGGCGTATTTATCTTCTTCTTCCAGCTGGTCGCCGGCGTGTGGATTATCCTGAGCCCAAAGGGCAAGCTGATAGAAGTCGTCGGCAGTCATTTGGGGCAGCTCTTTGTCGTTAAAGCGGCTGCCTTCAACCTCATAATTGGCGAGGTAGGCGGAT
>CAYFUF010000047.1:7461-8872 GCA_964346245.1 uncultured Peptoniphilaceae bacterium | reverse complement strand
CCTCCTATTCTAGAGGTGGGCGAAGCTTTTGGCGTTGCTGCAGCCAATACAGCAAAAACCATGCTGATTGGTAAGAACGTTGCCTTGATGATTTCTCCGCTAGTACCTGCTACCTGGTTATCTTTAGGCCTAGTGGATGATGTTCAAATCGGTGAGCACATTAAATTTAGTGTCCCTTGGCTCTACGCCATAAGTGTAATCATGATCATTGTGGGATTTGTTACTGGAATAATCACCTTCTAGGAAGATCAATAAACGGGGCGTGCTTAATTCATCTAGCATGCCCTTTACTTTACGTTTTAGTGAGCCAAGATTCCCGTGTCAACCACTTGCTAAATTCAACACTTTTCGTTATAATATTAAAATCGTGCCGGCATAGCTCAATTGGTAGAGCAACTGAATCGTAATCAGTAGGTTGTGGGTTCAAGTCCTATTGCCGGCTTGTGAGATAGTGGCTAAACGTAGTTGTTTAGCCGCTTTTTTATTTGGCTTCTTGGTGAAGTTTAATCTTAGTGCGATTCATATCGAGTATTGTTACCTTGATGGGTAATAGTAAAGAAATGAAAGATAAATAAGCTCTACGGAGTAAGTATTCATATGAGGATAGGTAAGGAGATAACATGACAGAAAGAACAAGACAGGAAAAAAAGCAGGGTTTGATTGATCGAATCACCAATCATCCCTTTGGCAAATTATTAGGCATTCAAGTTGGCGAGGATATCGATGGGGAGCCTGCCTTCTACATCGAAATTCAAGACCAGCATCTGAACCCCCTGGGCAGTATGCACGGGGGAGTCGGTTTAGCGCTAGCTGATACCGCTGGCGGCTTCGCCGTAATCGATGATAAGGGAGCTTTTGTTACGCTGAGTGAAGAGTATCACTTTCTGAAGAGCGTGGAACTGGGCGACAAACTCTTTGCGAAAACGAGACTCCTATCTGAAGGTTTCAAAATTAAGGTTGTCGAGGTTGAGCTCATGGTGGACGAAGAAAAAGTGGGCCACTCAATCATTACCTTCTACCGCAAGAAGCAATAAACAAGAGATAATAAGAATCAAGGTCCCCTCATCAATATGGATGAGGGGACCTTTCAATTAGTTTGCTGTGGTGAAGGTTTAAGTAAAGATATATTGCATGATCGTTTTAAAAAACTCTCCTTGCTCTGGATTAAAGGTAGCACCAGCTAGATATAGTTGATTATTATACTCGAAAGTATAGAGGACGAATTCGAGATCAAGACTGAGATGAGATGATGGATCTTTAGCTGTATAGGGGAGGGTAGTGTACTTTACCAGGGTATCCCCAAATTTTGCCTCCTCGATATCGAGTTCATCGCGGGAAACAGTGATTATCTCGTACTCAGTTGCAGTGTTAATCATCTCATCAGTCACCATGATTAACGCCTCTTCTTCTC
>CAYFUF010000047.1:0-7361 GCA_964346245.1 uncultured Peptoniphilaceae bacterium | reverse complement strand
GCAGATATGATTTAAGTAAAATAGCCTTTCATATTGAAACGTTCTGGGTCACCTTTGGTGCTAGGACATGTTAGACTAATATTATCCAGTAATGGCTTAGGAAGTTGCGTATGCAGCTTCCTTTTTTTATTGGAAATCGTAAAAAAGAAAGATGAGGAAGAGAACGTGAAAAAGAAAAGATTAGTGACATTTTTACTGGCCATGCTCTTGGTGTTCACCGGATATGGCCCAAATACTGACCAAAGGGAGACTCATGCAGCAGGCGATATTACCGTTAGCCACGACGTTTCCAACTACCGACTTGTAGAGTGGGGAGGCTCCCATTACACGGGCATTGAATTCTTAGGCAATCAGGCGCTATTGGATAGGCTTGCCCGCATCTACAGCCCAAATGCAAGCTACTATTTAGGTAAGCCAGAATCGACAGGCGATGGTGTCGCTTGGTACACGCCTATGACCTGGTTTGGGGAACAGCTAGCCATCTGTGCAAATCCTTTTGTTGAATATGGTTTCAATTATACCAACCGTATCAGGCTGTCAACAGATGTATTGGATGGCAGTAACTGGAAGGCTTTCTTTGACCGCTATAACAGTTATCGCTTTCCAGGAGGTTGGCAAGCTCAGATTGATTCCTACAATTCGAATGCTTCATCCTACAGTTTCTTATCTGCCGTAATCGGTTCATCGTCAGTTTCTGACGCTACGCTAAACGATATCATCCGTTTGTATAAGGAAGAAAGGCCGAATGCTCCTCATGACCAGATTACGCCAGCTAACCTTAGAGATTTTGAGAATATCATGTTTTGGTCATGGTATTTCAGCTTGGATTCTTACCTAGCTAGACTTACCGATGGGGCAATAGTAAATATTACCTTACCTCTCAATCGGATGACCCAGACGGAACAATTCTATAACTGGTTAAGGGAGGCGATACGCGGCGGAAGGATTGGCGTAACTAATGCCTATATCGAGGTTTATTACACGCCAGACACGCCGAATGCCCAGGCTCTTCACTCCAATATTCAGGTCATGCATACTTTTGGCGCCCAGCTAGAAATAATACCTGAGGAAGAAGTTAGCCAATTTATGCGGTTTCAAGTAAAAAAGATGGATCTCCTGGAAGGGGAGCTTAACGTTGATGATTTATCTGGTGCTGAGTTTGAAGTCCGCTTGGTTGAAGCCTATGATCCTGATTCCACTGTTGCAGTGGGCACCGTAGTCGATTATCTGGTAACAGACAGCTCTGGTTTGGCCTCGAGCATAGACTTGCCTTTGGGCACTTATGACATAGTGGAGGTGAAGGCACCAGCTGCCTATGATATCAACCCCATCGCTATTCGGGTCAAGGGTAGTCCCGATGGATCAAACAATACCTATACGAGTTCAGTTGAGCAGCTGGCTTATAACTATGATGGTCTGAAAGACTTCTATAATGAGCGCATCAAGGAGTTAAATGAGAATAACAAAGCTAATGCCAATGGCGAAGATTTTAAAACCTATGCGTATCTAGTAGGGGAAGCTCCAGAAACGAAAAGCCAAGATAAGGCTCAGCTTTCTTATTATAACTTGAAGAAATTTGGCCGACTTTCTATAACGAAAGAGGCAGTTGAATCCTATCCTTTGGATCCCGATAATCCGACTAGGATGCCCGAGGGAGATATAGAATTTCATATCATTGACCAGCAAGGTAATGTGGTCGATAGTATGAAGACTAATGAGCATGGCCAGGCAACATCAAAATGGATAACAGCAGGTACCTATATCATAAGTCAAGTCAACCAATTTGAAGGTTACAGGAGAATCGAGGATTTCACGGTTGTCATCGATGGAAACTGGGCGAACTACACCTATGCCTTAGAGAACCCTGAAGAGCTCTATTGGTTGCGGCTCGTTAAAAAAGATAGGGAAACGGGACAGACTATAGCTCAGCAGGGTGTTCAGTTCGAGCTTTATGATGAGTCTGGACAGGCTGTGGTCTTGGAGGTTAATCCGAGTGGAGAAACGCTATCCTTGTTTACAACAGATAATACGGGCACAGTCCTTTTGCCGAGACCGTTGAAACCAGGCGCCTACACTATTAGGGAAGTAAAAGGCCCAAGCGGTTATTTCTTAGACCCCAATGGGGCTGATATAGCGCTTACGATTATGGAAGATTTGACCATAGAAGAAGTGGTTATCGAAGTTGTGAATGAGCCACAAAAAGGAATCATCGAGGTTTATAAGACAGGTGATTTACTGAAAAGTTACCAAGTGGATGAAGCAGGCTTAACGAGACTATATTTTGAAGAAGATTTTCTTGCAGGAACCCGGTGGCACATTTATGCAGCGGCTGATATCCTATCCTACGATGGGCAAACTCTGCTCTATCATGAAGGTGATTTTATCGAAGAGATTACTACCACCAGTGACGGTCCGAGTAGGAGTAGCGAGCTTCCTCTTGGTCCTTATTATCTGAAGGAAGTCGAGACACCTTCTTCTTACTTCCCAGATAGCAGCCAGCACTTGATCGAAATAAGCCCGGGCAATCCTGCTAGTCGAGTGCTCTCGCAAACGTTCAGCGCTTTCAATAACCGAAAAAGCTTAGTCTTCGAATTTGATAAGTCTTTTGAAGAGTCAGAATACTTTACTGTCGATATGACGGCTAGCTTTGGTTTGTACCTAGCATCTCCGTATACAGAAAGTGGCGTAACGATCCCACAAGACTCCTTAATAGGGGTGACAACGGTAACGGTGGATAAGACCAATAGTGAACCTATCGATGGTTATTTCACCGTAAAAGGTTCTTTTGAAGAGGTACCCATCGATGGCAATTTCTATATTAAGGAGATGGCCACTTCCGAAGTCTACCATTTGGATGATCAAAACCAGGAAGTTTCATTCTCCTTCGTCGATACGGAAAGTCCTTCGACCGTAGTCAGTACCGTCGAGCCTTTCCAAAATGACCTCATCCGAAAAGAAATAGAAATTTTCAAACTTGAGGCAGGTAGTGAGATTCCAATTCAGGGCACGGAGTTTCAACTCATTGCTGTGGATGCAATCAAAGGCGACCAAGTCGTAGCAAGCTACCTAACTGATGAGAACGGCCACATCCTCATTGAAAATCTTGAGTTGGGCGACTATTATCTCCAGGAGACAAAAGCCACAGATGGCTATTTTTCTCAAGAGAATCCTTTTCTTGTTGAATTGAATCCACAAGCGGAAGAGACGACTACTCTACGCATAGATAATGAAAAGATTCCACGTTTGCATACTCAAGCAACGATCGAGGGGCAAAAGGTGAAGGAAGCGAAGAAAGAAATGCGCATTGATGATGTCGTCAGCTATTACAATTTAATAGTAGGGAAAGAGTATGAGCTACAGGGTATCTTGATGGATAAAGAAACGGATAAACCACTTCTCATCGATGGAAATGAGGTCAGATCGACCAAGTCTTTCATTCCAACTGAGGCAGACGGTCAGGTAACTATGGAATTCTACTTCGATGGTTCTTCACTAGCGGGCAAAGATATTGTCGTTTTTGAGCGCTTATACCGTGAGGGTAGAGAAGTAGCAAGCCACCAAGACATCAATGATGAGGGGCAAACCGTCACTATAACCAAGAAGCCGGAAGTTCCCAAGATGCCTGAGAATAAAAAGACCCCTTCTGCGCCCAAAACTGGTGATGCTGGTTTTGTTGTACCTCTGCTCTTACTCCTAGTTGCTCTTTTCTTGTTAAAGCTAATGACTAGATATCGGGAGACAGAGGTATAGGGGTGATTACTCCACTCTTTCCTGTCATGATGGGTATAAGAGAAGAGTAAAGGCAGGATTGATTACTAACGTAGAAAGGGAAGGATACCAGTATGAGAGTGATGATTCTTTTCAGTAAAGGTTACGAGGAAGTGGAAGCCCTAACGGTGGTAGATTATCTGCGCCGTGCAGGAATAACAGTTGACATTGTTGCAACCCAGGGTAGTTTGGAAACAGAGGGCGACCATGGCGTAAGAATAATGGCCGATAAGCTGATTGAAGATGTGGATGCAGCGGATTATGATATGATCATTACCCCTGGCGGAGGCCCAGGCGCTGATCTCTTAGCCTGTGATGAGAGGGTAATCGATCTCATCAAACAACAGCATGATAAGGGCGCGTATGTGGCGTCCATCTGTGCTAGTCCAATCGTACTTGATGCTGCTGGTATCGCTAAAGATACCGAGGGGACCATGTATCCTGCGATGAGGGATCAGGTACAATTCAAGAAGTATAATGGAGACAAGTTGGTCGTTAACGATAGAGAGCAAAGGGTAATCACCTCACAAGGCCCAGCTACAGCTGTTTACTTTGCTCTTGAAATCATCAAAGAGCTAAAAGGCGAAGAGAAAATGAGAGAAGTTGCAGAAGGATTGCTTTTGAATCTGGTTCACGATAGGGTTAAAAAAGGCAGCTTAGATTTTTAGCTTAAAGCTGCTCCCTTTGAAACGTATCAATAGTTCACAAAAAAAAGAGGTGGCATTCGCCACCTCTTTTTTTTTGTGTTTATCTCGTTCTTTCTATTAAGCCCACTTTTTCGCAATCCGATTATAGTAGTCAATCCAAAGCTTGGCTATATGCTCTTCAGAATAATCACTAGCAATTTTTCGTGAAGAGCTGATTGCTTTCTCCCGAACTAGCGCATCATCTCGCAACTGATAGAGGCTTTTAACAAATTCTTCGTTGTTCGAAGCACGTAAATAGTCAGTGAAATAGATTTTTTCATAAAGGTCCAAATCACGGAGCAGGAGGGGGATATCGGCGTTGATGGCTTCTAGGATGGCCATAGGGAAGAGCTCATTATAGGAGGTCATGAGCAGGCAGTCAGCCATATTGTATAAGTCGTTCATTTCCTCGCGGTCAATAATGCCAACGAAGTGGACATTATTTGGGGGATTGTTCATCATATCTTCCAGTTTCTCATATCCATCCGTGATTTTACCGAAACTGAACCCACCAGCCCAAATGAAATTGACATCAGGCATTAATTTAGCGATTTCCACAAAGTCGAGCACCCCTTTTCTTGTCTGCACTTGACCAACCCCAAGAACGTTAAACTTGTCTTTGGGAGCCATAAATTTTTCTCTCAGAGGATGTTCAGCATGAATCTCTTTGGGGTAGAATGAGGTTGATGCAACGACATTTGGAATATAGGTGATGTTGTCTCGGTTTAAACCGTAGCTAACCAGGTCATCGATGAAAATTGGATTGACAACGACAAGCTCATTTGCTTTCTTATACATCTTCAGCACATAGTTGTAGAATGTTTTTTGAAAGAGCTTGGGCAGTTTAATGCTATCCTCAAGTGTTTCTGGTAGAAAGTGAACATGCATGCATGATGGCAGATTTGATGTAGTCATTTGCATATAGCACGAAGGATGGACGGTATGCACATGATTAATATCGCAGTTAGTATCGTCATTAAAGGATAGGTGGAGGTCATCTTTAGCGTGGGTTTCAATCAGATTTACGATTTCCTTGTAAGCTGATCCCACTCCCTGACCCTTAACATCTTCCCCTTTGACAATCATATTAATATTTAACATGGGACCTCCTTTATCAGTCATATGTTAAATCTATTAGCGTCTATATAGCTTACCACAAAAATGGCTAATTGCCTGTGCTATATCCTACAAAGAAATGACAAATTTTTGTGAGCTTTCTTACAATTTACACAATATTTACGATTTTCATCAATAATTGTTGTCAAATTGGTTAATATATAGGGGAAGCAATAAACCCTGGAAAGGGTTTCTTATAAGCATTGCTGACAATTGAATAGTTCACCGTTGTTCGTAGATATTGAATAGTTCACCTGTTTGTAATTGTAAAAATTATGGAGGAAAACATGGAACATTCACGTAGGAAACCATTAAGTCAAAGATTTCTAGCTATATTTTTAGCATTCTTAATGGTGTTTTCTGGCGGCCTTTTTTCGCATAAGGCGGAAGCTGCTGGAGAATTGAGTGTGGAAGCAGCTATTGCTAAAAATGATGGCTCTACACAAACGGTTCAAGGTTATATTATTGGAACCATAAAAAATGGTCCAAAATTAATTACTGAGAATCATGATACTGATACGAATATCGTAATTGGTAACGCACCAACTGCGGCTGAATCTTCAGCCTATATGCCCGTACAGCTCCCTGCATCTCTTCGAGCTGATTGGGGGTTACTAACCAATCCTAGCGTACAAGGTCAATTGGTGAATGTAACGGCTAAGTTAGAGACTTACTTTACTATACCGGGCTTAAAATCCACTAGCGCTATCTCGCTAGCGGAGGCTACCACGCCAGAGGAACCAGAAGATCCTATAGTACCTGAGGATCCAACTGAGCCAGAAGCTCCATCTACGGAGCTGACTGCTTCATTTGTTTCCGAATACAGCACTGCACCAGAAGCTATGACTGTAGCTACAGCAGGTGAATCAATCGTGCTTCCAAGTCCTGCTGAGAGCTATGTTCGTGTCAGCTATGTCGATTATGCCTTCATGGGATGGTCAGTAGCGGGTCAAGATGAAATTTATTATGTAGGTAGCGACTATACACTGAACGCCGATACAACATTCACCGCTGTTTGGTCAAAGACAACTGGCGTTTTGATTGATTTGTATCGTTTTATTGGCGAAGAGACACCAGTGAAAACAGAGATCTATCGTAACCGCAACAATAATCCAGAAGCCTATACGTTAACCAATCAAGCGACTGGAGAGGTTATTAATTCCAATGCGATATCGTCAATGCGCGAAAAACTTTCTTTCCAGAATGTTAAGCCAGGCACCTATACTTTGACGATGACTTTGCCTCAAGATTCTACAATGAGCCATTTCAATCCACGAAATGACGCAGAGGTATTATCAGCTAATACAGCAAGAATCGTTGTGCCAAGTAATCCAACCACCTTTCCCGGATACGCTTTATATTTGGAACAAGATCCTGACTTGGTTGAATATGCGACATTAACTTTTGATATTAACGGTGGAACGTTGGTTAACCCTGACCTATATACCTTCAACGATGATGGAAATCCCATCTATACCAATCAAAAGTATGAAACATTTTCGGCGTCTGGTCAATGGATCAAGTTATTTGATACGACAGTTATCTATCATGAGCATGGAACGCAAAAGTATTGGGCCTACCAAACAGAGAAAGGACCAAGAGTCAATAATAACTTCGTACTTCGCGACAACATGATTAGGGATGGTTGGAACGATACCACACTAGTCGCTGTTTGGAATATTGTTGAGCCTACCGCCTATAAAGTAACGATTGATCCTAATGGTGGTACGATCAATGAAGAATTTGCGACTACAGAAGTTGTTGATGGAGAAACCTATAGCGTTCCTTCTA
>CAYFUF010000046.1:7266-9112 GCA_964346245.1 uncultured Peptoniphilaceae bacterium | reverse complement strand
GAGCGTTCGTGATGGGGAGGGCAACGTCATCGGCGAATTGAAATTCGACCAGAACGAGATTACGATTACGCTGAACGAGAAGGCGGAAGAGCTGCAATCTACTTTTGTTAGCTTTGCTATCGACTCGGGCGCTGACCGCCTTAGAGCAAAAGATTTGTCCAGCACCACGGAGAATGTGGTAAAGACCTTGACTGTGGGGGATGCCAAGAAAGACCTCACTTGGTTGAAGAAGGAGTATCGATTTGCATGGACCTCGTCCGGCCTTGGCAGTCTGACTCTGCAAGAGCCAGCGGGCTTTACATCCGGCGGAATCGTTACGGATGTCAGTGCGGACAACGCCTTTAAGCTCCTTGCCAAGGTGAATGCAGGAACGACCCAAGTTCCAGATCCTAAGATTCTAACCATTCAAGTTGTCTATGGCGATGGATCTGTAGAAAATATTGAGATTACTAATGACCAAGAGCAGCTGATTACCATAACGGCGGATAAGCTAAAGCTTGGCATCAACACCCTACGGGTCATCTTCTCGGATAATCCAATCCCTGATGCTGCAGTCGATGGATGGGCTTCGGAAAAGACAGTTAAGAGTTGCTATGGCACCGACACCTTATTGGATTTGCCAGGCTCTAAGTATTCTGGAAACTATTCCATCACCGTAGGAAATCAGATTACGAAGGCCCTCTACCATTCCAATGGCACTTCCTTGGCCCTGCCAGAAGGTGTGTCTGGTGTTAGCGCATCTGCTGCGCAGAACACCTGGAACAACGTCCTGTTTGAAGATACTTTGCCAGATGGGGTGTATGGCACACTACTTCCAGGTTCACTTCAGATTTCAGCGGCCATGCCGGGTTACCTAACCAATGCAAATGGTACCTATTCCCCTTTGCAACCTGAGTTTTGGGGCAAGGTATATCTTGCTGCCAGCACAAACCTAGTGCCTACGCATATGACCCTTTTGACTCAAAATACGGGTGAAAGTCTAGACCAATTCCGTGTACGCGTGCAGGAAACAACCTTTAACTACGGGGTCTACGTGGATGCTGCGACCGGAGATAACACGCTCTTGGTTAACCTAGGATCGCCATCCAACAAGGATGTGCCGGGTTTGAAGACGACGGATTTATGGCCCGAAAAATTGGCTGCCGACCCTATCCTTAACCGCTTGAATGGCGAGGGCAATGCCGTTGGCGGTAAAGTTGTCTACTTCCGCATTACTTATCGGACGGACAACTCCAAGGTTGACTTTCCATTAACGCTCAAGAATACGGCAACCGTGTCCCTTACGGATGGGAACGGCAACCTAGCAACCGGTAGTTCGACCAGCTATCAAAGCATTAATCCTGGTTCAGCTTCTGCAACGCTCGGCCAGGGCGAAGTTTTAATCATCAAATTGGATGCAGCAGATGGCACCACCTTCATTCCCGAGGGCAGCTCAGGCAACGCACTGGGCGAATTCACTATTACAGAAGGCGATACCAGCGGCAAGATTTTCCGCGTGTTGAATACCAAAGCTGTGGAGCCCGAGCCTATCTCCATTGATGTAACCAAGGTCTGGAACGACCAAAATGACCAAGACGGTCTCCGTCCCGAGTCCGTAAGCGTTTAGCTGCTTGCTGATGGGGAAGATACAGGCAGGACTCGAATCCTGAGTGCAGAGGGAGAATGGACAGACACCTTCACTGACCTCGACGAGTTCAAGGATGGTCAGAAGATTGCCTACACCATCGAGGAAGTTGCTGTTGATGGTTACACAACTGCAATTACAGGTAATGCCGAGACCGGCTTTAAGCTGACTAACACTTTGGTTGAAAAGCCAGCTGAACCAGAAGAGCCAACTGAGCCAGAA
>CAYFUF010000046.1:0-7166 GCA_964346245.1 uncultured Peptoniphilaceae bacterium | reverse complement strand
AGCACTCTGGGACGGATTGGGACGCGAAGGGCCATGCCCTCGCCCCGCCTGGGACGCCTTGGGACGCAAAGGGCCATGCCCCGAGCCGCTTTGCCCCCCGACCATGGCCCAAGAGTTTGGGGGGCTGCAATAATTAACTAAAGGTCTTGAAATTTATTCCCTTTCCCTTATAATATTCTAGAGTTTAATATAATAAACAAAAAGTTCGATTTGTTGACCGCGGGCTGGGTGGCGATGGCTGGATGATTGGTAGAGGGAGAGGCTATGAATATCGGCGAGAAGATTAAGAATAGAAGACTGCAGATGGGCCTGACCCAGGAGGAGCTGGCTGACCGGTCGGATCTGACGAAGGGGTTTATCTCCCAGTTGGAGAGGGACCATACATCGCCTTCGGTGGATACGCTGGAGAACATTGTGAATGCCTTGGGGCTGAGCATGGCGGGCTTCTTCGTGGAGTCAGAGGAGGAGCCGGTGGTTTACCGGAAGGACGAGGCAATTGTGTCTCGGGATGGGGAGTTGGGCTCGAGTATGGCCTGGCTAATCTCTAATGCGCAGGTGAGAGAGATGGAGCCCGTAATTGTGGAAGTGGAGAGCGAGGGGGCAACCAAGCACTATCCGCCTTTTGAGGGGGAGGTCTTTGGTTATGTCCTGGATGGCAGCGTTGAGCTGAATTATGGGGAGAAGACTTTCCAGATTAAGAAGAAGGACAGCTTCTACTTTGAGGCTGATGAACCGTTTTATATGGCAAATCCCAATAAGAAGATTGCTCGCATTTTATGGGTGGCGACCCCGCCCACGTTTTAGGAGGAAGTATGGCAAGCCAAATTGAATTAGTAGATTTAAATAAGACCTATGACGGGGAGTTGGTCCTCAAGGATTTGAATTTGACCATTGAGGAAAATGAGTTTATTACGCTTTTGGGTCCTTCGGGCTGTGGGAAGACTACCACCTTGCGCTTGATTGGCGGCTTTGAGAGCCCCGACTCGGGACAGGTGCTCTTTAATGGGAAAGATATCACTTCCTTGCCACCCCACAAGAGGGCTTTGAATACAGTCTTTCAGCGCTATTCCTTGTTTCCCCATCTCAATGTGAAGGAGAATGTTGCCTTCGGCCTGCAGATTCGGGGCGTCAATAAGGAAGAGATTGACCGCAAGGTGAAGGAAATGTTGAAGCTGGTTGGCTTAGCTGGTTATGAGAACCGCAAGATTGACCAGCTATCGGGCGGTCAGCAGCAGAGGATTGCGATTGCCCGCGCCTTGGTCAATGAGCCCGAGGTCTTGCTTTTGGATGAACCCTTGAGCGCTTTGGATTTGAAGCTGAGGAAGGAAATGCAACTGGAGCTGAAGCGGATTCAGCAGGAGGTTGGCATTACCTTTATCTTCGTTACCCACGACCAGGAAGAGGCGCTGACCATGAGCGACCGGATTGTCGTCTTGAAGGAGGGCATCGTCCAGCAGATTGACACGCCCATCAACATTTACAATGAGCCCATCAACGACTTTGTTGCCGACTTCATCGGCGAGTCCAATATCTTGGAGGGCATCATGCACGAAGATTATAAAGTCACTTTTTCGGGCCATCTCTTTGACTGCGTCGACTTCGACTTCTATCCCAATGAGGCGGTGGATGTGGTCATCCGCCCAGAGGATGTGGAGCTGGTTCCCTCCGGCCAAGGCATGTTGGAAGGCACCATTTTGACCAGCCTCTTCATGGGCGTCCACTACGAGATGAACATTCAGGTTGGCGACGAGACCTACCTTTGCCAGTCCACCAAGACCCACGAGATTGGATCGCCCATTGGCATCGTGGTTCAACCCGAGAATATCCATGTCATGAGGAAGGGGGAAATCGAAGGCGATGAAGACTTACAAGAAAACTAGCTCCCTCTACTTCGTTTGGTTGGCTATCTTTGTCATCGTGCCCCTTCTGATGATCATCTACTACGCCTTCCAAGACGGGGACAGCAACTTGTCCCTCGTCCAATTTCAGCGCTTCTTTAGCTCTAGCTCGCTGATTACCCTCTTCAAGTCCGTCCGCATAGCTGGCATTGCCACCATCCTGTGCTTGGTCTTAGCTTATCCCGTTGCCTACATCATGAGCCGGATGAAGACGAGATTTCAGCCAACGGCCATGATGCTAGTCGTCATCCCCATGTGGATGAACTTCCTCTTGCGGACCTATTCCTGGATTACCATCCTGTCTAGAAACGGCATCTTAAACCAGTTTTTGGACTCCATCGGCCTCAGCAAGGTAGACATGCTCTACACCGAGGGGGCAGTCATCTTGGGTATGGTCTACAACTTCCTCCCCTTCATGATTCTGCCCATCTACACCGCCTTGGAGAAGATGGACCAATCCTTGATTGAGGCGGCAGCCGACCTGGGCGCCAACAAGGTCAAGACCTTCACGAGGGTCATCTTCCCCCTATCCCTACCTGGGGTGGCGTCGGGCATATCGATGGTCTTCATTCCCGCCCTATCGACATTTGAAATTACCATGCTCTTGGGTGGCAACAAGACCAACCTCATCGGAAACATCATCGAGCAGCAGTTCACGGTGACGGGCAATTGGTCCTATGGGTCGGCTATGGCCGTTATCCTCATGATCTTTTTGGTCGTCTCCCTTATTTTCTCCAAGGATGATGACGAAAAAGTCAAGGGCCCTACAAAGGCTGAAAAGCTGGTTGCCAGCGTAGAACAGGCAGGAGGTGCAGAAAATGTCTAAGTGGTTAAAACGCATTTACCTCTTTTTGATTTATGCCTTCCTCTATGCGCCCATCATCGTCCTAATCGTTTTTTCCTTCAACGAAGGGAAGACAAGAGGGTCATGGGATGGCTTCTCCCTCCACTGGTACGAGTCCCTCTTCCAGAATGATGAGATCATGTCGGCGTTGAAAAATACCTTGTCGGTAGCAACCATCGCAACTGTTGTATCCACCATCCTGGGCACCTTGGGCGCGATCGGCATCTACGAATTTCGCGCTAATCGCCGCCGCTTCATCCTTGCCCTTAACCAGATTCCGGTCATCAATCCGGATATTGTGGCGGCTGTCGGCTTCATGGTCCTATACCGGACCTTGACCTTGGACTCAGGTTATCTGACCTTGGTCCTATCCCACATTGCCTTCACCGTGCCCTACGTCGTCCTATCCGTTTTACCAAAGCTTCGGCAAATGCCGAGGGCTTACACGGAAGCGGCTATGGACCTTGGCGCAACTCCCATGCAGACCCTCCGCCTAGTGGTCCTGCCGCAGATTAAGACGGGGATTATTTCGGGGGCGCTTATGGCCTTCACCCTGTCCATCGATGACTTTGTCATTTCCTTCTTCACCACCGGCAACGGGGTGGAGACGGTGTCGACGATGGTCTACTCTATGGCCCGGCGGGGAATCAATCCGGAGATCAACGCCCTCTCCACCCTCATGTTTGGGGCCATGCTCATTCTAATGATCCTCATGAACCTAAAAACCGGTGTGAAAGGAGAGCGGGAATGAAGAAAAGACTGATTGGCCTGATCGCAGGCTTCCTACTCTTGTTCAGCCTGGCCGCTTGCGGTGGCGATGCCGAGTCCGCCAACAAGGTGGTCAACATCTACAACTGGGGCGAATACATCGACCCCGATTTGATTGGCAAGTTTGAGGAGGAGACGGGCATTACCGTCGTCTATTCCAACTTCACCACCAACGAGGACCTCTACGTCAAGTTGAAGAGCGGGGGAAGCAACTACGACCTGATTGTGCCTTCCGACTACATGCTTGAGCGGATGATTAAGGAGGGGATGGTCCAAAAGCTGAACTTCGACAACATCCCCAACTTGAAATATGTGGATGAAGAGTACCTGAACCACACTTATGACCCGGACCAAACCTATTCGGTGCCCTACTTTTGGGGCACGGTCGGCATAGTGTATAACACGACGATGGTCCATGAACCCGTTACCTCCTGGGACATCCTCTGGGACGAGGACTATGCCAGAAACATCATCATGCTGGACTCCTCTCGGGACTCCCTAGCCGTTGCCCTCATCCGACGTGGCTACTCCCTCAACTCCAGAAATGAGGAGGAGCTCCACCTGGCTAAGGACGACCTGATTGACCAATATCCCATCGTTTACGCCTACCTGGTTGACCAAATCAAGGACATCATGAAAAATGATGAGGCCGCGCTGGCGGTCATGTTCTCAGGCGATGCCCAAGAAGCCCTCCTCGAAAACGACAACCTCGCTTATGCGATCCCTGAGGAAGGCAGCAACCTCTGGTTTGACACCTTCGCCATTCCAGCAAACGCCAAGAACAAGGAGAATGCGGAGATTTTCATTAACTTCATGTTGGATCCAGAAAATGCCGCTATCAACGCTGAATATGTCGGCTACTCCCTGCCCAGCTCCGAAGCCCAAGAGCTGCTCAGCGACGAGTACCGCTACTCGGAGGTCTCCTATCCACCCAGTGACCTCCTCGATAACTTGGAAGTATTCTCCCACCCTGGCGACTTTATTGAGATTTATGATCAGATTTGGCAGGATGTGAAGAATCAGTAGGATGTGAAGAAGCAGAGAATGCGCAAAATGAAGTGGTTGCCACCTACAAAGAAGCGCTGGATGCGGCAGCGGGTCAATACCAAGAAAAAGCCAATACCCTAGCTGGTATTCAAGCCGAAGAAAACACCTTGGCTCAAAACGTAGCCACCTTAGAAGCAGACAAAGATGCCCTAACAAACCAGTTAACCGCAATGAATGAGTCGCTACAAGCCCTTCAAACAGCCTCTGAACAAGCGAGCAGCTTCTCGTTGAGATTGATGAGGTATATACACAAGGCCTATACGCTCAGCTGACAACGGCAACAGGTGAAAAAGAAGCCCTAGAGGACACCTATAACACCCTAGCTAAAACGATTGAAGATGCGGGTATCTTCATCCAAAAGAGAACTGGGGATAAGGACAAGGCACAAGAGTTACTTCAAACCCAAACGGGAGAACTTGACAAGCTACGTCTTGCCTTAGACGAGCAAGCAGAAGACCTAGATGTGGCTACCTTACACTACGTTACCTCATATAGCCAAGTCGAAGATGAGCTAGAAGCTTATCATATCGCTAAGGACGCCTTTGATAAGCTAACGACACAGGTTGCTGATTTAGAAGAGACCATCACAAAAGACAAAGACGCCTTAACCAAGGCAGAAGAGCACCTCGTTCTTGCCCTAGCTTACCAAGAAAAAGCAAGCACACTTGATGCGAAGGATTTGATTGAACATGGCGTACCAGAAGAATTTAAGGAACTTGAGCCTTACGTTCAAGCGGTCATTGATGCAAGAGCTGCATTAGAACAAGCACAAACAGACCTTGCTGCAAACGAGGATGCGTTAGAAGAAGCTAAGGCCGTTCTTGATGAAAAAGAAAAAGAGCTTGCTAGGATGCAAACCAATTATGCGGTAGAGCAAGTACAGAAAGAAGCAGAGGCTGGTAAAAATACGCAACCAGTTAAGGCCGACAAAGTCTCCTATGTAATATCTTCAGACAAGTCTACTTCTGCACCTAAAACAGGAGATCCTGGTTTGCTTGGTTACCTGGCCATGGCCGGCGCTAGCAGCTTAGGTCTGTTGGGATTGCGTGATAAGAAAAAAAGAAGAAAGTAATAGGATAAGAAGCTAATGAAATATTGCTAGTTTAGTTTTCTAGCATCTTGCTGCCGCAAAATGATGAAATCATTTTGCGGCAGTTTTATGTTACTAATTAAGGATGCTCCAGCATGTTGTCAATAAACTCTACAAAACCAATAATTGCCCTATCCAGCAGCGCTCCTATCCCATTCTTAGTGGCAAATTGATAATAGATAGCTTATACTTTTTATAGGAGAAAATTTTAATCAGAAAAATGGGGAAAAAGACGGTGAAGGGGCTTAGTTTCTTTACATATTATATAAGGAGGTAGAAGTGGGGTTTATTGATTTTATTCGCTACCAGTTTGGGGAGGACAATTGGACAGTCTTGGCCTACTTTGCGGGGATTAGTCTGTTGGCCTTTTGGTTCTGAAGCGTGCAATGCATCCGCTTTGTTCCTCATCGCTTCCGCCATTGTCATGGTATGGACAACAATCAGCATATTGGTTATTAAGGGGCACAGCAAGGAGAACACCCTCCAGGCCGACCAGTATGTGGCATACAAGAATCGGGGCTGGAATCTCATTTTTTATCTGGATGAGATTGAACCCTTAGAGGCAGGTTTCATGTACCGGATGCTGAGGAAGCTCAAACCGGCAAATGATGATCGCGTGGCGGCGCTGCAAATTTCCACGCCTTAGGTTAAATCAAGGTAAAAATGTTAGCCTTGTCGTTAATTTTAGACAACTAGTGGTATTATATAGGAAAGTCGGTCTCGGCCGATTCGCTTATTAAGGAGGAAAGAGATATGGATGATAACAAGCAAACTCGTTACGACAGTGATTCAGAGAGAAACCAGAATCGCTATGACAGCAAGGATGCCAATAATGATTCTCGCTATAGCAGCTCCAGCGAGGTAGATGAAGGTCGTTATTCGTATTCTGGATGGACAGAGAAGTATAAGGCGGAACAAAGAGAAAGAGCCGCTGGTTCAGATCAAGTAGGAAGCGAACAGGGACAACAACCTTCTACAGAACAGAACGCTCCTTCCGAAGCGGGTCAACCGAACACCTCACAGGAAGAGCAAGCGAGAAATCCTTACCAACAGGGTCAAGAGGGTAGACAAGATCCTTATACCAACCAGAACCAGTATGGTCAACAGTATGGTCAGGGAAATCAGTATGGTCAGCAGTATGGTCAGGGAAATCAGTATGGCCAACAGTATGGCCCACAAGGTAACCAGGGTGGTCAGGGGAACCAGTATGGTCAACAGCATGGCCCTCAAGCTGGTCAACAGAACAGCCCACAAGGCGGCCAACAGCAGTATGGCGGTCAGCAAGCGGGCAACGGATATGGGGCTCAGAACCAAGCTTATGGCCAAAATCCTTACCAACAGGGCAACCAAGGATATCCTCCTCAGGCAGGCAACCCCTACCAGCAGGGACAACAGAATCCTTATGGTCAGAACCAATATGGCGGTCAGGGCGGACCTGGCGGTTACAACCAAGCTGGTTACGGCCAACAGGGCGGTTACCCCAACCAGGGCAACCAAGGATATAACCAGGGATACAACC
>CAYFUF010000045.1:0-9314 GCA_964346245.1 uncultured Peptoniphilaceae bacterium | reverse complement strand
TGTGGACTTGCCGTCCGCAAACGGTTTTGACAAACCGTTTGCCGCCAGCAAGTTTGAAGATTAGACATAAACAAATCCTCCGCATGGTCTAAGCCATACGGAGGATTAACTGTTTTACGGACACCCCTCCATATGGAGGGGGCTTTTTTGTTGGGTCATGCAACATGCACCTGGGACCTTTGGGACGCTGGATTATGGCTCTTAAACGCTATTATCTACAAACTAATCCTTCTTAAAGGCATTGCGGGCTTCCTTGAAGAAGCTGACGCTCTTGCCGTAGTTGAGGGTGGCTGATCGGTAGATCTTGATGCAAATCATGGCGACCAACATGGTGGTGGCGACCAGGATGGCAAGGGATAGGGCGAGCTCCCCGAAACTGACGCCGAAAGCGGAGTAGCGGATGAACATGGCGTAGGGGGAGGTGAAGGGGATGAATGAGGTAATCTTCAGTAGGTTGCTGTCCGAGGTACCGTAGAGGCTAAAGAAGGAGATGAAGAAGGCAAACATGGTGATCATGGTGATGGGCACCAGGGCCTTGTTGATGTCTTCAATCTTAGAGACTAGGGCACCGGATGTGGCGTAGATAAACAGGTAGAGGGCAAAGCCTGCGATGGTAAAGATGGTAAAGACCAGGAAGAGTTCAAGAGTAATGTTTTCTTGGACCATCTGCAGTATACCAGCTGGATAGGAACCCTTGTTGATGGTGATGCCGATAACCACCGATGCCGTCAGAATCAGAATTTGAATCAGGGCGGTGACCAGACCGGCTAGGACCTTACCGACAACCAAGGTCTTGGGCTTGGTGGAGGTGATGAGGATTTCCATTGTCCGGTTGGATTTTTCGGTGGCAATCATCGTCGCCGTCGATTGGCCATACAGCATGATCAACAAATAGATGGCAAAGACGCCCACGTAAGCGATGATGAAATTCTGCAGGGAGGATTTCTCCAGGGACTCGATTATGGGATAGGAAGGATTGATAATCGCCTTCTCGTAGGTGGCGGCATCGACGCCCTCATCCGCTAGAATCTTTTGGTTTTGGTAGATGGCAAAGCCCTCGCCGTAGGATCGGGCATCCGTATTCATATTCTCGCTCTTGACCAACACGCGCATCTGCCCATCCTCAAAGAGGATACCCACCGGAGCCTGACCATTCATGAGCTCACTTCTGAGCTCTTCTTCGGAACTGACTTGGATCATCTCAGAGAAAGGATACACCTGACTCAACACCTCTAGGTCAATGGAATCGTCCGCGACAAACTTGCCGAGCTTGCCACTAGGACCTGTGCCTTCTGGTGCTGTTTGATCAGGGACTTGTTCATTATCCTCATAATGAGCGCCCGCTTCTTCACTAGGGCCATCCTCCGTGAAAAACCCAATAATCGTGGGCAGGGAGGTAAGGGCAAGAATCAGGATAATCATAATCGCATTGGACACCCAGAAGCTCTTTTTCTTGATCTGGTTTTTTAATTCAAATCGAAAGGTTGACCAAATATTACGCATGACGTTCACCTACCGTTTCAATAAAGATGTCATTTAGGCTGGGCTCGTAGTCGGCATAGAGTTCGATATCAGCGTTGAGCTGGCTGAGCAGGTGAAGAATTTCCTGGGGCTCGCGGTTGAACTCGATGATTAGGGAGTCCCGGTCCTGGTCGATGGGGAAGTCGCCTAGCTGCTTGAGGCGTAAGGCTAACTCTTCATCAGCCATGTCCCTCAGCCGCAGCCTCTTCTTGCCGGTACCTTTTTGTCTTTTGATCTCTTGCAGGGATCCGTCCAGGATGATCTGTCCCTGGTTGATGAGGACGATATCGTCGCAAAATTCTTCAACGGAGGCCATCTGGTGGCTAGAAAAAATCACAATCCGCCCCTTGTCGACAAATTCCATCATGACTTCTGATAGGCTTTTCGTGTTGACCGGATCAAGGCCTGAGAAGGGCTCGTCTAGAATGAGGATATCCGGGTCGTCGATGACCGCCTGGATAATCTGGATCTTCTGCTGGTTACCCTTGGACAGGGTCTCTAGATTCTTGTCGAAATAGTCGCTCAGGTCGAAGCGGTCGACCCAGTAGCGGGCGCTCTCCTTTGCTTTTACCATAGGCATTCCCTTTAATTCGCCCAGATACACCAATTGGTCTTTCACACTGATGCTAGGGTAGAGGCCTCTTTCCTCGGGCATATAACCAATTTTGAAATCCTCTCGTTGGAAAGGCTTACCGTCTTTGAGAATCTCACCAGAATCGGGAGCAAAGACATTCATTAATATACGAATAGTGGTCGTTTTTCCAGCCCCATTTCGGCCCAAAAATCCTAGGGGGACACCAGGCTGTGCTTCGAAGTGAACATCCTTGAGAATATGCTTGTCACCGAAGCTCTTGTTGATCTTATTCAATACTAAGCTCAATGCTACACCTCCATGTTGTTGGCCTTACTTTTGCGATTATAGTAGCACATAATCCTACTATGTTTCAGTATATCGTGCCATTATGTCGTGAATGTTAAATCTGACCTTATAATCATTAATAATGGATAAAGATTTGATTAAATACAAATTAGGCTCGTTGAAAAAATGTCCTCCTTGTGCTAAGATAAACCTTTAGTAAGTGGACACTTGTCCCTCTTTTACTGGAAATATTCTGGCTTTACCTAGGAGGTAGAATGAATACTGTATATAAAAATTTATCCAAAATATCTAGGACTAATCTAGACAAACTTTTCGAAGAGAACTTCTCAGAAGAAAAGGAGACTGTGTCCGAAAAGTTGTTGGCCAATGCTAGCCTGCGTTCAGTACGCATGGAAGAGCAGATTGCAATGATGGGTGAAGAGATTACCCACATCATTTTCCTCGTTCACGGTACCCTTTGGGCAAGGGAAGACTTTAAGACGGGCGACAAGCTTTACTTCAACCGTTTCCGATCACCTGAAATCTTCGGTGAGATGGAATTGTTGGCCGGTCAGAATACCTATGCCGCAACGCTGATGGCAGAGAGCCGTTGTGAATTTGTCCAAGTTCCTGTGGAGGATTATAAGACTTATCTCTTGGAAAACCCAGAATTCCTCTACCACCGTTGCCACTTAATCCTAAAACGGGTACTAAAGGAACAGGCAAAGTCAAGAATGCATATGGTCATGAATGCAACAGACCGTATCAAAGCCCTTTTGGTCTACTACTATGAGGAAGCTTACGGCGACACCGTCAAGGAACTTCGCATAACCAGACAGCAATTGGCCGACGAGACGGGCTTTGCCGTAAAGACGATTAACCGCAGCATCAAGCAATTAGAAGATGACGGCTACTTGGAAATTATTGGCCACCGCATGCGCATCAGCGATGACCAAATTCAAGCAATGAACAAATCGATCGAAGATTACCGAAATTAACCATTTTTGATTAGTGAGAGGTGACCAATGAGACCCGTTTTGATGTTTGACATTGATGGCACGATACTCAGCAGAGATAGACAGATCCAAGAGACAACGATACTCGCCATACGAAATGCCAGAAAGAATGGCGCCTACGCCATCATCAATACCGGTCGTTCAAGGGCAATCATCCCCCAACCCGTCATCGACATCGGCTTCGATGGAATGATTTGCGGTTGCGGCAGCTACATCGAGTGGCAAGGTCAGGTCCTGCAAAACCACCTGATTCAGCCAGACCTAATGAAAAGAGCCAATCAGCTCTTTGCAGACCCTTCGATTTTCGTTGCCTATGAAGGTCCCCGAAGTATCCTTTATAAAAAAGGTAGCAACAACGAATTCTTTGAAGCCATCCAGGCAAGCTGGCAGGAAGACGAGAACTTCGCTGGTGCCCAGCCCTTCCAAGCCGATTACGGAGAGATCAATAAGTTTTCGGTTTATTTTGATGATACCAGCCTGATTGCTGAAGCCGCGGACGGGCTGCATCCTGACATGTATGGTATTCCCCACGGCAGTAACTTCATGGAATTCATCCTGACCGGCCTATCCAAGGCTTCCCATTTCAGTGACTTTTTAAGGGACATCCCCGATGCGGGCAAAATCTATGCTTTCGGTGATTCCCTCAATGATAAGGCAATGATCGAGGAGGCTGACTACGGTGTTGCCATGGGTAACGCCACTGAGGCCCTCAAGGAAGTGGCTGATTATGTGACGGATGATATCAAGGAGGATGGCCTGGCAAAATCCTTATCTTTCTACCAGCTGATTGACGATGTGTTGGACCCTAATCTGCTCGATTAAGTGTTGAGCTTATGATTGTGGATCTGGCTGCGCCGCAGGGTCGCTTTTGATTCTCTTCGCCTAGCAAGGCGATGTGGCAGAAGGGACTGAAACGAAGGAGGGAATTCATGACAAGTGAACTGATCCAAGAAGTCAAGCAAGTTATCGAGAGGAGTCCGTCCATTGCCTTTTTTGGCGGGGCTGGCGTATCTACTGCTTCCGGGATTCCTGATTTTCGGTCAGCGACAGGCTTATACAACCGCCAGTCGGACACAGCCTACAGTCCAGAGTACATGCTATCCCACGACTTTCTGATGGACCATCCTGGTGACTTCTCCGACTACGTCCGCAACAACCTCATCAATGATGAGGCGAAGCCAAACGGAGCGCACATTGCCCTCAAAAAGTTGGAAGATATGGGCAAGTTGACCGCTGTCATCACCCAGAATATCGACGGCCTCCACCAGATGGCAGGCAGTAGGAAGGTGTTGGAGGTGCATGGCAATCTGACTGATTACTACTGTATGTCCTGCGGCAAGACAGCCGATAGGCAAGCCTTCCTGGACACCTCCGGTGTCTACCGCTGCCACTGCGGGGGTGTTATCAGACCCGACGTTGTCCTTTACGGCGAAGGCTTGGACCAAGAGGTCTGGTCGGAAGCGGCAGCCAGCATTGCAGCCGCGCAAACCCTCATCGTTGGAGGAACCTCTCTCATGGTCTACCCAGCAGCCTCCTTGCTCAGCTACTACCGTGGTAAGGAGCTCATTCTCATCAACCAGGAAGCAACTGGCGCCGACCACAGAGCGGATTATGTCCTCCAAGGCGACATTTCCGAGATTTTGCCGGCTATCGTCGGTTAATGCATTAGCTTGCCAATCCATATCACTCACCAGAGACATTATTGGTCTCTGGTTTTTTCTTGCCCTTTTTGCGGTGCCGCATTCTTTTTCAGATTTACCTCCAGGTTTGGGCTGAGTCCAAGGCAATGACCCCTAGCAAATAAACAAGAATTCAGCATAATGTGATTCATATCAATTTATCATGATTACAGGCAAATATAATGAATATAGAACATGAAAATAATAAACAGTATGGAGGATAAAAAAGAAAGGAAGCGCAGATGAGAAAGCTAATTAAGAACAATGTGAGTTGGGTTGGTTTTATTGATTGGGAATTGCAGGAGTTTCATGGGGCGGACTATTCGATTGGGAATGGGTCAAGCCAGAATGCTTATTTGATTGAGGAAGAGAAGACGGTCCTGGTGGATACGGTTTGGGCGCCTCATAAGTATGACTTCATCGACAACTTGCGTGAGGAGTTGGGTGGTGATTTGAGCAAGATTGACTACATCATCGCTAACCATGGCGAGGTGGATCACTCAGGTGCGCTGACCTCACTTTTGGAGGAGATTCCTGGAACGCCAGTCTACTGTACGGCCAATGCGATCAAGAGTTTGGAGGGTCAATACGGAAAGTTGGATTGGAACTTCCAGGTGGTGAAGACGGGGGACAGCTTGGATATTGGTAATGGCAAGCAATTGGTGTTTGTGGAGATGCGCATGCTGCATTGGCCAGACTCGATGGCAACCTACATGACCGGCGACAATATCCTGTTTTCTAACGATGCCTTTGGCCAACACTATGCGGTCGAGGAGCTCTTCAATGACAAGGCTGACCAGGCCCTGCTTATGAAGGAGGCAATGAAGTACTTCGCCAACATCCTAAATCCATTCGCCACTTTCGTGACCAAGAAAATTGAAGAAGTGGTAGGCCTGGGCTTGCCTATTGATATCATCGCCACCAGCCACGGCATCATTTGGCGGGAGGACCCTCTGCAGATTATAAACCTCTATGCCGAGTGGGCGGATGCTTACCAAGAGGACCAGGTGACGATCGTTTACGGCACCATGTGGGAAGGAACTGCTAAGCTTGCCAACGAGATTGCTCACGAGATCAATGTCCAAGACCCTGAGACAAGAGTCAAGGTCTTCAACGTCGACAAGTCGGACAAAAATGAGGTCATGACCGAAGTCTTCAAGTCAAAGGCAATCATGGTAGGCTCTCCAACGGTAGGCAACGATATCCTGTCCAGCCTAGCAGGTTGGTTAGCCTTCCTCAAGAGCTTGAAGTTCAAGAACAAGAAAGCGGCAGCCTTTGGTACCTATGGCTGGAGCGGGGAGAGTGTCAAGTTAATTCAAGAGGCGCTTAGAAATTCAGGCTTTGAAACATCGGACACCGTCCTTAAGGTCAACTGGAATCCGTCCGAAGAGGACCTAGCACAAATCCCTCAATTCGTCGAAGACGCTCTGAAATAGACCTTCTAACCTAAACAGAAAGGACACGGCGTGCAAAAGACGATACTGAAAAGCAAGAATCAGATTGCCATCATCAGCGGCGCCCTGATTGCCCTGGCTTTTCTTAACCATTTTCTTTTCCATGTGGAGGCGGTGTCAGAAATCCTTCTGATTATTGCTTCCATCATGGGCCTTGCCCCAATAGCGATCCAGGCTGCAAGTGCCTTAAGAATCAAGGTCATCTCCATCGATGTTCTGGTGACCATCGCTGTGATCGGGGCCTTTCTCATCCGAAACTTTGAGGAGTCGGCCATCGTTACCTTCCTCTTCCTCTTCGGCGGCTACCTGGAGCAAAGGACCCTGAAACAGACCCGGTCTGCGATAAAGGAGTTGGTGGATATGGCCCCCGAACGGGCCTGGAAGCAGCTAGAAGACGGTGGTTTCCAAGAGGTCGACATCGGCCAGGTGGACAGGGGAGATATCCTGCAGGTGAGGACAGGGGCGATGGTTCCTGTCGACGGCAAGGTGACTCATGGTGAGGGCCATGCCAACGAAGCCTCCATTACCGGCGAATCCTTTCCTGTGAAGAAGGTCCTTGGCGACCAAGTCTTTGCCGGCAGCATCCTGGAAAATGGGACCCTCCTCATCGAGGCGGACCGGGTGGGTGAGGATACCACTTTCGGCCGCATCATCGAGCTCGTGGAGGAAGCCCAAGACGCCAAGTCGGATGCGGAGCGTTTCATCGACCGCTTCTCTCAATACTACACCCCCTTGGTCCTTCTCATTGCCCTCGTCGTGGGCTTAATAACCCAGGATATAGAGCTGGCGATAACCATCCTCGTCCTCGGCTGCCCCGGCGCCTTGGTCATTGGCGTTCCGGTATCCAATGTAGCGGGCATCGGTAACGGCGCCAAAAACGGCATCCTTTTAAAAGGAAGCGAAGTCATCAACGATTTTAGTAAGGTGGACACCATCATCTTCGATAAGACCGGCACCTTGACCCTGGGCAATCCTAGCCTAGCTGAGGTCAGCTACTTTGTCGAAGGGCGGGCTAAAGATGCCCTCATCCAGGCCATGGTCAGCGTGGAGGCCCAATCGGACCACCCACTAGCCAGTGCAATCACGAGCGCCCACCCAGAAGTCTTGCATCTTCCCGTTACGGACACGCATGTGGTCAAGGGTGGCGGAATCGTTGCCCAGGTGGGAGGCAAGACCCCTATGACCATTGCCGTAGGCAACCTTGCACTCATGAAAGACCAGGCTGTTCACTTGCAGGCGGACCAAATAAATCTTGCAGCTTCCTATGAAAAGAGGGGAAACTCCCTCGTCCTGATCGCTGTAGATGGAAGGCTTGGTGCAATCTACGGCGTAAGAGACCAAATCCGCCCCCAAGCGAAGGAGAACCTTGCCCGCCTGAAGGGACTGGGCGTGAAAAACCTGATAATGCTATCAGGCGATAACCAAGGCACCGTCGACCTCGTAAAAAACGAGTTGGGCTTGACGGAAGCCTATGGCAACCTACTTCCAGAAGACAAGTCGGACTTCGTTGTCGGGAAAATCGAGGAGGGGTACACGGTTGCTTTCCTCGGCGATGGCGTCAACGATAGCCCCTCTATTGCCCTTGCCCAGGTGGGCATTGCCATGGGGGCCGGCACGGATGTTGCCATCGAGACCTCAGATGTGGTCCTAATGAACTCGGATATCGGCCGCCTGCCCCACGCCCTAGCCTTGGCTAAGGCAACCTCAAGGAACATGAAGCAGAACATCATCATCGCGGTGGGCGTCGTCCTCTTCCTTCTGGTCAGCTTGCTGGTAAGTGATTGGATGAATATGGCTGTCGGCATGTTCGTCCATGAAGGCTCCATCCTAGCCGTTATCCTGAACGGTATGCGGTTGATCAATTTCCGCCTCAACAAGGACTCAGTCCCCATAAATAAACCGAATAAAAACCAAATAAAAACCAAAGAGTAAACGAAAGGACAAACACATGAAACAAGCAATCTTACAATTGGAAGACCTATCCTGTCCATCTTGCCTTGCCAAGATCGAATCAGCAATCAAGACAGTAGAAGGCGTGGACAAAAACAAGGTCGAGATTATGTTCAACGCCTCTAAGGCAAAAGTTAGTTTCGATGAGGAAGCGACATCACTAGAAAATATCGAGGAAGCGATTACCAAAGTAGGTTATCAAGTGCTATCTTCAAAAGTGAGATAAGACTTTATTTTTAGCCTCTTTCAGCATAACTTCGCGATAATAATAGATAACAAAACCGTAATAAATTCTATTTCCTCTGATTATACAGCATTTTCTGGGTATATGGATTGTCGAGGCGAGAGCTAGTTATTGCAACTAGGTGGAGCCAACACTAAGGTGAGAAATAATGGAAGACAGAAACTTGCCCAAGGCAGGTAAACTAATGTCAAATGAAAAAGGAGATATTATGGGAATTTTATCATGGATTATTATAGGTGGTTTAGCAGGTTGGGTTGCTAGTATGATTATGAACACAGACGCGCAGATGGGCGCTCTAGCTAACATCGTTGTCGGTATCATCGGTGGTTTGCTCGGTGGTTTCATCACATCAAACTTGATGGGCGTCGGCATTGATGGTTTCTCCATCCAATCATTCCTAGTTGCTCTACTCGGTGCGGTTGTCCTAATCGCTATCCTCAAAGCAATTAAACGCTAAGAAATGAAATAAAGAGGCTCTTGCAAAATAGCCCAACTACAAAAATCTAATTACAAAAGAGGACCAGGCACAAAAGCCAGGTCCTCTCTTTGTTTGCTGATGTAATTAATGGTTGACCAATACATTGCCCAACA
>CAYFUF010000044.1:0-9346 GCA_964346245.1 uncultured Peptoniphilaceae bacterium | reverse complement strand
TTCTTGGATAAATTAAGTGATTGTTGGGCAATGTATTGGTCAACCATTAATTACACCATAAAACAAAAAGAGGACCTGGCTTTTGTGCCGGGTCCTCTTTTTATAAGTAGGCTATATTGCAAAAGCCCCCTTCGTGTCAATGATTTGTTTCATGGTGCCAATGCTCGTTACGGCTCGATAGGTTCCTCTATGGGCGTCTCTTCTGCGCTGCTACCTTCATCGGATCCTGAGCTGGAGCTGGATGAGGAGTCTTCCTCACTGGAGGAGCTTTCACTAGGTTGTTCGCTGCTGGAGCTGGACTCGCTGGAGCTCTCCTCGGGTGGCTCTTCGACCGGCTGATCGACGATGGATCCATCGATGGACTCAGCGTCGGACTTGCTGGGTGTGGTGGAGCTTTCGCTAGGGGTAGCGGAGTCAGTGCCAGAGGAGCTAGAGGCTTCGGAAGAAGGTGCCGTTTGGGACTGCTGAGGAGCTTGCTGGTTGGTGGAGCTTGTAGGACCTGTGCTTGCTGCCGTGTTGTTGGCACTTGAAGGGCTGGTCGTTGCGGTGCCTTCAGCAACTTGGTAGCTGTCCCCTTCGGCGGTGCCGATAAGGACAATCTCGGGCTTGGTCCTGACGATGATCTTTTCCTTGATGGCGGTGCGGGAAACTTCCTTGCCGTCAATATAGGTGACTTCGTAGGTGACCTCGCTTTTCCCCTTGCGACCCTCTTGCTTCAAGATGCGGTCGCCTACAGCAAGAGAACCATCTTCCCTCTCTTCTTTAGGGAAGTCTTCATTCTCAAGAACGATAATCTTTTTCACTTCTTTTTTGGGCTGCTTGACACTAGAACTCTCCTCGCTATCTGAGGCAGATTCGCCTGCCTTAGCCGTTTCGGGCGGTTCGACTAAGCTGTACATATCAGCCTTATCGTTGCCACCGCAGGCGGTCAGAAGGAGGATTAGCGCTAAGATGACTAGCAGTTGTGGACGCTTTGCTCTCAATGGGGACTCCTTTGTTTCATTCTTGTTATTTATGCTTGAGCCTATTATATAACAGAAAGCTTGCTAAGAATTTCTTTTTCAACCTAATCCTCTGCTTTCAGGGCTTCGACCATGTCGACTCGCTTCAGCTGCCTGTGGATGATAAACATGACAATCAGGGAGAAGATGAAGACAATCGCTGCGCCGATGAGATAGGATAATGGGCTCAGGGTTGGGTCGACGAGGGCGTTGCTAGGTGATAGGGCCATGGTGATGCTGTAGTGGAGGATTTTCCCGCCTATGGCCCCCATAATGATAGCGAAGACGGTCAATAGCAGGGTCTCCCGGTAGATGTACTCAGTGACTTCCTTGTTTTGGAAGCCGAGGACCTTGATGGTGGACAGCTCTCGCTTGCGCTCGGACACGTTGAGGTTGGTCAGGTTGTAGAGGACGACGAAGGTCAAGAGGGTCGAAATCAGAATGATGATGATAACGACGATGCCTAGGGCGTCAATCAGTGAGCTGATGATGTCCATGGTGTCGGCGTTGGTAATCGCATAGTAGACGCCGTCCATATCAATTAACTCGTCAGCTACGGCTTCGACATCGGCGCCATCCTTCAGGTTGATGTAGTAGGAGTTTGCGGTCGCTGTTTCATCGAAGCTCTTCTGGTAGCGGTCCTCGCTCATGAACATGTAGTGGCCAACAAACTGCTCCACGCGGCCTTCCACAGGCACTTGGTAGAGGAAGCCGTTGTCGTCTTTGATGGGCAGATTTTGAGGACCATCGTAGTCGATTGCTCGGGCCATCTGCTCGGTAATATAAGCCACATCCTCATTGAGGTCGAAGGTCTTGTCATCGACCCGAGAACGGATGGGGCGGAAGTCGCGGAAATTGTCGTCGATAGGCACATAGAGGACAAAAGTCTCGGAGATGCCATCGTTGTTTTCAAAGCTTCCTTGGAATTGGTAGAAGCGGGCGGAATCCTCGGCCTTGTCGTCAATGTAGGCCTCAAGGTCAGCCAGATTATCCTCGTCAGCGTCGCTGTTGAAAACCACCTCGATGTCATAGCTTTGGAGGACATTGAACTGCTTGTCCACCATGCTGGAGACGGAGGATTGGAGGCCTAGGCCCATGATGATCAGGGCGGTGGAGCCGAAGACGCCGATGATAGTCATAAACATGCGGCTCTTCTTAGCGGTCAGGTTACGGAAGGTAACCTTGCCCATGAAACCAATTCGCTTCCAAAGGAAGGGGAGCCTCTCTAGGATTGTCCGGTTTCCTTTGGTGGGTGGCTTTGGTCGCATGAGGATAGCGGCCTTCTGTTTGAGCGTTCGGTTGACCGTTCCCCAAGCGGCAAAGAGGCTGAGGCCGGTGCCGATGAGGAAGGCAATGACGATCCATAGCCAGGACATGTTGTAGTCAACGGGTAGGATGAAGTCGTAGCCATCCGTATAGGCAATGAAGATAACGGGCATGATGACCAAAAAACCGGAGATGATGCCCAGGATAACCCCTAGCAGGGAGGAGGAGATAGCGTAGGCAATGTATTTGGAACCGATTGCCCTGCTCTTCATACCTAGTGCCTTGAGGGTACCGATCTGGGTTCTCTCTTCTTCCACCATGCGGCCGATTGTGGTTAGGGTCGTGAGCATGGCCACCAAATAGAAGACGGTTGGGAAGAGGAGGGTTAGAGCATCCATGTTCCTGGCGTTTTCCATGTTGGTGTTGATGTAGTAGTCGTTGTAGCGGCCCATGACCTGGTAGGCAGGGACACGGATGTCGTCTAGTTCTTCTTCCGCATCGTCAAGGGTTTGCTTACCCTCATTCAGCTTCTTTTCCGCATCGGGACGCTCTTCATCCAACTCAGCTTTCCCATCGGCCAACTCTTTTTCGCCGTCTTCAATCTCTTGGGCGGCGTCATCTAGTTCGGCTTGACCCTTAGCTCGCTCTTCTTCCAGCTCTGCACGGCCTTGGGCTAAGTCTTCCACGCCTTGGTTGTAATCGGCCCAGCCTTGGTCTAAGTCTTGGCGGGCAGCATCTAGTTCAGCTTTGGCATCGTCCAGGTCAGCCACCCCTTGATTATAGAGGTCTTCGCCGGCGTAGTATTCAGCCCAACCAGCGCTCAGCTGGCTTGCTTGGCGATCCAACTCCTCAAGTCCGGCTTTGGCTTCTTCGAGCTGGCTGTACCCTTCATCGATCTCGGCTTGACCTTGGTCGAGGTATTCGGTAGTTGCCTGTAAGCGGCCGACCTCTTCCAAGAGCCACTGAGGGGCCTCTCCACTAGCAATCAATTCTTGCCAGGTTTCGGGCAGCAGATCGTAGCCGCTGCGAACGCGATCTCTCATCTCGTCCACCTCGGCTTGCTGGTCGGCAAGGGTCGATTCACTTTCACTTACGAAGTCCCAAGTAACGCCTTGGTCTTCTAAATCGCTTCTGGCTTGGTCCAGCTGGTTTTGACCGTCGCTTAAGGTATTCCAGCTATCGTCTAGTTGAGTCCTTGAATTTTCAAGCTCAGCTAGTCCATCATTGTATTCAGCTAGACCGGAGGCGTATTCATCCTCGCCATCGGTCAGTTCTTGGTAGGCGTCATCCAGCTCAGTCTGACCATCCGTCAGCTCCTGTTCGGCATCTGCAATTTCTTGGTTGAAGGTCGCCAGACCCTCATCGTAGTCCTTGCGGCCGTCGGCTAGTTCTTGTTCAGCCTCTTGGATGTCCTTCTCGGCATCCTCCAGCTCTTTCCAGCCATCCTCCACCTCTTTGCGACCCTTGTCGATTTCTTCTCTGGCGTCCCTCTGCAGGTCGGCCTTAATTTCAGCAGGCCGGTTGAGGAACTTGTCTTGAATCTCATTGACCAGGTCCTGCTCTTGGTGTTTGTAGTCGTCGCTGGAGGTTTCCATGCCTTGGAGGGAGTCCATCATGAGGACAGCCATCGAAGGTCTCGTCTTATCGAAAACGGAGGCTTGAACGATGCCAAAGTAGTGGATTTCGCCATCGCCCATGGTCGTTTTGCCACGGTTTTTTTCAGCAAAATAGTAGACGTGGTCAGCGAAACCAACCACGGTAAATTCTTCTCGTTTTAGGCGGTCTTCCTGGAAGGGGTTTTCCATCTCGACGTCAATCTCATCGGAATCCTCCTCGGAAGTATCATCGGAGACCCCCTCATCCTCTTCGCCGGTTTGCAAGCTGATGGTGTCCCCAATTTTTATATTCGTCTCTTCCTGAATCAGGACATCCAGTAGGATCTCATCCTCGGCTTCAGGCACCCGGCCTTCAATGATGCGGGGCGGGGCAATTTGTTCCGTTAAGCTCTGTATGCGAATAACGGTATCCGTACTATTGTTAAAATAGAAGTCTCCTATGTAGACATAGTCAACCGCGCTTACACCATCCAAGTCTTCGATGATTTCCTTATCTTCATCGTAGATGCCTAGGGGTGAGCTAATGCGGAGGTTCTCCCGTTGGAGAATGTCCAAAGGCTTGTCCATTGCGGTTCTGATGTTGGGTCCCGTGCTGACTAGGCCGATATAAACCATAGTGCCTAGCATAATCATGATCATGATGGCAATAAAGCGCATCTTGGATTTCCAAATCGTTCTCAGCGTATCCTTCCAAGGGGCGGGAATGCGGCTTTGGCTGTTCTTCTTGGTCTGTCTTCCTTCTTTTTCTTCCTTTGTCATTCCAACCTCCTTTCGTTTGTTAAGGCGGGATGCTCGCTTGCTCTTCTCGGTCAGCTTTTCCTCACTATTTCGACTCAGCCTACCATTCGATGTCATCGATACTCATGGGGTCATCATTTAAGGTCACCCGTCTGACCTTGGCATCGGCAATCTCAATTACCCGGTCAGCTATTGGCTTGATGGCACTGTTGTGGGTGACGATGATGACGGTGGTGCCCGTCTCCTCGCAGGTGCGGCGTAATTGTTTCAGAATACGTTTACCCGTTTGGTAGTCCAGTGCACCAGTAGGTTCGTCACAGAGGAGGATGCCGGGGTTCTTCGCCATTGCCCTAGCAATGGAGACCCGCTGTTGCTCGCCGCCGGATAATTGGGCGGGGAAGTTAGAGGCACGTTCGCCTAGGCCAACGGCTTCTAGAGCGGCTAGGGGGTCCATAGCGTCGTCGACCAGGTGGGTCGCCATCTCCACGTTCTCCTTTGCCGTCAAGTTGGCAATGAGGTTGTAGTTTTGGAAGATGAAGCCAATCTGGTAGCGGCGGTAGTTGGTCAGCTCTCTTTCGTTCATCTTGCTGATGTTTTCGCCACCGATGATGACATCGCCGCTGTCATTTTGGTCGATGCCGCCCAGGATATTTAAGATTGTTGATTTGCCTGCGCCAGAGGGACCCAGGATGAGGACGAATTCGCCCTTCTCAATCTCGAAGGAAATTTCGTCGTTAGCACGGATGATGTTTTCACCCATGTGATATTCTTTTGTAACGTCGCGTAATTCGATGAAGCTCATTGGGGACCTCCTTTATACAGAAAGCTCAATTTCAAGTATAATATAATCATCTTTAGATTAACACAAAATCGTGATGGAAGTGTGGTTCATTCTTGACGAAAGGGGGCAGGTTTGGAAGAAATTAAAATTGCGGTCCGCCAGTTGATTGAGTTTGTCATGCGATCGGGCGATATCGAAAACAGCTACCGTTCCAACCAGAGGATGCTGGAAGGCATCCGTGCCCACCAAGAAATCCAAAGCGCCTATGGGGAGGGTTACACCAAAGAGGTGGTTTTCCGCAATAAGACCGAGCTGGAAGACATCCGCTTTGTCGTGGAAGGTCGGGCGGACGGTCTCTACGAGTCGGGTGACCTTGTTCTCATCGATGAAATTAAGTCCACCACCCGCCCCTTGGAGGACATCGAAGCGGACCACCACCCCCTACACTGGGCGCAGGCTAAGTGCTACGCCTACTTTTATTGTGAGGACAAGGACCGGGAGTCCATCGATGTTCAGCTGACTTATGTCAACTTGGATGAGGAGGTCCTTTCGAAAAAGTTCCAACAGACCTTCAAGAGGGAGGACCTGAAAGCCTTCTACTTGGATCTGCTCAGCCGCTATGTGGTCTTCTCCCGCCTTATCGTGGATTGGCGGGAGAAACGCAATGCCAGCATCGTCAATCTCCGCTTTCCCTATCCCGACTACAGGGAGGGGCAGAGGCAGATGTCGGTGGGCATTTTTCAGGCGATAGAGCAGAAGAAGAAACTCTTTGTCGAGGCACCAACGGGCATAGGTAAGACCATGTCTGCCATCGTGCCCGCCATCTCAGCAATAAAGAGCTTTGGAGTCAACAAGATCTACTACCTGACGGCAAAGACGACCACCCAGAGGGAGCCCGAGCGGGCAATTGCCCTGTTGACCAAGGAGGGCCTTGCCATCAAGAGCGTCCGGATCACAGCCAAGGACAAGGTCTGCCTCAACGATACGGTCTCCTGCAATCCGGAGGATTGCCCCTATGCTAAGGGGCACTTTGACCGGGTTAACGAAGCAATTTTAGACCTCTTTGAACAGGAAAACCAGCTGGATTTAGCGACCATTCAGACTTATGCACAGAAGTACCAAGTCTGCCCCCACGAGTTTCAGTTGGACATGTCCGATTATTCCGACTTTGTCCTCTGTGACTATAACTATGTTTTTGACCCTCGGGTCTACCTCCGCCGCGCTTTTGATAACGACCAAATCGACCAGATTTTCTTGGTGGATGAGGCCCACAATCTGGTCGATAGAGGCAGGGAGATGTATTCAGCAGAGCTGTCTAGTTGGGACTTGCAAAGGCTTATCGAGCTCTTTGATGGCCGCCTCGCTGACCTGGAGGCTTTGGGTGGGGAGGATATTAAGGCGAAGAGGCGCAGCTTTAAGGCAGCAATCAAGAAGGCGAATAAGGCGATGGACATCATGGAGGACTTCTACAACGAGCTGGGCAGCCACAAGGAGGTGGCGACAGATATCCACCCCGATGACCTCTACTTGGAGCTGAAGGGTCTTTTTACCGCCTTGGACTTTTTCCTGGCTAAGGAGAGGCAGGACCCAGATTACGAAGAGGTGAGGGAGCTTTCTTTCACCTATTCCAACTTTACCAAGATCGATGAGACCTGGCAGGAGGGCTTTCTGAACCTGATCCGGGTGGATGATGAGGACCACATCGTCTGGAAGATCAAGTGTGTGGACACCTCAGAGCTCTTTGAAGACATCCTGAAGCGAGCCCGATCGACGATCTTCTTTTCGGCCACCTTGTCGCCTACCAACTTCTACGTTGAGCTTTTGGGCGGGGGCAAGGCCGCCTTGCAAATGCACCTGGATTCCCCTTTTGCCGAGGATAACCTGCAGATTTTTCAAGCTAACCTGTCTACTCGCTACCGTGACCGCCAGCAGACAGCAGCAAGTTTGGTGGCTTATATCCATGCCTTTATCAACCAGGATGAAGGCAACTATATGGTCTTTTTTCCGAGTTACGCTTATATGGCCCAAATCGCTGAGCTCTACCAAGAGACCTATGAGGACGCGATTCTTGTCCAGACATCCTCTTCGACGGATAAGGAGCGGCGGTCTCTTCTGAAGAAGTTTGAAACAAAGACGAATGTTAAGGGCTTCTTCGTGTTGGGCGGGGTCTTTGCGGAGGGAATTGACCTGGTTGGCGACCAGCTGATTGGCTGCGCGGTCATCTCGGTGGGCATGCCGGGCGTTTCCTTTGAGCAGAATGTCATGAAGGGCTATTTCGATAAGAAACAGGGCAATGGCTTCGATTATGCCTACACTTATCCGGGTATGACCAAGATCATTCAAGCGGCGGGCCGGGTCATCCGTAGCGCCGAGGACAAGGGGAAGCTGCTCTTGGTGGATGACCGGTTCGCCAGCTTCAAGTATAGGCAGATGATGCCCCGCCATTGGAAGCAGATTAAAAGTATCTCAAGCCCAGAAGACCTGGGTTTCTCCATATAGAGGTCTCGAAAAGAGACGAAAAGAAGGTGAATTATGGCTAAACGAAAGAAAAAAGAAGTGATTGTGCTCATCGACCATGTGGACTATCCCAATATTACTAGGGGCCATATCATCGGTCCCGACCGAGATTTTGACTGGGTGGATGAGAATCTTGAAATCGACAAGGATTACGACAAGTGGGTCAAGGGCCGTCCCATTATCAGCAAGGGCGGAATCGAGGGGCAAGTTTGGCGGGCTCTGACCCAAAGGAATAAAGGCGATGCCAAGGAAGTCAAACTCCTAGAACTCATCCGCAGGTCTCCTCTGGAGGTGGAGTCCAGGTGCTCTGTTGCCCATATTTGTGGTGGCTGCAACTACCAGACGCTGAGTTACGAGGTGGAGCTCATGGTGAAAAGCCAGCAGCTGCAACGGCTCTACAAGAAGGCTGGGATCAAGCAGCCTATCAAGCTCAATCGCAGCCCTCTCGTGAAGGGCTACCGCAACAAGATGGAATACACCTTCGGGGACGCCGAGAAAGGCGGCCCCCTCCGCCTGGGCCTTCACCGGCCGGGGCACTTCTACGAGATCGTTGCCACCCCGGACTGTAACATTGTCCCACCAGACTTCAACGTTATCCGCCAGGCGGTCCAAGATTTCTGCCAAGGCAAGGAACTCAGCTTCTACCATAAGGCTGCCCGGTCAGGCTACCTCCGCCACCTGGTTATCCGCGCCTCCCTGGCGACCAAGGAGCTCATGGTCAACTTAGTCACCACTTCAGCGGATGAGCTAGGTCCGGAAGGCCTCCAGCAATTTGTCGACTTCCTCTTGGTCCTGGACCTGGATTTTACAATCAAATCCATCTACCATACGACCAACGATGCCATCGCGGATGCGGTCATTCCCGAGAAGCTGGACCTGCTCTGGGGCGATGCCGAAATCACCGAAAAAATGTGCGACCTTACCTTCAAGGTGGGTCCCTTCTCCTTCTTCCAGCCCAATGTGCCTGGGGCGGAGAACTTTTATCGCAGGGCAATACGGATGGCCCAAAACCTGACCGGCAAGACCGTCTACGACCTGTATTCGGGCACGGGGACGATTACCCAGATTATGGCCAAAAAAGCCCAGCGGGTCATCGGCGTGGAGATTGTCGAGGAGGCAGTCAACAAGGCGGTGCAATCTGCTCAGCTCAACGAGATTGCCAACGCCAAGTTCATCTGCAACGATGTCCTGGACGAGCTGGACAAGCTTGCCCAGTCCACTGACAAGCCGGATGTCATTGTCCTCGATCCGCCTCGTGAAGGTATCAACCCTAAGGCAATTCCCAAAATTGTCGCTACCGGAGCCCCCACCATTGTCTACATTTCCTGCAACCCCAAGACTCAGGTGCAGGACCTCCAAGCCTTCCAGGACTTGGGCTACCGTGTTGTTGAGGTGGAGGGTTTTGATCAGTTTCCGCGCACGAAGCA
>CAYFUF010000043.1:0-9625 GCA_964346245.1 uncultured Peptoniphilaceae bacterium | reverse complement strand
AATCTTAAGGTCAAAAGACACTCTTTCTTGGGTAAAATAGATGGCTGTTGGGCAAGGTATTGGTCAACCATTAATTACACCAGCAAACAAAAGGAGGACCAGGCACAAAAGCCTGGTCCTCTTTGTAATTAGGCTATTTTGCAATAGCCCCTTTTGTTTGTTCTACTATTCCAACTCAGCTACACCGACATTCAGGTCATAGTAGCGGCCTTTTAGGGCCATCAGCTCGTCATGGTTACCGCGCTCGACGATCTCACCTTGCTCGAGGACGATGATGGCATCAGCGTCACGAACGGTGGAGAGGCGGTGGGCAATGACGAAGGTTGTGCGGCCTTCCATGAGGGCATCCATACCTTTGGAAATTAGCTTCTCTGTGCGGGTGTCGACAGAGGAAGTTGCTTCATCCATGATGAGGATGACAGGATCAGCGACTGCAGCACGGGCAATCGACAAGAGCTGCTGTTCACCTTGAGACAAAGCACCACCCGAGCTGTTAATTTCGGTCAGGTAACCGTCTTGGAGCTTGGAGATGAAGGCGTGAGCATTGGCTGTCTTGGCGGCATCGACAACTTCTAGGTCGGTAGCGTCTAGGCGGCCGTAGCGGATATTATCGGCGATGGTACCGGAGAAGAGGCGGACATCTTGGAGAACCACGGACATGATTGACCGGAGGTCTTTCTTGTTGATGCGGTTGATGTCGATGCCATCGATTTTGATGGAACCACCGGAGATATCGTAGAAGCGGTTGATGAGGTTGGTGATGGTCGTCTTACCGGCACCAGTGGAACCGACGAAGGCAATCTTTTGTCCAGGTTCCGCATAGAGGGAGACGTCTTTGAGGACGAGGGAGCCAGGGTTGTAGCCGAAGTCCACGTCGTAGAAGCGGACATCGCCTATGACTGGCACTAGCTCGTAACCACCCTTGCCGTCAGGGACGGACCAGCAGAGGTTCTTGCGTCCTTCGCAGTTGTCTTGGAGGCGGACATCGCCATCCATCTCTTCCTCGCTGAGGTCGAGGACTTCGAAGATACGTTCCGCACCAGCGATGGCCGCGAAGATGGCGTTGAGCTGTTGGGAAACCTGCATGAGTGGGCGGGTAATGTTTCTGGTATATTGTAGGAAGGCGGTGAGGGCACCGATGGTAATTGCCCCTGCCATGATGTCAAAGGCACCGGTCATTGCGATGGCCGAATACATGAGGTAGGAGAAGTTGCCTAAGACGGGCATGGCCATAACACCGAAGGTGGAAGCCCTGGTGGAGGCAAGGCGGAGCTCGTCAGCATTCTTGTCGAAAGACTCGATGGCTCTCTCCTCGTAGTTGAAGACTTTGACCACCTTTTGGGCGCTGATCATCTCTTCCACGTAGCCGTTCATTTCTGCGGTCATTGCCTGGCGTCTCCTGTAGTATTTTCCACTCATCTTGGCGATGAAGCGCATGAGCAGTCCCATCAGGATGATGAAGAGGAAGATGATCAGGGTCAGCTTGAGGCTGATGCGGGCCATCATGATCAGTGTACCGAAGAAAGTGATGGCGGACAGCAGGATGGAGGATACGCTCTGCTCCAGAGACTGGATCAGGATGTCCACGTCATTGGTGAAGGTGGACATGATGGTGCCGTGGGAGGTGCCGTCATAGTAGGAGATGGGCAGGGAGAGGACTTTGCGGTTCAGCTCATCTCTGATGATGTAGACGGTTTTGTGGGCGAGGATGGCCATATACCTGGAACCAAAGTATTGACCCAGGACAACCAGGAAGAACATGCCCGCCATGATGGTGACATTCTGTACGAAAGCATCGAAGTTCCTGTGGACGGCGACGGAGTCGACAACCGGCTCCAGCATACCGTTGGAAAGAACTTGGATGATTGTTGAAATGATGATAATGATCAGACCAGCATAGAACAACTTGCGGTTGTACTTGAAATAACCGAAGAGGCGTTTGGAGGTCTTCATGGGGTTATCTGCTTGGATTTTGTGCTTCTTTTCCGCCTCGTTCATATTGAAACCAGCGTTTTCGCCTTTACGTTCACTCATCCTTCTAACCCCCTTTCTTGTGATTCATGAATATCACGGTAGATATGAGAGCTTTCCATGAGTTCGTCGTGAGTACCAGTCGCATCTACACGGCCTTCGTCCATGACGACAATCTGGTCGGCCCCTTTGATGGAGTCAATTCGCTGAGCGATGATGATAGTGGTTACACCAGGAAGCTCGGTGCGAATCATGCGGCGGATTCTGGCATCGGTGTCAGTATCGACCGCGCTGGTGGAGTCATCCAGGATTAGGATCTTAGGATGCTTCAAGAGGGCGCGGGCAATGGTCAGACGCTGACGTTGACCACCGGAGTAGTTGGAGCCACCTTGTTCCACCACGTGGTCCAAGATATCAGGATATTGGGAGACGAATTCCCAGGCCTGAGCTCGCTTGAGCGCCGTGATGATCTCTTCGTCGGTTGCCTGTTCATCGCCCCATTGCATATTGGACCGGATGGTACCAGAAACCAGGGTGTTCTTTTGCAGAACCATGGCAATCTGTTCCCGGAGGGCCTCCAGGTCGTAATCTTTGACGTTGTGGCTGCCGACGATGACTTCCCCTTCGTTAACCTCATAGAGACGGGGTATCATTTGAACGAGGGTGGACTTGGATGAGCCCGTCGAACCGACGATACCAATCTGTGAACCCGATTCAAAGCGGAGATTGATGTCATCTAAGATATTGTCACGGTAACCGGGATACTTGAAGTTCACATGGTTGAAGACAACTGATCCGTCTTCCAGCTCGTGAATAGGGTCTTCAGGATGGTAGATTTCTGAATTGGTGTCGATGACTTGGAAGATTCTCTTCAGGGCCGCACGACCGTAGGTCAAGTTGATGATGTAGATGGTCAGCATCATCAAAGACATCATGATCTGTCCGACATAAGTAAGAAAAGCGATGATGGTACCAGCTTGCAGGGTACCGTTGTAAACACGGATACCACCAAACCATAGGACAGCGGTCATACAGGCATAGATTGCCGCAATCAGCATAGGCTGCATGAAGAGGACAATCTTTAAGGCCTTGATGGAGGTGTCTCTCAAGCTGGCATTCTTTTCGGTGTACTCATCGTGGGCAAAAGGTTGGCGGTTGAAGGTCTTGATGACTCGAATACCGTTCAATTGCTCTTGGATGACAGCGTTAAGATCATCCAGTTTCACACGCATTAAATCAAATAGGGGGGCCGCTTTTCGAAAGAGAATAACAATGCCGGTAACGATAATGGGAACGGCCACGAGGAAGATGATGGCGAGTTCGCTATCGACCTTGAAGGAGAAAATAAGAGCAAAGACGAAGAGGAAAGGCGATCTGAAGGCCATCCTCAGACTCATCATCACGATCTGTCCCGCCGTTTCTGCGTCGGAAGTTAACCGAGTGATCAGAGAAGGAATGCTCATTTCATCAATATTATTAAAGGAATAAGCCTGCACGCTGCGATAGGCTTTCTTTCTTAGCTCAAAGGCTGTACCATAGCCGGCAGTTGCCCCTAAGTGGGAGGATATTGTCCCCATAGCACCTCCGAAGATGGCAACTCCTATCATTAGAAAGCCCATACGAAGAACGTAGTCTCCATCGCGATTTGCTATACCGATGTTGACGATGTTGGCCATGAGGAAGGGAATAATAATGTCCGCAAGGACTTCAAGAACCATCATGATCGGCGAAAATATCGCATGCCATTTATAGTTCTTGACATAAGGTAGAATCTTTTTTAACATAAACCCTTCTTTCTATAAAAACAGCACTATCCATTACAGATAGTGACTTATAAATTATATCACAACATCACCATAAGACTATTGTTTGAGGGCAAATAAAGGACCAAAAATAGGGAAAGAATTTAACATAGACCTAATGATGTGATATAAAGTTCATAGGGGCATTTTTTGCCACAAAAGGATACGCAATTCGTTTCAAGTTACAACCCTAACTCTGTAAAACGAAAGGAATAAAACATGATTATTGGAGTACCTAAGGAAATTAAGAACAACGAGAACCGCGTCGCCGCAACCCCAGCTGCTGTCAGCACACTGGTGAAGGCCGGCCACCGCGTCTTGGTGGAGACAAGCTCTGGGGACATGTCTGGCTTCACCGATGACGAATACGTCTTGGCTGGGGCAGAAATCATGGAAACCGCCGAGGAGACTTGGAATCAAGCGGACCTGATCTACAAGGTCAAGGAGCCCTTGAAAGAGGAGTACAAGTACTTCCGCGAAGGCCTGATCATCTACACTTACCTGCACTTGGCTGCCGACCCCGAGCTTACTCAAGAGCTCATCGACAAGAAGGTGGTAGGCATTGCTTACGAGACTGTTCAAGTGGACAACCACTTACCTTTACTTAAGCCTATGTCTGAGGTTGCAGGCCGGGTGGCTGCCATCGAGGGCGTCCACTACCTGCAGAAGACAACGGGCGGCAGAGGCGTGCTCGTCTCTGGAGTTCCTGGTGTAGCACCAGGGCACATCGTCGTCATCGGCGCTGGTGTTGTCGGAACGGCTGCTATTCGGATGGCCGTCGGTCTGGGCGCTCGCGTGACCGTCTTGGATGTCAACCTGCCCCGCCTTGGCGAGCTGATTGATACCTTCGGCAGCGAGATTGAAACCCGCTATTCCAACCCAATGAACATTGCGGAAGTGGTCGCTGAAGCGGATTTGGTTATTTCTACGGTCCTCATTCCTGGCCACAAAGCGCCACAACTGCTCACTGAGGAGATGGTGAAAGGCATGCGGGACGGGTCCGTTGTCGTCGATGTTGCGATTGACCAGGGTGGGTCGACGGATTTGACCTCGACGCATGGCCCAACAACTCACGATGATCCGGTCTTTATCAAGCACGGTGTCATCCACTACGCGGTGGCTAATATTCCGGGTGCTTGTCCAAGGACATCGACCTCGGCCTTGTCCAATGCGACGACGGGTTACTTGGTTCAAATTGCCAACAAGGGTTGGAAACAGGCTTGCCTGGACCTTCCTGAGTTAGCCTTAGGCGTCAATACCGCAGAAGGACACGTCACTTATGAAGCCGTCGCCGAAGATCTCGGCTACGACTATAAACCAATCCTCCAGCTCCTCTAGGCGCTTGACTGAAGAAGCTCGAGATGTGTAGGGTCCTAGGAGGAGCAAATACATCAATGGAAAAGTATAGGAAACATGCCGTATGGGCGGAGATCAATGTGGACGCCCTGCGCCATAACTTTCGAGAAATTAAACAACATGTGTCGAAGGGCTGCAAGCTGTGCGGCGTGGTGAAGGCTAACGCTTATGGCCATGGAGCAATTCCCTACGCCAAATACCTCATCAAAGAGGGGGTCGACTACTTGGCTGTTGCCCGCATCGACGAGGCGGTGGAGTTGAGGGATGCCGGCATAAAGGACATGCCCATCCTCATCTTTGGCTACGTGGACATAGCGGATGTCAACCTGATTTTGGATTATGATCTGACGGTCTGTGCCTATGAGATGACCTTCCTTCAAAGCTTGAACCAGGCTGCTGGGGAGCGGGGACAAAAGGCGAAGGTCCACATCAAGGTGGATACGGGTATGGGCCGCTTGGGCTTTCCAAGTAAGGAAGAGACGATTGGGGAACTTGCCCAGATCAAGGACTTAGCCAATATCGATGTGGAGGGCATCTTCACTCATTTTGCTACCGCTGATTGCAAGGACAAGTCCTACACTGAGGCCCAGGTGGATCACTTCAGGTCTATTCTAAAGGGGCTCAGGGAAGAGGGGCTTGACGTCGGGCTTGCCCACTGCGGCAACTCGGCGACCATCATCGACCTGCCAGATTATCACCTGGATATGGTGAGACCGGGCATCATTCTCTACGGCCTGTATCCCTCAGATGAGGTGGATAAGAGCCAACTGAATCTGCGCCCAGCGCTGACTTTGAAGACGCGGATTGCTCTGGTCAAGACGGTGGAGGCGGGGACGGATATTTCCTACGGTCGCCTCTTTACTACCAAGAGGAAGTCCCGCATTGCTACCCTCTGTGTCGGCTACGCGGATGGGATTGACCGCCAGCTGACCAACAACATGGAAGTCATCATAAACGGTCAAAGGGCTCCTCAGGTGGGGACTATCTGTATGGACCAAATGATGGTGGATGTAACCGATATTGAGGGGGACATTGCTATCGGGGATGAGGCAATTCTCTTTGGCGAAAAGGACATCACCGCCAATGATGTGGCGGCTAAGCTGGGCACCATCAACTACGAGATTACCTGTAAGATTCAAAGCAGGGTGCCCCGCATCTTCGTGAACGATGAAGGGAAGATTCTCCAGGAGTTTTATGAGAATTGGGAGCGGGTTTGATAAGTCCACTCAGCGTTTTTCTTGGATGAGTGTGTTCTTTAGGTCTGCTCATTGAAGAATGTAGAAATAGATAAAGGGATGGAGACGATTCTCCATCTCTTTTTTTGGTGGGAAAGGCGGACGAAGAGCCCTTGTTTTCATCTTTGGCGAAACATGATAGAATAACCGTATCGAAAACGAAAATACATAACGACATGTATTAGCCTAGTGAAGAACAACATTCTTCGTTCAAACAAGTGGGCAAGGAGGATATATGAATCCTAACTCGAAAAAAAGAAAAGGAAGGATAGCGGAGGGGAAGAATCGTTCAAGCCGAGCGTTCTCACTGTCCAGTTTAGCTATCTGGTATAATATGAATAACAAAGAAAAGAAAATTACAATTGGTGCGGTGGTTGCCTTGGTTGCCCTCAGCATCTTTCTCATCTTCATCGTCAATGATTCGGATGCCCCTCATGAGATCATATCAAGAGGGGAGCAGGCATCGGATGAGGAGTCAGTATCGTTAAGCGAGGAAGAGTCCGAGCCTGATGTGGTTTCGGTCAATATCAGGGAGGGTTCTTCGGAGGAGAGCTTGGGGTCTACGGAGCTGCCTGGTTTGAATGAGTCTGAGGAGTCTAGTCAAGCATCAAGCGAATCGAGCACACCTAAGCCACCCCACCAGGTCCAAGTCCTGGTTCAGGAAGGATCTTTGCAAGAGGGTCAAACGTCTGTGATCATCGGCAGCAGCTCGGAGACTATCGAAGAGGAGCCAGAGGACCCCATTGTGGAGCCACCGGCTTCATCGGAGAGTTCGGAAGAGACGACGGAACCGGGATCTGAAGAGGATCCTGAGGAAATTAGCGAGAGCATAGCTGATCCTAGCGAGCCTGGCAGTGAGTCTGGTGAAGGCTCTGAGTCTGGTCAAGAGCCGGGCGAAGGGTCTGAGCAAACGGGTGATGCTTCTGGTGAAGAGGGCAGCGAAACGGGCGATGCGTCAAGCGATGACGGCGCAAGCGGTGAGGGTAGCGAAGTTGCTAGTGGCGACACATCTAGCGACGACCTGACCGAGAGTGAGCCTGTGGAGAGTGCGGATGAGCCTAAAACGCCACCCAGCGGTATTTTGGCGGAAATGATATCAGCTATCCCTACTTACCAACAGCAAAACTTGGGGGCCAACCCGGTTTATTACTATGACCACCCTGTTTTAGATATTGGTTTTGATTTGAGGGAAGACCATGCTATGGCCCGCGACATGTACGTCCTGCCTACGACCAATGGTTTCTATATCCTGCAAAGGCAGATGATTCTGATTGCTAACTTGGATTTGGATGATCTTATTCAACAGATCGAGACCCAGGGCATCGAGGGGGCAAGCTCGGTTCAAGTGATGAGCGCTGACCAGCGGGAAGCGGTTCTTGCAGCCAACCCCGACGCGGTGATTATGAACTACAAGGACAACCAGATTATTGCGATTCAGCAAGTGCCTGTTAAGGACTCTAAGGTAAACCAAGTCTTTAATAACTTTGCGGACCAGGTGGTGGATGCCAACTTTATTGCCAGCCACATTTCTACTGTTCCGCTGGAAGAAAATAACTATGAGATTGTTGATACGACGGACTACTTGGCTCAATGGAAGAACATGTTGGACCAATATGCGCTAAACCCTGCTCAGGCGGAATGGGATAAGAGCTTGCCTCTTTATGCTAATTCATCGGGTTATGTGGTCGATGGCGAGGATAAGCGCAGCATCGTGCTGTCGGACAATCCTTCCTATACGTTCATGATGGCGGACTTAACGGGCGATGGTAACATGGAATTTATCGTCAACGCCAAGACGCCAGGTGCGGATAATGCAGAGGGTTACTGGGCAATCTACTCCAGCGCGATAAACGGCCTCCTACTCAGTGCCGAAAGTCACTATGGTAATGGGGACCTGATTCAGGCTTATGAGGAGCTGGTGGCAACATCCGAGCTCGACACAGCTACAGGTATCACGATTAGCTTTGACTACTTCCGCCTGCCTAAGCAGCAGAAGACGGTGATGAAAATTGACTTCCTGGAGCCCGAGGGCTTCATGAATACCATGACGGGTAGGGAAATTGCCGAACAGTATCCCGGCTACTATATCGTTCAGCAGGGCGCAGAGTACTACCTAGTTGACCGTCAAAACTACGATACGGTTATCAGCGAGTTTATGAATACGGTGGATGGGGCAACCATCCTTCGTGGAGTCAGCTCTGCGGAGATGAAGGCAGCCCTCAGCGAGTATGAGGAGTCCCTTCTCTCATCGGCCATGCCGGCTGAGGAGGTTAGTCAGCTTGGTGTAAGCAGCCAGACGATTGATGATCCTGTTTCCTACTTGGCGGAAACCTTCGGCAAGGTACCTTTCAGCAGGGATATCTGGGATACAGCTATTCCAGTAGAGAACTTGCAGGATGTGGATGAGCCAATTACCGTGGATTACTTGCAAGGTGAATAAATTGAATGGGATGGATCAACAAACAAGAGAGGAACGCTGGTTCCTCTTTTGTTGGGACTGAAGTAAATAAAGGAGAGTTTATGAAGATTGAGATTTTTGCTGATGGTGCAAATTTAGCCGAGATGATTGAACAGTACAAGGGTGGCGAGGTAGATGGCTTCACCACCAACCCATCCCTGATGAAGAAGGGTGGGGTAACCGATTACAACCAGTTTGCCAAGGAGGTTATCGCGGCGATTCCGGACCTGTCCCTTTCCTTTGAGGTTTTTGCGGATGATTTTGAGACGATGGAGGCTGAGGCCCGCAAGATTGCGACTTTCGGCGATAATGTTTTCGTGAAGATTCCGATTATGAACACCAAGGGCGAGTCGGCGATTCCCCTGATTAAGAAGCTGTCTGCTGAGGGGATAAACATCAATGTTACCGCTCTCTATACGGTTGAGCAGGTTCAGGAAGTTGTGGAGGCCGCGAACGACGAGGCGGTCACCTACGCCTCCGTCTTCGCAGGCCGTTTGGCTGATGTGGGGATTGACCCCATTCCCGTCATTGTGGAGGCGGAGAAGCTTTGCCATGCCAAGAAGAACGTCAAGCTCCTATGGGCATCAACCCGTGAAGTCTACAATGTCATCCAAGCGGACGAGCTGGGCTGCGACATTATCACCTGCCCACCAGATGTCCTAAAGAAGTTACCTAAGGTTGGTAGCAAGACTCCACTTGAACTTTCTCGCGACACCGTTGTTGGCTTCAACAATGACATCAAGGATTTAGGTTTTAGTATTTTGTAGTTTGTTTATTGCCTATGCACGGCCCCAGCTGAATCT
>CAYFUF010000042.1:0-10246 GCA_964346245.1 uncultured Peptoniphilaceae bacterium | reverse complement strand
CAAATACAAAAATCTTAAGGTCAATAGACACTCTTTCTTGGGTAAAATAAGTGACTGTTGCACAATGTATTGGTCAACCATTAGTTGCACCAGCAAACAAAGAGAGGACCTGGCTTTTGCCTGGTCCTCTTTTTATTATTAGGCTATTTTGCAACAGCCCCTCTCTTATTTAAGTAATTATAGTTCACTCTTCCATAATCCATGTAGGTTACAGAATTCGTATACAGTGATTGGGCCGTCAGCATCTTTGTCGATTGGGCCTTCTTGAAGAACGAAAGTAGCTTCTGGTTCTTGACCTGGGTGCAATCTTTGAACAGCAAAGAAGTTGTCGCCCTTTTCAACAGCGATCATTTCGATGTAGTGGTCGTCATCCATTGGGTGGCGAGTGGAACCAACAACAACATGAATCTTGTTATCAAGGATGTTTACTTCTGGAACATGCTTTTCAACAGCAGCGTCGGTTGTGTCGGCTTCAAGGATTTTCATTTCTTGGCCACAGCAGGTCAAAGGACTATCAACGGTATTAACGTCAGTTGCTAACTTTCCACATTCTTCACAGTAATAAAAGATCATCTAGTACCTCCTAAATTTTTATTCCAGTTATACTTATTCGTACAGATTAATTATATCCCTTTTGAAACAAAACAACAAACGATTGCACGTATATAAGTTTGTTAAGCTTAAGTAGAACAAATGTTTGTATTCTAAAGCTGACTCGTTATATAATGGATGAAACAAGAGATGCGACAAGAATAAGGGGCGGTCACGATCAACAATTAGGGTTCATAAGAACCGAAAACCCAGACTCCCCCAGCCAACCCAATTAGGCACAGAAACGCCAAAAAATAGCAGATAACAGACTAGAGAAAGGTTGACATCATGTTCAAAGACTTATCAGAGAGAAGACAGCGAGTCCTCCTGTTTATTGCCCAATACAGCAAGGAAAAATCCCTGTCCCCTTCATATCGGGAAATCCAAAAGGCCTTAGCCATCGCCTCCATATCCACCGTTTACAGTGACGTGCACCACCTCATTGAAAAGGGTTTCTTAGCAATGGAAAAGGGCAACTACAGGTCCTTGCAAGTCGTGGATGACTTTGTTCATGAGTATATGCCACCAAATCAAGATGGAGGTGCTGCAGCTGGCGGCAACGCTGCAAGCAGCAAGGCAAAAGGAAGTAGCCCTGCTAAAGACAATCAAAAGGTAGAATACCTGTCCCAAATCAGAAATGATGTCTACGATATTCCCCTATATGGTAATGTTGCGGCAGGTGCGCCCATCTTTGCTGACGATTATGTCGAAGACTCCATTCCCCTACCAGCGGACTTCTTCCACAACGACCAAGAGGAGTATTTCCTTTTGACCATTTCTGGCGATTCCATGATTGAAGCTGGTATCTATGATGGAGACAACATCATCGTCCGCAAGCAAAACACAGCCAAAAATGGTGACCAAGTGGTTGCCTTGATTGAAGACTCCGCCACGGTAAAAACCTTCTTTAAGCGACCTGGTTACATTGAATTGCGTCCGGAAAACCGGGATATGGAACCCATCATCGTCACCGAGTGTGACATTTTGGGCATCGTGTGCGGTCTTTACCGCCTCTATCGCCGCTAGAACGGCTGGGAGGAAAATGAATAAAAGTCCTATAAAGGGGCCTCGTCTACTGGCCGAAATGGGCCTATACGTAGGCCTCTATATTGTTTTAACCTATCTCTTTAGCTTTACCGCCTTCACCCGAATTACCTTTAATTTCGTGGTGCTTTTGGTGAGTGGTATTCGTTTAGGCATCGTCCCCACCACCCTGGTAGGCTTGGTTAGCGACATCGTTGGCGGGCTTATCTTCCAGGCAGGCGTCTTCCACCTGGGCCTCACCTTAAACGCCGTCTTGTCGGGCTTTTTGTACGGACTTCTCTTCTATCAGAAGTTTAGCTACACCAAACTTGGCCTCTATATTCTCTTGGAAGAAGTGGGTGTCCACCTCTTCCTCCAATCCTATTGGTTAAAGGATATCTTCGGGTTGACCTTTGGTGCAACCATAATGACCCGCCTGCCAGGCTTTTTGATCATGATGGTCATCAAGCTAGTCTTCATGGTTGCCTTAGCCAAGAGCAGCTGGTACAGGCGAATTGCAAATGTAAAATAAAAATCGGAGGGTAAAACGGTGACAATAAGTAAGCGTTTTGAAGATCTAAGGGGAGCTTTAGACTGGCTCCTCTCCTCGTCATGGGAAAATATGAAACCTGGTTTAGAGAGAACAAGGGAGCTCTTAGACCGCTTGGGCAACCCCCAGGATAAGCTTAAAATAATCCACATTGCAGGCACCAACGGAAAAGGGTCAACGTCGGCTATGCTCAGTCAAGTCTACAGCAAGGCGGGCTTCAAGGTAGGTCTCTACAGTTCGCCTGAGCTTAGTCTCTTCAACGAGCGCATCCGTATTGATAATAAGCCTATCTCGAACGATGACCTGCTTCGAGGGATAAACCAAATCGCTGCTGTCGCGGAAGGTATGGAAGATCATCCCTCCCAATTTGAGTTAGCTACAGCCCTTGCCTTTCAATATTTTGAGGAAAGCGGCTGTGATCTGGTCGTCCTAGAAACGGGCCTAGGCGGTCGACTCGACTCCACTAATGTTGTTAAAAGCCCGCTTGCAACGATCATTACCCCCATCTCCTACGATCACACGGGCATACTGGGCAGCAGCTTAGCCGAGATTGCCAAAGAGAAGGCTGGCATCCTAAAAGATGGTGTCCCCCTTGCCCTCGCTCCCCAGAAGGAGGAAGCCCTAAATGTTATCTTCCGCCAGGCAGGTAGGAAGATGAGCTCCATCTACCAAGTGAAAGAAGAGAACATAAGAAACTTGGGACACCAAGGCGAAGGACAGCACTTCAGTTACACAACCAGCTTAGGCAGGGCCTATGAGGACCAAGTCCTGAATCTATTGGGCGACTACCAGCTCATCAACGCGGCCACCGTGCTGGAAGCAATCGACGCTTTGGCTGAACACTTGCCCAGTCCAAGGGAGGCAATCCGAGAAGCGTTCAAAACTGTCACTATGCCTGGTCGCTTCGAGATTTTAAAAGAAAGGCCCTTGTGGATAGCCGATGTTGCCCATAATCCGCAAGGAATCGAAGCACTCGTCCAATCCATCCAAAGTTATTATCCCAAGAAAAAAGTCAACCTCCTCTTCGCCGTCTTTGCCGACAAGGAAGTTGACTTGATGCTTAAGCACTTGAGCGTAATTGTAGAAGACTACTCGCTCTTCCCCTTAGACCACGCCAGGGCAATGCCTCTGGACAAGCTCGAGCAAGTCATTCAAGATATGGATCCAAAAAAGCAAATCCATTCTTACGAGTCCCTAGAGGAGGCCGTGAGGAGTCTTGAGCATAGAGCCCAAGAAGATAACCTAATCCTTGCCTGCGGATCCCTCTCCTTCATGGGTTCCCTACGAGACATGATTCTCGGCAAAGCGGTAAGCCGCCGCTAAAATATATAGGCTGCCACAGATGACAATATCCTTATCATTACCGCAAGCTTGCAGGTCCATCAAATGTTGGTGGACCTGTTTTTCTATCTGATCATCCGACCTTCCCTCCACTTCAACAAAGAGCACACGGCTTGCCTTTGCAAAGAGCTCCCTTTGGACCTCTTCGGCAATCCTCCCGCGGTGCATGCCAAAAAGAATAACCGGCTTGTGGATAGCTAAGAGGGCCATATTCTCGATCAACTGCCCTATCGCCTGATTATTGTGGGCTCCATCCACCCAAATGGGCGGCTTTCCCGAAAGCTTCTGGAGGCGGCCCACCATGCTGACCTCTTTCAGAATCCTCTCCACCTTCTCATAGGTCGTAAAATCCAAGCCTTCCGCCACGAGGAGAGCAAGCCCTGCATTGTCCACCTGGTGGTAACCTAACATCTGGGTTTCATAGGGACCAGCTAACTTGCCCTGCTTCCAGGTGAAGGTCATCATCGCCTTGTCCCTATACTCATCCTCTGCTTGTCCCGACTTCCCAGCTGATACGATACCGCAGCAGTCAATCATTGAGGAGTCCAACATGCGTAAAGGCGCCTGACGTTCTTTAGCCACGGCCTCCAAAACTGCAGTAACTTCATCCTGCTGGCGGGCAGAAAAAACAGGCTTTCCTGGCTCAATGATATCCGCCTTGTGACCCGCTATCGCCGTCAGGTTAGCGCCAAGCTTATCTACATGGTCCATGGAGATACTGGTAATGACCACGTAATCCGCTGGGATAATGCTCGTAATATCCTCACGACCACCAACCCCGCTTTCCAAAACAATCCACTCTACATCCTGGAAGAGGAGGAGCGCCTCGATGAAGCTTTGTTCAAAGTAGAAGAGAGGCGGCAGCTGGTTGCGGTCTTGTTCAGCTATTATTTTGCTTCGGACCCTAGCCAAATCAGCATTTGAGACAGGTTGACCATTAATGCGGATCCGCTCCTGGTAGCTGATGACATGGGGCGATGAAAAGTGCCCCACCTGACAAGAAGACAGGGAAAGGATCTGGGCAATGAACATGCCCGTCGACCCTTTCCCATTCGTTCCTGCTAGATGGACGATTCGTTTGCCCTTTTCAGGGTGATCCAAAGCCTCCAGCCAGGCGTAGACCTTCTTTTGTTTTTCGTTAAAATCTCTTTGTTGGCGCATGCCTTAATCCATCACTTTTCAATCGTATTTTCCTGCATTCTCTCCCTTGCCTCCACAACATGTAGGGCAAGGATCGTCGTCGTCAAACCGGATACGCCGCCAGGAGTAGGCGTATAGGCAGCAACCCTATCGGCAAGTTCAACGGGGAAGTCCCCCTCAATCTTACTCTTAGCAAAGCTAGTGCCGACATCAATAACCACCTGATCTTCCCGCAGAAAGTCCTCCGTGATGACGTTAGGATTACCCATACTGGTCACGATAACATCCGCCTCTTGCGCAAGACTCGCAGGATCCTTAGTCTTGGTGTTGGTCAAGAGGACCGTTGCCTTGCGCTCCAAAAGGAGCATAGACAAGGGGCGGTTAACCAAGCGGCCAGCTCCTAGTAGCATTACCCTCTTCCCGTAGACATCGATATTATAGAAGTCCAAGAAGGCAAGGACGGAGGCAATTGCACAATTATGAAAACCCTCATGGTTATAGGCAAGGACGCGGCCCAATTGGTCAAGGCGGACACCGTCAACGTCCTTGATAGGAGGAATCGTCTCAATGACCCTTTCCTCGTTCAAGTGGTCGGGCAGGGGCATCAAGAGGAGGATGCCGGATATATCATCATCGTCCCCCACTGCTTTCACCGCAGAGATCAGATCGTCTTCCTTGATATCTCCAGGAAAGCTCAGGCACTCGTAAGCCAAGCCCAGGCGGGTGAAGGCCTTCGATAAGCCAATCTCATAGGAGACAGTAGCGGGATCATCGCCCACCCTTATGCTCGCCAACTTGGGCGCTTTACCCGCCTTCTCAAGACGCGCTGCCCTTTCTTTAATCTCTTGTTCCATCTGTTCTTTTATGGGTTTAGCTCTAAGTTTTTCTACCATATGTTCCCCCTAAAAGAGTCCTGTAATCACGCCATCATTGCTGATGTCCATGTTGACCGCTGCAGGCATCTTGGGTAAACCAGGCATCGTCATAATATCGCCAGTCAAGCAGACAATGAAACCAGCCCCTGCTGACAAACGAACCTCCCTAACCGTAATGATGAAATCCTCCGGTGCATTGATTTTCTTGGGATCATCCGAAAAGCTATACTGGGTTTTGGCGAAACAGATGGGCAAGTCACCATAGCCATTCTTCTCAAAGCGGCGAATCATCCGGTTAGCCGCAGCCGTAAACTTCACCTCACTTGCTCGGTAGACTTTTTGGGCAACCTTCTCCATCTTCTCCTTGAGCGAATCGTCCAAGGAGTAGGCGTAAGAGAATGCATTGTCCATCTCCGCGATGTGGACCACCTTCTCCGCCAGGTCCGTCATGCCAGCGCCCCCATCGGCCCAACCTGTACAGTAGGATACTTCCAGTTGGCGAGCCGTACAGGCACCCATCACATAGGACACCTCTTCCTCGGGGTCATTGTAAAAAGCGTTGAGCGCAACCATAACCGGCAGGTGGAAGACCGAACGAATATTATCCGCATGTCGCCATAGGTTTTCCAAACCTGCTTGCAAAGCATCCATGTTGGGCTCGGTCACCTTGTCCTTGTCCGCGCCGCCATGGTGCTTGAGAGCTCGTAAAGTAGCTACAATCACCACCGCTGAAGGCTGCAAACCGCCCGCCCTACACTTAATATCGAAGAACTTTTCGGCACCTAGGTCAGCACCGAAACCCGCCTCAGTGACCACATAGTCAGCAGTTTTAAGGGCCATCCTCGTTGCCATAAGCGAATTACAACCATGAGCAATGTTGGCAAACGGTCCGCCATGGATGAAGGCCGGTGTATGCTCCAAAGTCTGCACCAAGTTGGGCTTGATTGCATCCTTCAAAAGAATGGTCATTGCGCCCTGAGCCTTCAGATCACCGCATGTCACCTCTTCATTATCATAAGTGTAGGCAACAACGATGCTAGCCAGACGGTCCTTCAGATCCTCCAAATCGCTAGCTAGACAGAGGATAGCCATCACCTCTGAAGCCACCGTAATGTCAAAGTGGCCTTCCCTGGGATGGCCCTGAGACTTACCGCCCAGACCCGTGACCACATTACGCAATTGGCGGTCGTTCATATCCATGCAGCGGTGCCATACAATCTGCCTAGGGTCAATATTCAGCTCGTTTCCCTGCTGAATGTGGTTGTCAATCATCGCTGCCAGCAAATTATTCGCTAGCTCGATCGCATGAAAGTCGCCAGTAAAGTGCAGATTGATATCCTCCATCGGCATAACCTGAGAGTGGCCGCCTCCGGCTGCCCCACCCTTGATACCAAAAGCTGGCCCCAAACTGGGCTCTCGTAAAGCCAAAGCTGCAACCTTTCCAATCTTTTGCAGACCATCAGCTAGCCCAATCGAGGTAGTCGTCTTCCCCTCGCCTGCTGGAGTCGGATTGATTGCAGTTACCAAAATAAGTTTGCCGTCTGGCTTATCCTCTAGGCTTCTCAAGTAGTCCAAGTTGATTTTTGCCTTGTAACGGCCGTACTTCTCCATTGCCTCCTCTGGGATATCTAGCTTTTTCCCAATTTCGCCAATTTCTTCCATCTCATTGGCTTGGGCAATCTGGATGTCGCTCGGAAAGGTTTTTGTCATGGTAAGCTCCTTTTGTTTTTGTGTCATCTGCTCTACTTTTACCCAATGGACGGTCTCCAATGATGTCTGCCCACAGCTTTCCTTTAGTTAGAGGCAATGGTATTTTCCAGAGTTCCAATCCCCTCAATCACGCAGGTCACCTTGTCTCCAGAACTCAGCCATTTAGGGTTCTCTTCACCCATCAAAACACCAGCTGGTGTTCCTGTTGCAATAATTGTTCCCTTCTGCAGCCCAAAGGTCCTGCTTATTTCACTCAATATCGTGGGAATATCAAAGATGAGCTGGTCGGTCTTGGCATCTTGCTTCAAGTCGCCATTTAGGTAGGTTCGTATACTAAGGGCCTCTTGCCCCAAATTATCCGTCACTAGCACAGGACCCATAGCCGTAAAGCCGCGTAAGCTCTTCCCCAAGTACCACTGCCCTCTCTTTGCCTGTAGATCTCGAGCAGAGATATCATTGATGATGGTGTAGCCCAAAACATAGTCAAAGACCTGATCCTTAGGTACATCCCAGCCCTTTCTGCCTATGACAACTGCAAGTTCCGTCTCGTAATCAATCCGGTCGGTTAGGCCGCTATGACGGGGAATCGCCATCCCAGGGCCCAAGACTACGGCTGCCCGCTTAGCAAAGTAAATCGGCTTATCGGGATAGAGCTTCTTCGCATCCTTACCTGCGCCTATTCCCTTAACCTCCCTAGACTCCTCCACATGCGCCTTGTAATTGAGGCCCAAGCAGAGAATATCCTGGCGAGGAGCGGGTATCGGTGCCAACAACCTAACCTCTTCTCTATCGAAAGTAAACTTCTCCAGGTCCCAACTAAGCTCCCCGATTAAAGCTTCCTCTAATAGACTGACTTCTTCCCTATCCCATAACTCAATATAATCATCGATGGTAAGCAACTTTTCATTTAGTGCCCTAGCTGCAAGCACTCTGCCTGAGTCCAAGAGGATGCCTAGTTCCCCCTGCATGGCCAACATCTCATCTTGGCTTAACGCTTTGGCTGTCTTCTCCTTGATGAAAGAGACTAATCTCATCTCCTATCCTTTCTACTCCGTCCATAACGGAACACTTACCAGTCACCATTAAACACATACTTATCCAAGCGGTCAAAAGCCTCAGCGACCAAGTGGTGCGGCAGGGCCAAATTCATGCGGATGCCGTAAGGATAGTGGAAAGGACGGCCATCCTGCCATACTACCCCCACTTCGGCACCCCGCTTTTGCAGCTGGTCGATTGTTTTTCCGTGGTCATCACACCAGGCCTTAGCATCCAAAAGCAGAAGGTAAGTGCCCTGGGGCTCCTTCACATAGACACCTGGAAACTTGTCTTTTATATAAGCCACCGCATAGCGGACGTTCTTTGATAAAACCTCCTTAAGCTCATCCACCCAGGCAGCCCCCGTCTCAGAGTAGGCGCTAATTAAGGCTGTAACCGACAGCACATTAGCCGAATTATAGGCACTAAGGCTAGATTCCTTCAGCAAGCGGTCCCGCAAATAGCGATTGTAAACCACATGATAGGACCCAATTAAACCCGCCAGATTAAAAGTCTTAGATGGAGCATAAAAGGCAATCGTCCGATTCCTAGCATCATCATTCACCGTCTGCGTCGCGATGTGCTGGTGGCCAAAGAGGGTCAAATCCGCCCAAATCTCATCCGCGACGACGTAAACATCATGGTCGCGGTAGACCTCAAAAGCTCGTTCAATCTCCTCCCTCTCCCACACTCGACCAGTGGGATTGTGGGGTGAGCAAAAGATTGCCGCTTGAATGTTATATTCCTTAATTTGCCGGGCCATATCCTCATAATCCATCCGCCAGACCCCCGTCTCATCCTGGATTAAAGGTGAATAGGCAATATGGTAACCGTTGTTTTTCAAGACCTTAGTAAATCCTACATAAGTAGGCGAATGAACAAGAACCGTGTCCCCCCTAGAACAGAGCACACTCATCGCCGATGCCAAGCCACCCAAAACGCCATTCTCGTAGCCGATTGTCTCTCGTGTCAGGTCGATGTGATTATGCCTCGTCGTCAACCAATAGATAATATGATCGAAGTATTCCTTAGGTAAGTCCGAATAGCCGTATAAAGGGTGCTGAGCCCTCTCCACCAAAGCCCTTGGTATAGTAGGTGCTGTTGCAAAGTTCATATCTGCTACCCACATGGGGATACAGGAAAAGCCTTCCTTTACACTGACATCCGGTATGGGTATGTGGTCAATAGCAATAGCGTTGGTTCCCGTTCGGTCAATACATTCTTCCCAGTTGAATTGCATAGGTCCTCCTTGTCTCATCCTCATCTTTGGTCAACTTACTCTTCATCTCTCTACTACTATCTTACTTCATCTCTAGCTTGAATACTTACTATTTTTCTTAACAATATAAAGAGTAGGCACCGTGAAGTATCTGGTTTTATCACCCCCCTCCATTAGGTGTATAATGGATGCTAGAAATAAACCCACATACATAGAGGAGGTAAAAAGCGCCTAAACGCTTTCAATCATAATGTAATTTTACACTTGGATTAAAAATCATTTCTTTACCGGCCACATCCTGTTAGCCCTTGCCTTCGGTCGCATCCTCATCAGCGTCTACTCCATCCCACAATTAATCGATCGCCCTGAGGACGGACTAGAAATCCTAACTCCCTAATAAAGGCCTTCACTAAAACGTCCGATTGGAACCTCTCTCAGCAAATCTCTCCCCAAAACATCTACTACGATATATTTTATACTATGCAACCTGGTTAGAGTTAAGTCCCTGCCTATGTTATAGTATTCGTAACAAGATATTTACGATTTGTCCTTCTATGATTAATTTTTCAGTTTGTGGTTCGCCCCTTGCTGTGAGTATGCTCATGTTACGGTTGATGAGTGTCTAAGATTCCCTCAGGGGAGAAAGGCAGAAGCCATGAAGGTAAACCAACTACATTATTATATTACTTTGGTTGATAGCAAGAGCTATACGAAAGCGGCAGAAAAGTTGTTTATTTCTCAATCGACCATTTCGAAGGCTGT
>CAYFUF010000041.1:4815-10476 GCA_964346245.1 uncultured Peptoniphilaceae bacterium | reverse complement strand
CCGGGAAGCAATGCATAGAGCAGGCGTTAAACCTGAAGATGTGGATATGGTTTACCTGGGTCATGTCATTCAAGCAGGACAAGGACAGAACATAGCACGTCAAGCTTCAGTTAATGCAGGTATTCCTGTAACTACACCAGCAGTTGCTATCAATGTTGTATGTGGTTCTGGTCTTGAAGCTATCAATATGGGTGCACGTCTCATTCAGTCAGGCGAGGCAGACGTTGTTGTTGCCGGAGGTGCTGAAAATATGACATTAGCACCTTATGCGTTAACAAAAGGTCGCTTTGGCTATCGTTTAGGCGATGCAACTATCGTCGATACAATGACTCATGATGCCTTAACGGATGCATTTAATGACTACCATATGGGAATAACAGCTGAGAATGTTGCTGAAAAGTGGGGCTTAACCCGTGAACAGTTAGATGAATTTGCTGCGACAAGCCAACAGAGAGCAGAGAAGGCAAGAAGCGAAGGCAAATTCAAAGACGAGATTGTCCCAGTTGAAGTAAAAGAACGTAAGAAGGTTGTTGTCTTTGACGAGGATGAAGGAATCCGCGAGGGCACTACCGCTGAGAGCTTAGGCAAGCTACGCCCAGCCTTTAAGAAAGATGGAATTGTCACTGCTGGTAACTCATCAACGATTAATGATGGCGCCGCTGCAGTTGTTTTATTGAGCGAAGAAAAAGCGAAAGAACTAGGCGTAACTCCAGAGATGGAATGGATCGCTGGCGGACTAGGTGGAGTAGAACCAGAGATTATGGGAACTGGTCCAATTGCTTCCACCAGAAAGCTTATGGAGAGAACCGGTTTGACCATTGACGATTTTGATCTAATTGAATCGAATGAAGCATTTGCAGCACAATCATTGGCCGTTGCAAAAGACCTAAACTTTGATCTCGATAAAGTTAATGTTAATGGTGGAGCTATTGCATTAGGACACCCAGTAGGTGCTTCTGGTTGCCGTATACTTGTTACCTTAATCCATGAAATGAAGAAGCGCGAGGATGCTAAATTAGGTTTGGCAACATTGTGTATTGGTGGCGGTAGGGGTTGCTCTATGGCTGTTAAGAAGGTTGACTAAATATCTTTGTTCAATGACGTGTTATTAATCAAATGATTATAGAAAATGGAGGAAAACAGGATGAAAGTTGGCGTAATTGGTGCGGGTACAATGGGAAGCGGTATTGCTCAAGTATTTGCTGAAAACGGACATGAGGTTTTGTTATCAGATATTAAGTTAGAATTTGCTGAGAATGGAAAAGCTAAGGTAAAGAAGGGGCTAGACCGTTTAGTATCGAAAGAAAAGATCGAACAAGAGAAAGCAGATGTGATTGTAAATCGAATCACTCCATGTGGCAATGACGATCTTAGCGATTGTGACCTTATCGTAGAAGCTGCGATTGAAGATTACGATATTAAAAAGGAAACATTTAGAAAGCTTGATGAACAAGTTAAAGAAGGTTGCCTATTTGCATCGAACACCTCTTCTATCTCCATTACTAAGATTGCAGAGGGTTTGAAGCATGACTTTGTTGGTTTCCACTTCTTTAACCCAGCTCCTGTCATGAAGCTAATTGAAGTTACTGAAGGATTGAACACACCTCCTGATGTTGTTGATCGTGCGATGGAAATTGCTGAATCCCTCGGTAAGACTCCTGTAAAAGTACAAGACAACGCAGGCTTTGTAGTAAACCGTGTATTGATTCCTATGATTAACGAAGCTATCGGTCTTTATGCTGAAGGTATTGCATCAGCTGAAGATATTGATACTGCTATGAAATTGGGTTGTAACCATCCAATGGGCCCACTTGCCTTGGGCGACCTCATTGGATTAGATGTTTGCTTAGCCATCATGGAAGTTCTCTACCAAGATACGGGTGATAGCAAGTACCGCGCTCATCCATATCTGAGAAAGATGGTACGTGGTAAAAACTTAGGCCGAAAATCAGGCAAAGGATTCTTCGACTACAGTAAATAGTACTGCTCGATTGACGATTAAAAATCTTGTCGCTATTAGCTACAAGGTTTTTAATACCAATAAATGTTAATATTTTATTAATCTCGCTATATGAAAGGAGTTAAGATGGCACAAGGAAAAACAATGAATGAAATTGCAATTGGAGATTCCGGCTCATTTACGAAGACAATCACAGAAACTGATGTCTATAATTATGCCGGTATAACGGGGGACTTCAACCCAGCCCATATCAATGAAGTAGAGGCTTCGAAGACATTCTTTAAGACTCGCATTGCTCACGGGATGTTAACTGGTGGACTTATCTCAACAGTTTTTGGAACAATATTCCCAGGACCAGGAACAATTTACGTCTCTCAAACGTTGAATTTCAAAGCGCCTGTACGTATTAATGACACGATCACGGCTACATGTACAGCCACAGAGAAAGTCAATGAAAAAATGATGAAATTTGAAACCGTCTGCACTAATCAGGATGGCGATGTTGTTGTTACAGGCGAAGCTGTTTTGATGCCACCTAAGGCAAAGTAGAGGGAGGAAAGATTCGTGGTTCAATTTATTAATGCAAGAGAGGCTGTAGACCTCATAAAAGACGGCGACCTTGTCGCTAGCAATGGTTTCGTTGGTATTAATGTTGCTGAAGAAATCTACCAGGCAGTAGAAGATAAGTTCAAGGAGACTGGTTCCCCCAAGAACCTTGCTCTATATTATGCTGCGGGGCAAGGCGATAGTGGAGACAAAGGCTTGAATCACTTTGGCTTCGAAGGTTGTGTTGATTTAGTTGTCGGTGGTCACTGGAATTTAGTACCAAAACTTCAACAGCTAGCACTAAACGGCAAAATAAAAGCCTACAACTTCCCACAAGGTGTAATCTCTCATATGTTCAGAGATGCTTCTATCGGTCTTCCTTTCACCATTTCTCGCGTAGGTTTAAAGACCTTCTGTGATCCTCGTGTAGAGGGGGGACGTATCAATGATGTATCAGAAGAAGATCTCGTTGAGGTCATTGAAATTGATGGCGAAGAATACTTAAAGTACAAGACACCTAAAGTTGATGTAGCAGTTCTTCGTGGAACATACGCTGATGAAAATGGAAACATCTCATTCTCACGTGAAGCATTGACTGGTGATGCTTTTTCAATCGCTGCTGCAGCTAAGCATAATGGTGGAAAAGTAATTGTCCAAGTGGAAGATATAACTGAGCGTGGAAGCTTGAATCCTCACGAAGTAGTTATACCATCTGTACTTGTCGATTATGTTGTCAAATCAACAGACCCTCAGAAATACCATATGCAAACATTTGGAACATACTACAACCCAGCCTTCTGCGGAGAAACAAGAGCAGTCTTGGCCGATACAAAACCAGCTCCATTGAACAATCGTAAGGTATGTGCTCGTCGCGCAGCTGAATTCTTCAGTGCGGGCAACGTTGCAAACCTGGGTATCGGAATGCCTGAAACAGTTTCTCTAGTTTTAAATGAAGAAGGTCAAGGGCATAAGGTGACCATGTCTGTGGAGCCGGGTATCACCGGTGGTGTTCCAATGGGCGGTTTGGATTTCGGAGCTTCTCTAAATCCAGAAGCTATTGTTGATCAAGTTTACCAATTTGACTACTACAATGGTGGTGGCTTAGACATCGCTGTTTTGGGGCTTGCAGAAGCTGATCAATATGGTAACGTCAATGTCTCTAAGTTTGGTGGTCGCGTAGCTGGTTGCGGTGGCTTTATCGACATTACACAAAACGTCTCAACTGTTCTTTTCATCGGTACCTTTACTGCCGGTGGCTTAAAAGAGACGGTTAAAGACGGTAAGCTCGTTATCGATCAAGAAGGTAGAAGCAACAAATTTGTTGAAGATGTAGAACAGATTACCTTCTCTGCAGAATATGCTAGAGAAAAAGGTCAAAACGTTTACTACATTACGGAAAGAGCCGTATTTAAATTAATCGAAGATGGAATCGAATTAATTGAAATCGCTCCTGGTATTGATCTAGAAAAAGATGTACTAGCTCATATGGCAGTCAAGCCAAAGGTTTCCGATAATCTAAAACAAATGTGCTCCTATTTATTCGAAGAGGAAAAGGTAGGCCTTCAACTCTAAACAAAATATAATAAAGTAAGCAAGTAGTCATGGGAATGGCTACTTGCTTATCAATTATTTAACTCAGTGAGGTAATTTATGAATCTTTCGTTAATTGGTATTTTTATTGGTTTGATACTCTTGATGTTCTTGGCCTACAAAGGTCAATCGATCATCTGGGTAGCACCAGTGTGCGCTATGGTTGTAGCGGTACTCAGCGGCTACAACGTTTTAGACGCTTACATAGTAGACTACATGACTGGTATGGCTGAGTATGTTAAAACGTGGTTCCCCGCCTTCTTCCTAGGTGCGGTGTATGGAAAACTTATGGACCGTACAGGAGCGGCAAGATCTTTGGCAAACAAGCTGGTTAATGCACTTGGTGCAAAATGGGCTCTTCTATCCGTAGTTCTTCCATGCTTATTAATGACCTACGGTGGTATTTCTCTGTTCGTTGTTGTTTTCGTAATCTATCCTATGGGTTATGAAATTTATAGAGAAGCAGATATTCCTAGAACGTTGCTACCTGGTGCTATCGCAACCGGTGCTTTTGGTATCACCATGACTGCAATACCAGGAAGCCCACAAATTCAGAACTTGATTCCAACGAACTACTTTGGAACGACAGCTATGGCAGCCCCAATCCTTGGTATCGTTGCAGCATTAGTAATTTTGGTTCCAAGTTATGCTTATCTACAATGGCGCATCAATTCTGAAAAAGCCAAAGGAAATGGCTTTGAAGCGGATGTAAAACATGTTGAAGGTTCTTATGATGCGTCTAAGTTGCCAGCATGGCACTGGTTGGCTGGAATCCTACCATTAATCCTGGTCATATTGATGCTTAACCTATTACCAAAGCTTTTGCTTGATGCGACTGGATACGATCTAGTGCCAAACTATGCTATTGTTGTTGCCTTGATTAGTGGTATCGCTCTGTGCTTGTTAATGAACTTACAACAGAGGGAAATATTCTTGCCTGCTATTAATGAAGGCGCTATCGGATCGATGGGCTCCATAATGAATACTGCATGTGCAGTTGGATTTGGTTCAGTCGTAAAAGCTGTTCCAGGTTTTACCACGTTAACTAATCTACTACTTGGTATGGGTGGAAGTAATGCGCTCTTTACCGAAGCCATCTCAGTTAACTTACTAGCAGGTGCAACTGGTTCTGCTTCTGGAGGTATGTCGATTGCCTTGGAAGCATTAGGTACCAAGCTCTTGCAACAAGCAGAATTATCTGGCATATCAGCAGAAGCACTACACAGAATTGCATCTTTGTCTTCTGGTGGTTTAGACACCTTGCCACACAATGGTGCAGTATTAACCCTTTTGAATGTCTCTAACTGTACACACAAACAATCGTATAGAGATATTGCAATCACTACGGCTATCATCCCAGTAGTCGTATCCGTCATATTAGCTTTCATCTGGGGTAGCTTTGGCTTACCAGCCTAATCATGATGTAACAGGAAAGGAAGAAAACATGGAGAGACGGAAATGTAATTTAACATTCCGTGAACTTGGAAAAGATGAAAATCTTGATGATGATGTTGACCTGAGCGCGGGGAGCATGGTAGATGCGCAGTACCGCAGACTCGCCGGAG
>CAYFUF010000041.1:0-4805 GCA_964346245.1 uncultured Peptoniphilaceae bacterium | reverse complement strand
AGCTTTGGCTTACCAGCCTAATCATGATGTAACAGGAAAGGAAGAAAACATGGATCTTATTAAAACAAAGGTAGAAGATCAAATCGCTGTGGTAACAATCAATCGTCCAAAAGCTCTTAATGCATTGAATTCTCAGGTGCTAGAGGAACTGAAGCAAACCTTCGAAGAGATTAACCAAGATGAAGTTCGCGTCGTAGTTATTACTGGTGAAGGGGACAAATCTTTCGTTGCTGGTGCAGATATCAGTGAGATGAAGGACATGGATACTGCTCAAGGTCAAGAATTTGGCGCTAAGGGTAATGACATATTCCGTCATATCGAGACTTTCCCACTACCTGTAATTGCGGCTGTTAATGGTTATGCACTAGGTGGCGGTAATGAATTAGCCATGAGCTGTGATATTCGTATCGCTTCTGACAATGCAGTATTCGGTCAACCAGAAGTTGGTCTTGGCATTACTCCTGGCTTTGGTGGAACTCAACGTTTAGCCCGTGTTATCGGTTCACAATCTAAAGCTAAGCAAATTCTTTATACCGCAAGAAATATCAAAGCTGATGAAGCCTTACAATTAGGTTTAGTTAGCGAGGTTCACCCACAAGCCGAATTAATGGAAGCAGTCATGAAGGTAGCAAAAACTATCGCTAAGAATGCTCCAGTAGCTGTTCGTCAAACCAAGCGTGCAGTCAATGAAGGTCTACAGTTAAACATGGATGAAGCAATTGAGCTAGAAGCAAAAATCTTTGGTGAATGCTTTGCTACTGAAGATCAAACAGAAGGAATGACCGCATTCTTAGAAAAACGTAAAGTAGAAAAGTTTAACAATAAATAGTAGAGTATGGTTATGAAAGAATGGTCAATACGGACCATTAATATTTCAAAAATAAAAGGAGAAAAATATGGACTTCAAATTAACAGAAGAAAATCTTGAAATGCAACAAATGTTCCGCGAATTCGCAGAAAAAGAAGTAGCTCCACTTGCAGTCGAAATCGATGAAGAACACCGCTTCCCTGAAGAAACCGTTAAAAAAATGGTTGATATGGGCATGATGGGAATTCCATTCTCTGAGGAATACGGCGGAGCTGGTTCTGATACGCTTACATACATTCTAGCGGTAGAAGAATTATCTAAAAAATGTGCTTCCACTGGCGTTATCCTTTCAGCTCATACTTCACTAGGTGCTGGCTGCCTTGACCTATATGCTTCTGAAGAGCAAAAACAAAAGTATTTAGTACCACTAGCTACTGGTGAAAAACTCGGTGCATTCGCACTCACTGAGCCTGCAGCTGGTACTGATGCAGCTAGCCAAAAGTCAACTGCAGTTAAAGATGGTGACGAGTATGTTATCAATGGTAGTAAGGTATTCATTACTAACGCTGGCTATGCAGACATCTATATCGTCTTTGTTATGACGGACAAGTCCCAAGGAACAAAAGGAATTTCTGCTTTCATCGTTGAAAAAGACACCCCAGGATTTGAACTTGGTGCAAAAGAGAAGAAGCTTGGTATCCATGCATCATCAACTATGGAGTTAATCTTTAAGGATTGTCGCGTTCCTGCAGAAAACCTAATCGGTGAAGAAGGTAAGGGATTCAAGTATGCTATGGGCACTCTAGATGGCGGCCGTATTGGTATCGCTGCACAAGCGCTAGGTATCGCAGAAGGTTGTATGGAAAGAACAATCAAGTATGTTAAAGAGCGTGAGCAATTTAACCGCCCAATCGCTAAGTTCCAAAATACTCAATTCGAACTAGCTAAGATGCAAACTGAAATTGAAGCTGCACAATTATTAGTATACCGCGCAGCAATGAAGAAGGATGCTGGAGAGCGCTACTCTTATGAAGCAGCTATGGCTAAACTAAAGGCATCTCGCACAGCTATGGACGTCACAACTAGATGTATCCAACTCTTCGGTGGATATGGTTACACTCAAGACTATGAAGTAGAGCGCATGTTCCGCGATGCGAAGATCACCGAGATCTATGAAGGAACCTCTGAAGTTATGGAAATGGTCATTTCTGGAGCACTATTAGCTTAAAACTGTATTGTCATATAAACTGTTGTGGGGTGAGCATAGTCTTGCCCCACAGCTAATGGTAGATTTAATATCGATAGAAGAAAGGGAGAACTATTTTGACAAAGATTTTAGTCTGTGCAAAACAAGTGCCAGATACAACAGAGATGAAAATTGATCCTGAGACAAACACCCTTATCAGAAAAGGTGTGCCCAGTATCCTGAATACATATGATGCTTATGCATTAGAAAAAGCTCTGCAACTACGTGACCAAGATCCTGATAACGTTCATATCGTAGTTGTGTCTATGGGACCGCCACAAGCTGAGGATACCCTAAGAGAATGTCTAGCTGTTGGAGCAGAGAGTGCATATCTCGTTACGGACCGCAAATTTGGTGGAGCTGATACATTAGCAACCAGCTACACATTGGTCAACGCTATAAAGAAGATTGAAGAGACAGAAGGCGAATTTGATATGATTTTCTGTGGTCTTCAAGCAATCGATGGTGATACCGCTCAAGTAGGTCCTGAGATGGCTGAGCAACTAGATATCGCCCAAATCACTTACGCAATTGACATCAAAAAGGCTGGAGACGAGCTTATTCATGTCACAAGGGAATATGATGGTGGAAAACAAGTTGTAGAAGGTAAACTTCCTTGCTTAGTAACCTTCACAAAAACAGACGATCTACGCTACCCCACAATCAAGAATAAAATGAAGGCAAGAAAAACAGAGATCCATCAAATTACTTACGATGATCTCACAGGAATTGATGATTCTCGTCTTGGTCTATCTGGATCGCCAACACGCGTAAGAAAATCATATTCTCCTGAGCAAAAGGTTGGGGGAATCATAATCCATGAAGATGACTTAGATCTTGCATTTGAGAAACTCGTTTCTGCATTTGAAGAAGATCACGTATTTTAGGGGGTAGTAAATGTTTGATACAAAGGATTTATGGGTTCTCGTTGAGCTTGATAAAGACGGGAATGCAAAAAATGTTGGTCTAGAACTACTAACGACTGGTCGTAAAATGATGGACGTTGCTGGGGATGACCTGGTTGCCGTCCTTATCGGTAAGAATGTGGATGCAGCAGTCGAACAAGTAAAACCATATGGCGTTGACAAGATTATCAAGGTCGAAGGCGAAGTTTATAAAGAGTATAACACTGACGTTTTCGCCAACGCTGTTATTGAATTGAATAAGAAATATCAACCAAATATTATCTTTATTGGTGCGACCAACAGTGGCCGTGACCTAGGTCCTCGTGTTTCTGCTCACTTAAAAACAGGTTTAACCGCTGACTGTACACAACTAGAAATCGATGCTGAACAAAAGCTCATTAAGTGGACTCGTCCAGCATTCGGTGGCAACTTGATGGCCGATATTCTTTGCGAGAACACTCGCCCTCAAATGGGTACCGTACGCCCAGGCGTTTTCGATAAGGAAGAAGTAGGCGAAAGAGACGTTGAGATTGTTGAAGAGACGATCGACTTCCCAGAGGAGAAAATCCGTACTAGAGTCATCGAGACAATTGAAGAAGAAGATGTAGCGTTAGTTGATTTACTTGGCGCTGAAGTTATTGTTTCTGGTGGTCGTGGTCTTGGCGATCCAAAGAATTTTGCTATTATCGAAGAGCTAGCTGATGCACTAGGCGCTACAGTTGGTGCTTCTCGTGCAGCAGTCGATTCTGGTTGGATTAGCCATGCACACCAAGTCGGTCAATCTGGAAAAACGGTAGGTCCAAGAATCTATATCGCAGTTGGTATCTCTGGTGCAATCCAGCATTTAGCAGGTATGTCATCTTCAGATACCATCATCGCTATCAATAAGGATCCCGATGCACCAATGATCAAAGCAGCTGACTATGCCATCGTCGGTGACCTTTTCGAAATCGTACCTAAGCTTACCGCTTATATTAAAGAAAAGAGAGCCTAACCGAGGGCTTTTCTCAAGAGTTAGTCATGAAAGCATTTAAAAAGATAGCAAGGATGTATGACATCTTGCTATCTTTTTAATTACTTTTCTTTTATAGGAGTTGAAACGGATGTGCTCTAATATGGCTTTGTGTAGAGTTCGAAGTATTTCTGCTCATTATCGCAAGCTGGACAACGAGTAGGCGCTTCTTCGCCTTCATAGATATAGCCACACTTCTTACATTTCCAGTAGGTGACACCGTCTTTTTTGAAGACTTCGTTCTTCTGAACATTCTCCATTAAATCGCTGAAACGATCTTCGTGTGCTGACTCTACTTTTGCAATCTCCCTAAAGGATTGTGCAATCTCTGGGAAACCTTCTTGGCTTGCTATTTCAGCGAATTCAGGATACATATTATTTGCTTCCTCATATTCGCCTAGAGCTGCTCCATAAAGATTATCTTTGGTTGATGAATAGACAACAGGAAAACTGCCGCTGATTTCAATCTCTTGATTTGGTTTGTAAAACAAGCGCAGATACTTATAGAAAATATTAGCGTGTTCACATTCATTTAGTGCCGTTTCCATGAAGATTTCACTAATCTGTATGTATCCTTCTTCACGTGCAACATCAGCTGCTAGCTTATAGCGCATAAATGCTTGGGATTCGCCTGCGAACGAAGTCATCAGGTTTGTCGCTGTCTGGGTTCCCTTTAAATCTTTTGTCCTACTTGTCAAAACATGCCTCCTTAAGCTCCATTTTAACTAGGTCTATTTGCATATATTTTAACACAAAAACCGGATTATCCCAATTGATTTATCACTTTCTTAAGCAATATTAAGATTCTCTTTATATCTTTAGATAAATTCCCCT
>CAYFUF010000040.1:0-10654 GCA_964346245.1 uncultured Peptoniphilaceae bacterium | reverse complement strand
GCGGAATCCGCAGGAGCGAAGCTCCGAGGACCTAGCGAGTCGGTGGTTTTTGAGTTATTGTTTGGCTTACTTTTTAACTATTCTGGGTTATTGACCAAACCAACGAAAGTAATCAAGCCTTCCCGATTCGTCAGTAGGAAGATGAAGGGGCGGTCAAGAACGAAGTCAACCTGTTCTAATTCCAAAGGCATGCTTGTCTCCGCAACGGCTATAAAGGTGAAGGCGGCTGCCTCAACACCTAACTCGTCTACTTTGGTTCTCGCAGCATGGGTGAATTCGCTCACGATGAGTTCATCAAAATCACCCATAGGGCTAAAGTCAGAGAGAGCTGGATCAAAGATATCCGTAACCCCTAGGTGCTCTAAGCTGTCAATGAGCCCAGCGCTGAAGTCAACGTCAAATTTAGGCAGTGCTAGATTTACCTTTGCCGTCTTGGTCTCTTGATCGTGACTGCCTACCTTGTAGATTGAGGGGTCCGCTAAAAGAGCCTTCGCATCGACACCCTCATTGGGTAGGATAAACCACATCTGTCCCATTGACTCGAGCGATTTGCCAGTTGCCGTAAACTTTTCCGCCTGCAAGTAGCTCGCGCTAGGATTGGTCTCATGCATGAAGGGAACGGTGACCGTCTGATCTTCCGCATGGAACTCCTTATCCTCGGTGTTCTCCTCGTAGAATATGTTACTCCAGTTGGCATTAAAGTAAATCGTAGAGACGAGGGCCATAACCGTCTCCGGCTTCAACTCTATGCCTTCCGCTTGCTCCTTCAAAAGACCTCCTGTATTCTCGTTAATCCAATCTCTAAGCGCCTGAGAGTAAGCTGGGTCTGTGGTATCTCCTGAGAAGATTGAGGCATAATAATTATCCGTTATCCTCTGCAAGGTCTCCTGATTGTAGTTACTACCTTCCCTCGTCCAAATCGAATTCGCCAAAAGAGAAGTATAGCGGCCATCGTCCTGGTAATTCGTCAGCCACAAATTCTTGGCATTCTCTCTTAGATCTTCAATAGTGCCTGTCTTAAGCAGATCCAAGAGTTGCTTTTGACTGTTGCCTGCTGTTACCTCCGCTAGCATGGAGGACGCTAGGTAGATGGACAAGGGGGAAAGCACACCATTCTCCCCTTCCTCAAAGGTCTCGCTAATCACTTTAGAAATGTCTTCTTCCAGGAAGGCTTGGTAGCTCTGCCCGTAAGAACCACCATCTACAGCAAGCTGCTCTTGTCCCTTCTCCCAAGCTGTCACCGCTTCCTCGTCGTAATCATCTTCATAATAGGGATAAGGCGAAAGCTCAGGATAGTCTGCCTTGGCTACGGCATAGTTTCCTCCATCACCGTTAGGCGATGGCTCATCACCGCCACCCATGTTCTCCTTAATCAAAAAGGCAATGACAAACACCCCTATCATGCCCAAAGCCACAATAATCCAATATCTCTGTCCTCGTTTGTGCATATCTATCCTCCTTATTTACATAATTTAGGGTTCTGTTACTCTTCTACCCCTGCTGGGTCATTATCACCGTAATATCATCTGCTCTAGTCTTTACTTGTTAGAGATCTGCAGTTGTCTTTAATTATTAGACATCTGCTATTGTCTTTACTTATTAGACAAGTGGGCGTTATAAACTCCTCACCTCTTTTTGGCTTTTTGCACTCTATCAAATCATTAGCAAAGCTAAGTCAAAACAACGGGAATCTATTTGAATATATTGAAAAATCCAAACTTCTAGAAAGTTTATTTTTGCTAATTTTAAATTCAGTAAGTTTGTTACATTTTTATTTATATTATAATAAGAGAGGTCGTCAAGGATAGTCGGGTTTATGTCCTAAACTTTACATAGTAAACTGGAGAGCTTTCGATAAGCTTCCCTACTATTGGACAGACAAATACTTACTTTTTAGGAGGAACAATGGATTTAAATTTAAAAGACAAAGTAGTCATGATCACAGGTTCTACTGGCGGTATTGGCCAAGCAGTAACAGAAGCTTTCTACAATGAAGGTTGTCGTTTAGCCGTTACATCAACTAAGCAAGAAAAGCTTGATAAGCTGATGGACGCGCTCGGCAATCCTAGTGAAGACCGTGTGAAAGGTTTCGTCGTTGACATTACAGATGAAGAACAGATTAAGAATGCAACCAACAAGGCTGTTGAGCACTTCGGTTCACTGTACTCTATGGTCGCTAATGCTGGTTACAACGGTGACTACCAAGAAACTGTCGATGCTACTCAAGAGAACTTCCAAAGAGTCTTTGACGTTAATGTCTTTGGCGTGCTTTGGTCCTTAAAGTATGCTATCCCTCACATCGTTGAAGGCGGCGGCGGTTCCATCGTTGTTCTTGGTTCTGAAGGCTCCTATGTAGGTTCTCCAGGAATGGGCGCTTACGTTGCTTCCAAGCATGCTGTCGCTGCTTTGGTAAAAACGGTGAATACTGAGGTTGGCAGCAAGGGTATCCATGCCAACTATGTTGCTCCATCAGCAGTAAAGACTGACATGATGGTCCGCATCGCCGAGAACACCTTCGGTGATAGCAAGACGCCTGAAGAAGCAGAAGAATTCTTCTCACAAGATACCTATGACAAGCGCTACGCAACAGTAGAAGAAGTTGCCGCTTGCTGCTTGTATCTTGCATCCGATGTTTCCGCTCATATGATGGGTTGGGGATTACGCCTAGATGGTGGTAAGCACATTATCTAGTTAGTGAATGGTAATTGAAGGGGACCTGGCTAACGCCGGGTCCCCTTTTTTGTTAACAAGAAGCTTGTCCCCAGACATGGCCCTCTTCATCCTCCTTCATAAAAAAATAATAAAGACCTCTTGTCTATCCTTGTGGCTTATCTGTTAGAATAGAGCTGAGAGAAATCGTTTACCACAGAAGGAGGGTAATATGAATCGAGATCTAGGCATAAACTTATGCCGTGTGACGGAGGCAGCAGCGCTGAGTGCCGCCAAGTACTTAGGTCAAGGGAAGAAGAATGATTCCGATGGCGAAGCTGTCAGCGAGATGCGGACGATGTTCAATTACTTGGGCATCAACGGCAAGGTCGTTATCGGCGAAGGCGAAATGGATGAAGCCCCCATGCTCTACATTGGAGAGCAGATTGGTGATCCGGATGAGCCAGACCAAGTGGACATCGCCGTAGACCCTATCGATGGAACGACATCGTTGGCGGATGGTATGCTCAATTCCATTTCCGTTATCGCCGTTGCTCCTCAGGGCTGCTTGCTGAATGCACCAGATGTCTATATGAAGAAGATTGCCGTGGGTCCTGGGGCTAAGGGAAAGATTGATATTCGCAAGTCGGTCGCGGAGAACATCGAAGCGGTAGCCAAGGCCTTGGACAAGAAGGTAAGTGAGATTACCGTTTCTGTGCTGCGCCGCGAGCGCCACAACAAGCTGGTTGAAGAGATCAGGGCGACGGGGGCCCGCATCTCTATGGTCATGGATGGCGACATTCTGACGGCCATAGCGACAGCAATGGATGCCGGCAAAGTGGACATCGTCATGGGAACGGGCGGCGCACCAGAAGGTGTCATCGCTGCTTGTGCACTCAAGTGCTTGGGCGGAGACTTCCAAGGGATCTTCGCACCATCCGACAGCAACCAAGTGCAAAGGTGCTTGAAGATGGGTGTTGACTTTGAAAAGGTCTACACCATCTCAGACTTGGTTAAGGGATCAAACGTACTGTTTGCCGCTACGGGTATCACCGATGGTGACTTCCTACGGGGCGTCCAATACCAGCAGGAAGATGTGGCAACGACCCACTCTCTCCTCCTGCGCATCCCAAGCGGAACTGTCCGCTACATCGACTCCATCCACAAGTTAGATCAGAAGCTTTCCGACGGCTCGAACATGTTTGAAGAATAAAGAAAAGGTGCACCGGCGATTATCGCTGGTGCACCTTCTTTATCGACTATTGTCTTCTCTGGTTGCGCAGGTCGTGGGCCATATTTTCGGCCTCATCACGATTGACTTCCATACTTAAGTCATCCTAGGCAGCTAGGATTTCTGGATCATCATCCGGCGTTTCCAGTTTCTCGATACTAAAGCCTGTGAAACCATAGATGATTGCAATAATCGGAGTAATCAAGCCCACGAAGGCGTAGGGCAAGTAGGTCAAGACTGGGACACCCAGCGTCCCTGACATGAAGATACCGCAAGCCCCCCATGGAATGAGCGGAGAGGTAAGGGTACCTGCATCCTCCAGCGTCCTGGATAGGTTCTTGGGGTGAAGGCCCATCTTAGCATACTCTGATTGATACATTTTGCCAGTAAAGACGATAGCAAGGTATTGGTCGCCCGTGAGGATGTTAACGGCAATAGCAGTAAAAACCGTTGCTGCAATGAGTCCGCCTGTCCCCTTTGCTACGCCGAGAATTTTGGATGTTAAGGATTCTATCATCCCCGATACATCCATCACACCAGCCAAGCCCGATGTCATAAAGACGAGGGAAAGTGGATTCAGCATGGAATCAAGTCCACCACCGCTCAGCAGGGAATCAATGCTCTCAATGCCGGTCTCAGATACATAGCCATAATGGGCAGCCGAGATGACATTACCAAAGTTAGCACCTTGGAAGATGACAGCAAAGATGCCACCCAAGCTAGCAGAAATCAAGAGCGCTGGCAGAGCATCTACCTTCTTGATAACAAGAACGAGGATAATAATTGGTGGAATCAGCAAAACAGGCGAAATGTTGAAGGCCGAATCCAAACCAGAAAGAATACCGTTGATTACAGACGGGTCGTAGTTGCTAGAGGAATGCTGCAAACCCAGCACGGTAAAGAGGCCCAAGGAGATGATAAGGGCCGGCGTAGAAGTGTAGACCATGTGGCGGATGTGGGTGAAAAGGTCCGTACCCGAAACGGCAGGGGCCATATTCGTGGTATCCGACAGCGGCGACATCTTATCGCCAAAGTAAGCACCCGAAATGATTGCACCGGCTACAAGGCCGATGGGAAAGCCAAGGCCTTTCCCTATGCCCATGAGGGCAATACCAACCGTGCCGACCGTTGACCAGGAGCTGCCGGTTGCTAAAGCAACAAGGGCTGCGATGAGGCAAGCCGTAGGCACAAAAATTGTTGGCGAGATAAGCTGGAGACCGTAGTAAGTCATCGCTGGTACGACTCCAGATAAGATCCACGTTCCAATGACGATACCAACTGCCAAAAAGATGAGTAATGAACTCATCATGGAATTCATCGTATCTAAAACCGATTTCTCCAAATCCTTCCACTTGTAGCCATAGAGCATGGCAATACTACCAGCAAACATGGTTGTTAAGAGGATAGGCAGGTGGGCTTCCAAATCGTAAACATTAACCGAGATGGCAAGGACAACAATCAGGAAGAGGACAACCAACATCGATACCGAAAACGGTACTTTTCTACGTTCTTTTTCCATTACTAATCCTTTCAAAGGTGGGATGCGCTCGCAGCGCTTTTGCAAAGTCTGGATTCACCTGGAGCTTTTCCAGATTTTGATCGTAAATGTAACGTATTTCTTTCTCAAAGGGAATGTTCTCGTCTCCCATAAAATGTTTGCGTAATTTTTTAGTCAGGTAGGGGTTAATCAGTAGGATACCGCCTGCCAATTCAGATAGGAAGGCGTTCTTGTAGCGGTAGCCCCCCAGAGGAGTGTCCAAGTTAAAGCCAACCTTAGGGTGGATAGCTTGATAGAGGTAGTTATCTTCATTGCCATAGTAGGAGGAGAAGCCGAGGACATTGCCGATGATTGCTTGTCCTTCGAAATCCGCTATGAGAAGTTGGGAGTGCCTTTTATCAAAATCTCTGACCGTTTTATAGTCGAAGATGCCTAGGCTCTTCGCTTCAGGGCCGTTTTTCACTTCGATTGCTTGCCCGAACATATCTAAGGCATTATTCAAGATGATGAAGACAACCTCATCTTCCACCAGCTCCTTGATCCGGTCCCGGTAGGGTTCCAGCTTAGCGACCACCTTCTCCATCTCTGACTCCGGCATAGGGCCGAAGAAAATCAGATCGGGACGGTTATCGACAAAGTAAGGCTTATCCTTATAGGAGGTGTAGACAAAGTCCGCTTCGGGAAAGAGCTTTTCTAAGTAGACCGTAGTTTCCTTTTCGCCATAGGAGATAAACTCCTTGTACATAATTTCAACTATCATGCTTGCTCTCCGTACTTCTTTCGCAGATCATCTGCCACCTTTTCCGCTGACCAGAAACCGTAATCTTCAATATCATGCAGAATGAAGACCTTCTCTTCCTTATCTAAGTCGATGTAGTCGATAATCTTATTGATATCATCCAAAACGACAATCTTATCTGGATCAATCCCATCGAGGACCATACTGAGCTGTGCATTCGGTGCGTACTTCGTGTACATGATAATCTGATCAACATCCGCTAACTTGGCAAAATCAACATCAAAGAGCCAGGAGAAGGTTGCGTTCGGTAAGTCCCTCTGCTCGTAGTCAGCCACATAAACAACCGTCTTGGGTCCTTGGACGTTGCCTACATTGTTGATAATTCGGCTGGTCGCCACAGGATTTAGACCCTTAGCGACGATGCTTATGACCTCTTTCTTGCCAATGAAGTCTTGCTTGAGTCGTGACTTAACGACTTCGATCTGGGCCATCGCCCGATTCAGCTCTTCATAGGAGAAACCATTCTCCCTCAGGGTGGCGTAAGCGGCCAGCTGGTTGTACGAATTCTCGATGCTGTAGTGGATGAGGGGCAGGGTAACCTTCTCGCCATGGTCCGTCAAGCGCAAGAGGTTGTTTTCCGTGTCGATAGCGCTCACCTCATAATCCGCTTGAGGGTTGGTGAAATCGCAGTTTGGACAGTGGTATTCCCCAATGTGGTGGTAGCGGTTGAAGGTCCACTCAATATCCGTCTCGCAGCGGGGGCAGTAGACCATATCCTGGATTTTGGACTCTTTGGACTCCATCTCTCCCTCCAGGGGTTTGATGGTGAAGTAGACCCTCTCGTGATCCTCGCTGCCCAAGTAAGCCGAGATGGAATCAGAAGCATTAAGGATAAGCTTGGTGCCTTTTGGGATACCTTCATTGATCCGTTGAACGATAAACTTGACGTTAGCATTGCGATCGTAGGAATCCTGGTAGAGGTTGGTTACCGTCAAGGTCTTGATGTCCAGGTACTTGTTGATATGGCGCATCCAGATCTCATCTTCTTCCAGAACGCCAAAGTCAGGGTTTTTGCCCAGCATGCTCATCTGATTGGCAAAGGCAGAAGCAATACCTCTTTGGGTATTGGATCCGGTGCGGTTGGTCAACACCTTGTTCCCTAAGAGCTCTAAGACATCGGCAATCATGTTGCAGGTGGTTGTTTTCCCGTTCGTTCCCGTTACGGCAATCAGGTGATCAGGCTTTCTGGTGTTCTTCAGAAAATCCTTGTCGATCTTTAAGGCAACGGTGCCTGTTAGCTGGGTGCCCGATTTACGAAATAGCTTCAGCACACCCCGTGTTGCTTTTGCGGATAGATTGGCTATCCCCGTTTTAATCCCCATCAATAACTCCTATACTGGGAAAGAAGCTTTGCTGTTTTCCCCAAAATTTCAATTTAATATAATCTTTATTTTTAACTATAGCAAGTAATATATCACATTCACCACTGGCTGTCATAGGCGCAGTCCAAAAAGCAGGCAAAATCTTCGAACAATTTGGAAATATTTTTTCCCGCTAAAGCCCCAAAAATACCGATTATACTTGACAAGCTAACTCTGGTATGACATGATTAGAAACAGAGTTAACATTAGTTAACGACTCTAGCACACTCACAATATCCTTGCTCTTACTTCCCATGAGAGCAATCACCGCATGGATATTCTCATTATTCTCCCCTTAAGTGAAAAGCTCAATGCATTGACTTGCATTGAGCTTTTCATTGTTTATTATCGATCTATTCGGCTGTAAATTCTAAAGCTATCTTAGTCTTCCGCCCTATTCCTATTGTAGTTGATCAGGCATCCGGCGAGGAGGATCTCTCTTTCATCGTCGGTTAGCTGACCAAGCTGCAAGCTAATCTCAACGGTCTCTTGATCTTCTCTCATGACAAAGGCTTTGATGGTATCACTCTTTTCTTCAATCTGGTTGCGGATTTCTGGAATATATACAAGAGCTCCCTTGACCAAAGCAGCCTCGTCTTCCACAAGGAAGGGTAAAATGCCCCAGTTAATCAGGTTTGACCGGTAGCGCTTGGTGGCATATTCGTGAGCAAAGTTTGCCCATCCTCCCAACACTTTTTGGTTGGAAGCAGCTTGTTCGCGGGCTGAACCATCGCCTGGTTTGTTGGCATAGATGGCTGAACCGATACCCACTTCTGCCAGGTCCTTTGCCTTGATTTCCTTTAGCTTTTCGTCCAACCATGGGGCGTAGCTTTGTGGGTTGCCCTCTTCCCTATTGATCTCGAATTGCTGGATTTCCTTAGCGGTTGCCACGTAGGCGGGATCTTTCCGGCTCAAGGTAAATTCTGCCAAGCGCAGCGGGTTGGACCGGTAGGAAGAGGTGTCGCCTGATGGGATCAGCTCGTCAGTTGTCGTGACCGCATCGTCGATGTGGCTGGCGATGACCACCATAAGGTCGTCCGTCAAGGCCGGCATGTTGGGCCATGCCTTGATATTCGGCCCATAGACCAAGTCCACGCTGGGATCAGCCTTCCCCCAGCAGTCGATGACTGAGTTGTCATAGACTGACTTGTCGAAGCTGAAGGAAAGGTCTGGCTCCGCCCAGTCTAGCTCTTCTGCGCTGGTCAAAAAGCCCCCATTGATTGCTGTAGCTGCAATAGACTTGGCATCCATGAGTGCAACCATCGTGTTCTGTCCTTCGCCAGGCTTAGACCCGTCCCTGTTTGGGAAGTTACGGGTAGCATGGCGGATAGCCAGCTCGTTGTTGGCTGGGGTGTCGCCGGCCCCGAAGCATGGCCCACAAAAGGCGGGCTTAACGATTGCGCCTGCCTCCATCAGATCTGCGACTACACCTTTTCGAACAAGGTCCAAGTAGATTGCCTGGCTACCGGGATAGACGCTGAAGTTGAAGCCGCCTCCTGTTGCCTGCTTGCCTTTAACAATCTGAGCTGCTGAGACTAGGTTATCGAAGGTGCCGCCCGAGCAGCCGACGATGACGCCTTGGTCGACATGGACTTTGCCATCCACAATCTTTGCTTGGAGGTCGACAGTCACATCGTTGTTTTCAAAGAGGCTCTTGGTCTTCTCTTCGATACGAGCGAAGATTTCCTGTGGATTCTCCTGGACTTCCCGAATGGTGTACACTTCGGAAGGATGGTAAGGAAGGGCAATGCAGGGTTCAATCTCATCCAAGTTGACCTCTACGATGCCATCGTAGCAGACGGCCTCCCCTTCCCTGAGCTCCTTGTAATCTTGTGGGCGGCCGTGGACCTCAAAATAATCTCTAGTCTTATCGTCGGTGCGCCAGATGGAAGACAGGCAGGTGGTCTCCGTCGTCATGACGTCGATTCCGTTTCTAAACTCGATGGGCAGCTTGTGGACGCCAGGGCCGACAAACTCCATGACCTTATTCTTGGTAAAACCCGATGCAAAGACCGCCTTAATTAAAGAGAGTGCAACATCATGTGGGCCCACCCACTTCTTGGGCTTTCCACGCAATACAATGCCCACAACCTCAGGCCTTTTGACATCATAGGTTTGCTCCAAGAGCTGCTTGGATAGCTCGCCCCCACCCTCGCCAATTGCTAAGGTGCCGAGCGCCCCATAGCGGGTATGGGAATCTGAACCCAGAATCATTTTGCCGCAGGCGGCCATCATCTCCCGGTTATAGGAGTGGATGACGGCTACATTGGCTGGTACAAAGATACCGCCAAACTTCTTGACCGCGGAAAGCCCGAACTTGTGGTCATCCTCATTGATGGTCCCACCTACCGCACACAAGCTGTTGTGGCAATTGGTCAGGACATAAGGAATGGGAAATCTCTTCAAGCCGGAGGCAATGCAAGTTTGAATAATGCCCACATAGGTAATGTCATGGGAAGTAATGGAGTCGAAGCGGATGTTCAGGTTGTCGTCATCATCGCCTACATTGTGGGCTTTTAAAATGGGCCATGCTATCGACCTATCCCTCAAGGCCTCCTTATCTAAGCTAGTGCCGCAAGCCTTTTGGTAGGCCTCTTCCTGTCCTTTTTCATCCGCCAAAATGGTTTCACTATCCCTAATCCATATTGGTCTTCCTTCATAAAGCGTTAAACCCTTCATGTGTCCTCCCTTTCTCTAATTCGTTTATTTCTCCTCTTCAGTATCCTATGTATTTTTATTTCTCTACATATAGAAACGCCCTACTGTTTGACGCGGTAGGACGCGACTATACATGTTAAAGCTAGTTTCTTTCATCTCGTTTGTCGTTATCTTAGCTAGCACTTGCTCTTTGCGGCAAGCTTCGTCCCATCACCTATTTGTAGAAAGGAACGTTACCCAAAACACCAGCGACGACGATGAAGATAATGAATATACCTAGTGCCCACTTAGCACTTGTTTTTTGCCATTCGCCAAGATCTTGGCCGGTCAAGTTGAGTAGCAAGTAGATGAAGGCAACCAATGGAGACAGTAAGTGGAAAGCTTGACCCAAGAGGGAAGCAACACCAAGTTCCATTGCAGTGAAGCCGTATTGAACGCCGACTTGGTTAAGAACAGGT
>CAYFUF010000039.1:0-11102 GCA_964346245.1 uncultured Peptoniphilaceae bacterium | reverse complement strand
GCCAGCCTCATTCAATAAGTCGCAGATTTCAGCAGCATCATGTTCTATTGTCCATGTTTCAATGATTTCTTTAAGAGGTTCATGATTTTCAACTCTTAAAGCGTTTGATGAGAATCTCTCATCTTCTAGCAATTCTGGTTTATCCATAACGCCTACAAGTAGTTCCCATAGTTTTTGGTTACCAGCTCCGATGATGACTTCTTTGTCTTTTGCTTGGAATGAATCATAGGGATAAGCAGATTCATATCGATTACCAATCTTCTCTGGAACACGGCCTGTAGCTAAATAGATCATGTTGATAATCTCTAGAGAACTTACGACAGAATCTACTAGAGCAACATCGACTTTTTCACCTTCGCCAGTTGTCTTTTGACGGTAAAGAGCACCTAAGATGCCAACGGTCATTCCTAAGCCTGCCAAGACATCGGCCATAGCCGTACCTGTTCTTGTGGAGCTTCCCCTCGGCCAACCAGTTAGCATTTATAGACTCTTTGGAACTCGTAGTTCCTTGTGGGCATCATTTTTGTGGAAGGGAGATGATAGGAGCAGAAGAACTTTTTGATGAGAAAATACTTCTTGGAGGAGAAGGCGCTATAGGTGCAGTGGGGGATATTATGTATCATATTAAACGTGAAACTCGACAGCACCTTGATTGTATGAGTAATCAGACGACGCTTTCTTTAGTTCGAGCAGGTGTAGGCATAACGGCTGTATCAGAAAGAGTAAAGAATACAGTGAAAGATGGCTTATGTTTTATCCCGTTTGATCCACCAATTGAACGAGAAATTCACTTTATTGAATCGACCAATGCAAAAGAGAATCCAGCAATAGAGAATTTCCGTAAATTTTTCTGTCAATGGATTAAGGAGAAAGTAAATCCTGAAACAAAAAAATAGCGCTAGATGTGTTAGCCGATAGTCAGCAGCATGACACTTGATTGCGCTAATGAATTCGTCTGCCTTTATTAATATAACTTAGGACTATTGCTATTTACAAACGTTTTCATTACCATTAAGATGAATGACATGATTGCAAGAACCACTAATGAATAGAAAGAGGGTTAATTCATGCGAAAAAGAATTTCAATGGATGGTAACCAAGCAGCCGCCTACATAGCGTATCCATATACTGAGGTTGCTGTTATTTATCCGATTACACCATCGTCTCCTATGCCCGAACATGTGGACAACTGGGCGTCGGCGGGCAAGGAGAATATGTTTGGCAAGCCTGTTCAGATAACGGAGATGCAAAATGAGAAGGGGGCGTCGGGTGCTTTGCATGGCGCGGCGTTGACTGGTGCGTTGGCGACGACTTTCACGTCGTCACAAGGCCTGCTCTTGATGATTCCCAATATGTATAAGATTGCTGGCGAAAGGTTGCCGGCCGTTATGCATGTGGCGACGAGAGCTCTTTCTGCGGTGTCTTTGAATATGTATGGGGACCACCAGGATGTCATGGCCACCAGAGCGACGGGCTTCGTGATGTTCTGTTCGGGTTCGGTGCAGGAGGTGATGGACCTCGGTCCGGTTGCCCACCTTTCCGCAATCGATGGGCGGCTGCCTTTCATGCATTTCTTTGAAGGCTTCCGTACTTCCCATGAAATCCAGAAGGTGGAGACTTGGGATTATGAGGATTTGATTGATATGGTGGACATGAATGCGATTCACCGCATGAGGGAAAGGGCCTTCACGCCAGATGAGCCAACGACCCACGGTATCTTCGAGAAGGAAGGATACATGCAGCGGGTAGAATCCGCCAACCTTGCCTATGAGAATATCGTGGACATTGTAGAGCATAATATTGAAAAGGTTAATGAGAAGATAGGAACGGAGTATGGCCTGTTTGATTATTATGGCGACCCCGAAGCGACTGATGTGGTGGTGGCCATGGGCTCGGTGACCAGCGCCCTGCAAGAGACCGTGGATGAGTTGATTAATAAGGAAGGTCGTAAGGTCGGCCTCATCAAGGTTCACCTCTTCCGCCCATTCTCAGTTAAGCATCTTTTGGCGAAGATGCCAAAGACCGTCGAGCGGATTGCCGTTCTCGACCGCACCAAGGAAAAAGGTGCAGCAGGTGAGCCACTCTTCCTGGAAGTGCTTGCCGCTTACAATGACGTGGACAAGAGACCACGCATTATCCGCGGCCGCTATGGTATCGGTCAGAAGGACACGACGCCAGCCATGCTCGCCGCCGTTTACGATAACTTGAGGGAAGAGGAGCCTAAGCGGGAATTCACCTTGGGCATCAAGGATGATGTCACGAACCTTTCCTTGGAACCAAGACCAGACTTTATTATTAAGGATCCGAGCATGGTCCGATGCAAGTTCTGGGGTAACGGGGGAGACGGAACCGTCGGTGCCAACAAGTCTGCTATTACTATCATTGGTGACAACACCGACCAGTACGTCCAGGGTTACTTCGACTACGATGCGAAAAAGAGCAACGGCCTGACCGTATCCCACCTTCGCTTCAGCGAAAACCCCATCTACTCCACCTACCTGATTGACCAATCTGACTTCATTTCCTGCTCGCCACAGGCTTATGTCTTCATGTACGACCTTTTGAAGGGTCTGAAGAAGGGCGGAACTTTCCTACTCAACACCATCTGGTCGGACGAGGAACTCAGCCAGCATTTACCAGCTTCCATGAAGCGGTATATGGCGGAAAACGACATCGTCTTCTATACGATCAATGCGACGGCCATAGCCGACGAAGTCGGCCTCGGCAACCACACCAACATGGTTATCCAAACCGCCTTCTTCAAGTTGGCGAATATTTTGCCGATTGATGAGGCAATTGCCCTATTGAAAAACTCTATCCAAGAGAGTTACGGCAACAAGGGTAGCGATATCGTCGACATGAACAACAGGGCGGTGGACTTGAGCTTAGATAGGCTCCACTTAGTCGAGATTCCTGCTGAGTGGGCAAGTGCCGAAGACGAGCCAGTCCTAAGAGATGAGCCTGAATTCTACAAGGAGATGGTCCGCCCAGTCCTCGAACTAAAGGACGGCGAACTGCCTGTATCCAGCTACCTGCCTTACGATGATGGTAGCTACATCACAGGAACCACCCATATTGAGAAGCGGGGCATCGCAACCTACATTCCTGAGTGGCAGCCAGAGAACTGTATCCAGTGTAACCTGTGTTCCGTTTCCTGCCCACACGGTGTCATCCGACCCTTCCTGCTTATCGAGGAACAGAAGGCAAATGCACCTGAAGGCTTTGATACCATCAAGGCAATCGGCAAGGGGCTGGAAGGTTACGACTTCCGCATCCAACTCTCTCCGCTAGACTGCACGGGCTGCGGCAACTGCGCGGATATCTGCCCAGCTAAGGAGAAGGCTCTAATTATGAAGCCTTTGCAGGAACAGGGCACAAAGCAAAAGCCTCTTTGGGCTTATGCGCATGAAGAGATTGGCTACAAGGATGACCTGCTTGAGCCAACTACGGTCAAGAATACCCAGTTCAAGCAACCGCTGCTTGAATTCTCTGGCGCCTGCAACGGCTGTGGCGAAACACCTTACGCTAAGCTGATCACCCAGCTGTACGGCGACCACATGTACATCACCAACGCGGCTGGCTGCTCCTCTGTTTGGGGCTGCTCATTGCCAAGCGTACCTTATACCATGAATGCGGAGGGTAAGGGCCCTGCATGGGCACACTCCCTCTTTGAAGATAACGCTGAATTCGGCTATGGCGTCATGCTGGCCGAGAAGAGCAACCGCAACCAATTGGCTGTGGAGATGGAGAAGTTTATGACCACCAAGGTGGCAAGTCCGCTGAATGACCTCTTCAAAGAATGGCTGGAGAACATGGGAAGCCACGAAGAGACCAAGCGTTTGGACAAGGAAATCAGGGCCCACCTCTTTGAAAAGACGGGCGATGCTGATGCAGACCTCGCCCTAAAAAATATCCAAGCTCTGGCAAACTTCATCATCAAGAAGAGCGTCTGGCTCTTCGGAGGCGATGGCTGGGCCTACGACATTGACTTCGACGGCATTGACCACGTCTTAGCATCTGGCGAGAACATTAACATCTTCGTCTTCGATACCGAGGTCTACTCCAACACCGGCGGTCAAAGCTCCAAGGCAACGCCAATCGCTGCTGTTGCTAAGTTTGCCGCATCCGGCAAGCGGGTCCGCAAGAAAGATCTAGGCCTAATGATGTCCAGCTACGGCTACATCTACGTTGCCCAAGTTGCCCTCGGCGCCAACCAACAGCAGACCTTGAAGGCAATACGAGAAGCAGAAGCCTATAACGGGCCATCCCTGATTATCGGCTACTCGCCATGCATCAACCATGGCCTTAAAGCTGGTATGGGCAAGACCCAACGGCGGGAAAAAGAAGCTGTCGATGCCGGCTATTGGCACCTATGGCGCTTCAACCCAGACCTTCGCGAAGAGGGCAAGAACCCATTCGTCCTCGACTCCAAGGAGCCAACGGCTGACTTCCAAGAGTTCCTCCAAGGCGAGGTCCGCTACGCTTCACTCCAGTCCGCCTTCCCTGAGGAGGCATCCGAGCTCTACGCCGATGCTGAACTAGCGGCTAGGGAGCGCTATGAGGCTTACGTGAGGATGGCAGATCAGAAATAGGTAAGGAATAAAACCCCCCAAAAGTTGGACTTGTGGTCTAACTTTTGGGGGGTTATGTTTTATGAAAGATTATGAATTTCCTCAGTAACCACCACAGAACAAACAGCGGCTTACTCTTCATCAATTTCCAGCAGACCACGATAACCGCAGTAATCGCAGGTGATTTCATGGACGCCTGGTTTTATCTTGTCCAAGTCAGTCTTTGTCCGCATGATAGACGAACAGGACGGACATTTCAGGTCAATTTTATGCATGGCCACCTCTCTTCGTTATATTTTCACTATTATAATATTCTGAAGGTTAGTTCTCTGCAAACATCTCTATCGGGTATAATAAAAGCAAATGGAGAAAGGAGTACCACATGAAAAAAGTTTTATTCTATGGAATGACCGGTGAAAAGATGTGCTTCAACCACATCCTCTTGAATGCCCTAGATTTGAAGCAAGCGGGAAACGATGTCGAGATCATTTTTGAAGGCGCCTCCGTTGCTCTCGTGCCTACTTTCGAAAAGGAAGCTCACCCACCTTACGTGAAGGCGAAGGAAGCTGGCTTAATTGCAGGTGCTTGCAAGGCTTGCTCTAAGATGTTTAAGGTGGACCAAGAGATTGCAGACTGTGGGCTTGCCCTGTTGGATGACATGCAGGGACACGCTGGTATGAAGAAATACCTTGAAGGTGGCTTTGAGATTATCAGCATGTAGCTAAGAGATAATCTAGGTGGAAGGCCGCCGAGGCACAGCCCAAGAACACTGCAGATTCAACTAACTAGGAGGATGATGGGAATGGACAAACGAGTAGAAAACACGATACATAACTTGAAAAAGCACGGCTTCACCGTTCTCTATGCGGAGAATGTGGAAACCGCGAAACGGTTTATGGCAGATTACGTGAAGAGGGACACCCGGATTGGCGTTGGAGGATCCGCGACCGTTCAGGAGCTAGGCATTCGCGACTTAGTGGCAGACAAGGGCGCCCAACTCCTTGACCATAACCTACCAGGCTTAAGCCCTGAAGATAACACACAAACACGGTATGAAGAGCTTTCTTGCGACGTCTTCTTTACCGGCACGAATGCGATTTCTGAGACAGGCTCTTTGGTCAATATCGATGGCTTTGGCAACCGAGTTGCATCCATGATCTTCGGACCAAGACAAGTGGTTGTCATAGCTACGGTCAACAAGATTGAGGAAGACTTGGAGAAGGCAATAGACCGAGCCCAACTGGTAGCCGCTCCACGAAATAACCAGAGGCTGCAAACCAAGAATCCATGCGCGGTAACAGGCAAGTGTATCGACTGTAACAGCCCTACCCGCATCTGCCGGTCTTACAGTGTAATTAAGAGACCATCGGGCTTAACGCCAACTACCATCATTTTGATTGAAGGAGAGATGGGCTTTTAGGCTTTCTGTGAAAGAAATTGGAGCGAGACCCTGGTTGGTCGCTCCAAGCAAACAGCATAAAGCAAATAAAAAAGCAGAGTAAGCTTCAAGCTAACTCTGCTTTTTGCATGTATCGATTTACTTACGGTTTTCGATTGCTTGGTGGATCTCAGCCACAGCAAAAGGAATGAAGGATAGGATGATCGTTGGCACCCATTCCTTGAGGGTCATGAAAGAAACGCTGAAGAGCTCTCTCATGAATGGAACGTAGAGAACGATCAGTAGCAGGATGATACCAACGGCAACCGCACGTACCATCGCCTTGTTGGAGAAGATTCCAATCTCGAAGACGGTATGGGTATCCGAACGGGAAGCGAAGGCGCGGAGTAGCTCAGCCAGAATCAGGGTAGAGAAGGCCATAGTCTGACCCTCCATCAACTTCAATTCATTAGCAACATCTACGCTTTGACCAGCGTTGATTGCTTCGGTGTAGATCTGTCCGCCGAAGTAGAAGTAGCCGATGGCGTAAGCTGCTAAGGTAGCTACGCCGATTGCAATCGCCTGCACGATAATAGATGATTTCATCTCCTTATCGATGATGGGTTCTTGTGGGTCTCTTGGAGGCTCGTTCATGATCTCGGCCTCGCCAGGTTCAACACCAAGAGCAAGGGCTGGAAGAGAGTCTGTTACCAGGTTCAACCAGAGGAGCATAATAGGAGACAGCGGAGTAGGGAAGCGCTGCTCGGAACCAGAGAAGAGCATGATGATGTCAATGATCATCGCAACGGCAATGACGATAACCTCACCAACGTTACAGCTGAGCAGGAAGGAGACGAACTTCTTGATGTTGGAGTAGATGATACGTCCCTCCTCAACAGCACCAACAATGGTGGCAAAGTTGTCATCCGTCAGGATAACTTCCGCTGTATTCTTAGCGACGTCGGTGCCGGTGATACCCATGGCAATACCGATGTCAGCCCGCTTGATTGCAGGTGCGTCGTTTACGCCATCGCCCGTCATGGCAGCAATTTCGCCGTTTGCGCGGAGGGCATCAACGATCTGAACCTTGTTCTCAGGCGATACTCGAGCAAAAATCCTCTTCTCCTTGACGATCTCTTGGACCTCTTCAGGGGTCATAGTGTTGAGCTCACGGCCCATAATCGCTTGGTCGTGGTTGTCGGCAATACCTAGGTCATGGCCAATCGCATAGGCTGTTTCCAGGTAGTCACCGGTAATCATAATGGTGGTAATACCAGCGGTCTTACATTCCGCAATAGCATCCTTAACTTCTGGACGTGGTGGGTCGATCATACCGGTCAAGCCGACAAAAATCATGCCCCGTTCAACGTGCTCAGGCGTTTGGTCATCCTTCTCTGGGATTTGGTCCCATTCCTTGTAGGCGTAAGCCAAGCAGCGAAGGGCTTGTTGAGCAAATGCAGAGTTCTTATCCAAAGCTTCTTGCTTGAGCTCTGGTGTAAAGTCTTTTACCTCGCCATCCAAGAGGATGCGGTCACAGTAATCAATAACGATATCTGGAGCACCCTTGGTGAAGGAGACAACCTTGCCATCCACGAAGTTATCATGGAAGGTGGACATCATCTTGCGGTCAGAATCGAAAGGAATCTCATCGATTCGAGGATAATCTTGGTTTAGCTGATCTTTCGAAGAGCCCAGCTTAGCACCCATGGTGAGCAGGGCGCCTTCAGTAGGATCACCCATTACCCGATACATGCCGTCTTCGTTCGTAATCTTGGCATCGTTGGTCAGACCAGCGATAGAAATCATCGTCTTTACATTGGTGTTATCGTCCATGCTGACGGGGCTGCCGTCTGTGGAGCTAGCTTCGCCCTCTGGAGAGTAACCCGTTCCTGTAAAGTTAATCTCTTGGCCATTCGTGTAGGCCTTAGTAACGGTCATCTCGTTTTGGGTCAAGGTACCGGTCTTATCTGAACAGATAACGGTAGTGGTACCCAAAGTCTCAACGGAGAGCAGCTTCTTAACGATTGCATTCTTGGCGGCCATCCGGTTCATACCCATGGACAAAACGATGGTAACGACCGCAGTCATTCCTTCAGGAATCGCTGCAACAGCCAAGGATACGGCAGTCATCAGGATTTCCATAATCTCATTTTGAGCGATAAGTCCTAAGATAAAGACGAAGACCGCAACACCGAGAACCAATAGTCCTAGCTGTTTAGAAAGAACGGCCAACTTCTTTTGTAGCGGTGTTTGCTCGTCTTCGAAGCTAGAGATGGTGGTTGCAATCTTACCAATTTCTGTCTTGGTTCCGGTGTCAGTGACGATACCAGTTCCATGGCCATAAGTAACGATCGTCGATGAATAGGCGTAGTTTTCACGGTCGCCGATTCCTTTTTCTTCGGTGAAGTTTTCTCTGAAGTCCTTGTCTACCGCAACGGATTCTCCGGTGAAGGAAGACTCGTCAATCTTCAGGTTGGAGGACTGGATCAAACGCATGTCCGCAGGGACAATGTCTCCAGTTTCCAAGGTGACCACATCACCAGGAACCAAGTCGTTGGACTTGACGGTGGTGTGATTGCCGTTTCGTATTACCTTCGCCTCCGGCGAGCTCATCTTCTGCAAGGCCGCAACAGAATCCTCCGCCTTACCCTCTTGGTAGATGGATAAAGCCGCATTCAATACGACGATAGCAATGATGATAATGGATTCGACAGCCTCACCGGTAATCGCCGAAATAACAGCAGCGACGATCAGGATGATAACCATAGGGTCGGTTACCTGCTCGATCAGTTTTTGGCCTAGAGACTTCTTCTTCGCCTCTTCCAGCTTATTCTCTCCATACTGTTCCAGCCTCCTAGAGGCTTCCTCGGAGGAGAGGCCAGTCGACGCGTTCGTCTCTAACTCTTGTTCGAGTTCTTCTGGCGTTTTTTGGTACCATTCCATACTTTTCTAATACCTCCTATTTTTGTTCACTTGAGTGCTCACTAACGATAGGATTCCCTAGTCGACTATTCATCTAAAAAAGACCTAGAAGAATCTCCATTCCTCCAGGTCTTGCTAACCTCATCTTGCCGATAAAGGATCTACACCGAAAACTAGTCAAGGCTAATTTTGTATTGACGACGTAGAATTAGGAAGCTACTCCCCTGTATACGGTGTATTATAACTATAAATTGACGAATTTACTAGTTTTACATGACTAAACTGCTAAAAAGGGAAGAGGAAGATTCTTGCCCCAGCAATAATTGCCCCAAGCAGGATGCCTGCTAGGACTTGTGAGGGAGTGTGTCCCAGAACTTCCTTTAACGGTTTGTATTCCTCATTGGCATCTTCGATCAATCGTCTGCGCAGCTCATTTAAGGTTTTGCCTTGGACACCAACAGCGTAGCGCACATTGAAGCTATCGTAGATAACAACCGCCCAAAAGCCCAGAGCAAGGGCAAAGATGGACGTGCGAAAACCCTCCACAAAGCCAATTTGCACCATCAAACAGGTCACAAAGGCAGAGTGGGCACTGGGAAAACCACCGGATCCCCAGAGCAGGTGCCAATCCATCGTCTTTATCTCATGATAGCGAATTAAAATCTTAATTGCCTGAGCTAGCGCCCAAGCGAATCCGCAAACAATTACAATATCCATAAAACCTCACTCGTCAATTTACTTGTCACTTCCCATAAAGGTCAGTTCATCCTTCATTATACGAGATTCCAAGCCGCTTACCAAATCTCTTTCGTAAAATTTAGAAAGGGAAGCGGCAATATTTGCCAACCTGACACAGACGGCCCTCAGCCTCCAGGCTTTTATGATAGAATCTCTCTTATGGAGGATAACCATGAAATGTTGTTCAATCGTTTCCGGATCTAGCGGAAACTGCATATACATCGAAACAGAAAAGACCAGATTGCTCGTGGATGCGGGCAACTCCGGCCGCATCATCCAGGCAGGTCTGGAACTAGCAGGGGTGGACCCCCGCAGCCTAGACGCCATCTTTGTGACCCACGAACACAGCGATCACACCCAGGGCGTAGGCGTCTTAAGCCGCCGCTTCCGCCTGCCCATTTTTGCCAACCAAGGCACTTGGAATGGCATGCACAAGCGAATTGGTAAGATCAGCAAGGACAATCAGAAGTTCTTCAAAACCTACCAACCCTTCCAGTTCCGTGACCTGGTCGTCACCCCCTTTGCCACCTTCCACGATGCCCAAGAGTCCGTCGGCTACACCTTCGAGAACGAGACGGGTAAAATCTCCGTCGTTACCGACACCGGCATCTTGGATGACCGGCTGATGGACACCATCCAAGGTGCTCAAATCTACTACTTCGAATCCAACCATGATATCGATATGCTCATGGATGGGCCATACCCACCCGACCTAAAAGCCCGAATCCTCTCCGAATTCGGTCACCTGTCCAACCTGCAGGCAGGTGAAGGCCTAGTCGACCTCCTCCAAGGCAACCATGAGAAGGTCTTACTTGCTCATATGTCCATCGAGAATAACATGGAAGACATCTGCCACGACACCGTTGTCCACATACTCAACCGGGAAGGCATCGATACGACGCGCAACCAAAAGATCATCGTTGCTCCCCGCTACACCCCCTCGGAAATGTTCTCTACACAAGAAAAAAGCCCTATAGAGGACACCTCTTTCACATTAGATCAACTCTCCCTTACGATCAATAAGCCAAGCTTCGGCAACAAGCCCCGCTAGGAGTTTCTATGAATATTGACATCATTGCCATCGGCAACATTAAAGAAAGATACCTCAAAGAAGGCATCGCCGAATACCAAAAGCGCCTCCAGCCCTTTTGTCAATTCAAGATTATTGAGCGACCAGAAGTCCGCCTTTCCCAAAACCCTTCCCAGGCTGAAATTCTCCAAGCACTAAAAAAGGAGGCCGAAGATATCATCAGCCACCTTCCCAAATCATCTAAAGTGGTATCCCTTTGTATCGAAGGCAAGCAAGCCACAAGCGAGGCCTTCGCCAAACACCTTGAGCAGTGGGCTGTACAGGGGGCAGGGTCCATTACCTTCATCATCGGCTCATCCCACGGCCTTGACCAAGAGCTAAAAAACCGAGGCGCCAAACTATCCTTTTCCAAGATGACCTTTCCCCACCAGCTCATGCGACTCATCCTCGTCGAGCAGATTTA
>CAYFUF010000038.1:8348-11260 GCA_964346245.1 uncultured Peptoniphilaceae bacterium | reverse complement strand
TATAGACTCTGACTCTCCAATTTTGAATGGTGATTATGCTTGTTATATGGACTTAGCAAATAAAGAACTAATCTATCTTTCCAACTGTTGCCCAGAAGAATTGACCGCCTTTACCCTAGCTCATGAAGTCGGACATGCTATACTGCATGATGTGGAGCTTGCACATTGTCAACAACTTTTTAAGCAAGGGTGCATAGAAAAAGAAGCAAGCTATTTTGCGACTAAATTATTAGATGTGAAATTCGATCCGTTCGAAGACTATGGTTTAAACGCTAAAGAATTAGCGAATAAATATGGTATGCCCGAAGAAATAATTTTCATTAAGGAGGACTAAAATGAAGAAGAAACTGTTAATCATTGGAGGACTATCATTTTTACTAGTAGCATGCGGAGGAGGGGAAGAAAGTTCAGAAGTAGCGGTAAGTAGTAGTGAGTTAGTAGAATCAAGTATAGAAAACCAATCATCGGACACTCAAGAGTCATCTTCTAACACAAATGACGTAAAAGAATATGAAGATAAGATCAAGGAGTTAGAAGAACAAATATCTCAACTAGAAGACGAGAATACTAAACTATCCAAAAGTATAGAGGATATGAGTGATGAATCATCTGAAGTAATTGAAAAACCAGTAGAAAAGCCCTCTAAAGAACCAAACATAGGAAAAAGATTAAACCCCTTTGAGTTTGGCGATTCTATGATTTTGTCTGGTGAAGATTTTTTTGGAAATGAATTTGATTTAACTTTAAACCTTAGCAATTTGATAACTGGTGAAGAGGCAATAAATCGAATGATGTCAGAGAATATCTTTAATGAAATTGGAGAAAATGAAGAAGTTATATTTTTTGATGCGGAGCTGATACTGAATAAATATAAAAGTGTGAATGACGACCCATACTACACCAGTACCTACATGTTTAGGTACTATAGAGATGATTATTCTGAATACAAAAGTGATAACTTCGTTTCTTACGGTAATGAGTTTGGTGGTCAAATGTATGAAGGAGGCTCACAATCAGGATCTGTAGCATTAATACGCCCAGCTGGTGAAAGTGGATACATCGTGTTTGAAGACGAAACATGGATTAAGTTACCATAAAACAAAAAAACATCCCCCACTCTGCTACCAACAAAGTGAGGGAAAGACATAGGCTTATCGCTCTACATCACACATGAACAGTATAGCAGATAAGCCTTCTTTTTACACGAAAGGAGGTCTTATGGCAACCTACAAAAAATACAAGCTTAAAAATGGAAAAGAAAAATGGCTAGTAAAGGCCTACCTTGGCATAGATGATATAACGGGCAAAGAAGTACACATTACAAAAAGAGGATTTGATACAAGAACCGATGCCAAGAAATATTTTGCTGACAGGCAATATAAGTTTGACAACAGCCTTGAAAAAGCAGTAAAGCAAATTACTTTTGAAGAAGTCTATAACGATTGAATTGTACTATACACGAAGACAGTAGAATCTTCAACCTTAAACAAGACGATAAGCTACTTTGATTTACACATTTTACCATATCTAGGTCATGTCAAAATTGACCAACTAAAGCCACGACATATGCAAGAAATAGTCGACTATTTATATAAAACTTTTGTAAATTATAAAAAAGTATTTAACTACGTAAAGCGTGTATATCAATATGCGGTGGATCTCTATGGGCTGAATATTCAAACACCATTTAGAGCGATTATCTTCCCGCCAGAACGCAAAACCGAAAAAACCAAAACACAATTTCTTGAAGCAGAAGAACTGAACCAGCTACTCAAAGCACTGGAAGAAGAGGGTCAACCTCTTTGGTATACCTATTTCCACCTCTTGGCTTATACAGGCATGCGAAGAGGAGAAGCACTAGCGCTTACTTGGAGTGATATTGATTGGAAGAAATCAACTATAACTATAAATAAAAACATTACGGTAGGAAAAGGTAATAGAGAATACCTTAAATTAAGTTCTAAGACTGATGCAGGCAATCGAGTAGTCGATATCGATAGGAAGACCTTACTCGTACTCAAAGAGTGGAATACACTTAAGATACGGCCTATCAGTAGGTATAATTTCATCTTTCCTAACTCAAAGGGGAATTGGATATGCCTTAGCAAACCACTCCAGCATTTAAATCGAGTATGTGAAAGAAACAATCTTAAGAAAATAGGCTTACATGTGTTACGACATACTCACTGTTCCCTTCTTTTCGAGGCAGGTTGGTCGGTGAAGTCCGTACAAGATCGCTTAGGACATGATGATATTGCTACTACTATGCAAATATACAATCATGTTACTGATCGCACAAAGAAAGAGAATATGGATAACTTCGCAAAATACATGGAAAGTTTCTAAATCGTGCCATAATCGTGTCAAAATTTATAAAATCTAGTGTTTTCAACACTTGTATAAGGATTTATGGAGAATAGGGGGCTCGAACCCCTGACCTCATGGCTGCCAGCCATGCGCTCTCCCAGCTGAGCTAATTCCCCGAGTCATGTTCTATTATTATAGGAGTTTAAGGGGAAGTTGACAAGTAGTTTTTGTGTAGACAGGCAAGGGCCATAAACGTGTTTATTGGAGTATGGCCCCCGAGGTATTAATCTTGTTCAAAGAGATCGGCGACATCCTTGAGGAGCTGGCGGATGGGCAGGAATTGGGGGCAGGTTTCGACGCAGTAGCGACAGTTGGTGCAGTCGATGCGGTTTTGTTGTTCGAGGATGGCCCGGATTTGCAGAGCAGCCTCTTCCCCTTGTTGACTGAGGGGTTTGAGGTCTTTGAAGATCTCGATGTTTTCTTTCAGCTGGCTCATGTTGCTCATGCCGGAGAGGACCATGAAGACACCCTCTGGCTGAGCAGCGAAGCGGAGCTCGGGATAGGCGGTGAGAATTTCATCCAGCACCTGGGGGCTGTCGTGGAAG
>CAYFUF010000038.1:0-8248 GCA_964346245.1 uncultured Peptoniphilaceae bacterium | reverse complement strand
GAGCTCGGGATAGGCGGTGAGAATTTCATCCAGCACCTGGGGGCTGTCGTGGAAGGACATGCCCACATGGCGGAGAAAGCATCTAGGTCAATTTGTGCATTGTCATCATCTATGGTGGTAAGCCTCATGCAGCCGAGGCCTAGCTTGTGCTTCACTTCTGGAAAACTCATACTTGTCCCCTTTTCTGTTTGACGATGGAAAAGGTGTGGACGCTCTTACTCTGGTGCAATCTCTAGGCACAATTCCATCATCTGGGTGTAGGCTCTTTCCCTGATTTCTGCTGATTCTTCTCCTTCGGAGTGGTCGGAAACGGTGCAGACGACCAAGGCGTCCTTGCCTGCTTCACGGGCAGTCATGAAGAGACCGGCCGCTTCCATCTCGACGGCAAGGGTGCCGTACTTGATGAGGTTTTCGATTACCTGTGGGTCCCACTTGCGGTAGAACTCATCCGAGCTGAGGACGGTGCCAAAGTGGACGCGGAAGTCGTGCTCTTTGCTGAACTCGTAGGCTTTCATGACCAGGTCAAAGCTTGGCGTTGGGGCAAACATGATTTCATCGAACTTGCCGCGGACAACGGAGTTAGGCGTATGGGCGCCTGTTGCAACGACGATGTCTCGAATCTCTAGGTCCGGGTTAAGGCCGCCAGCGGTGCCGACACGGATGATGGTTTGGACATCGTAGAAGTTGAAGAGTTCGTAGTAGTAGATCATGGCCGATGGAATGCCCATGCCGGAGCCCATGACGGAGACTCTCTTCCCCTTATAGTAGCCGGTGAAACCGAGCATGCCGCGAACCTCGTTGAAGCAGGTCACATCCTCGAGGTAGGTCTCGGCGAGAAACTTAGCTCGTAAGGGGTCGCCTGGCATCAAAACGGTGCTAGCAATTTGGTCTGGTGAAGTTGCGCCAATATGTGGTGTGGGAATCATCTTTTCCTCCTTAGTATTCTTTCCTATGCTGCTTATTCAGCTACTTTTATGATAGCGAGGAAATCCCTTTCAAGCAAGCAGAGCTTGCACTTTCAGTTGAGTGCATGGAGGGCGATAGGGATCTGTTGACCGCTGTTGACGCGCCCGCCCAGGCTGCCGCTTTAGCGGCACCTGGGCGGCGCTGGCTTAATACTTTAACGATACCTGACCGACCTCATGACTTGACAAGCAGGGACCTATGGGTCATACTTTCCCTATAGATGGAAATTATTATTTGTTTCCTTTAAGAAGGAAAGTATATGCCCTTTCCGTAAGAATGGAAAGAGTATAGAAGTGGGAAGGAGGAAGGCATGGCCCAAAAAGATAAGATATATATTGCCCTCATTGGCGATCTGATTAGCTCCAAACGGATAGCAAGCAGGAGGCAGATGCAGGAAAGGATGGAAGAGGTTTTTGACAGCATCAACCGAGAGTTCAAAGATTACTTTGCGTCTAAGCTTACCTTGACCATTGGCGATGAATTTCAATGTCTCCTGAAGCCAAACAGGGACATTCCCCTCTTGATGGATGTCTTGGAGAGGCGGCTGGGCCTTGCCTTCCGCCTGGGGCTGGGGGCTGGGACGATATCGACAAGGATTAATCCGGAGTTGAGCCTGGGAGCTGATGGAGAAGCCTATTGGCGGGCCCGGGAGGCAATCGAGTATGTCCACGACAAGAATTGGAACGGCAAGTGCCACATCTACTTCATTGGACAATCCGAGGAGACCAACGATATTATGAACACCCTCTTCGCTTGCAGCGAGACCTTCAAGCATGGCTGGACCGCCCTGCAAAAGGAAACCTTCCACGCCCTCTTGGATGCCGGTATCTATGAGCCCGACTTCTTCCAAAAGGAGGTCGCACAGGCAATGAACATCTCCGAATCCAGCCTGACCAAGCGGCTTAATTCCGGCAACATCAAGCTCTACCTGCAAGTGAGGACAACGCTCGGCAAATTAGTGGAGGCCCAACATGTTTAATTTCAGCGACTTTTTTATCCTGCTTTTGGTCTGTCACCTGCTTGGCGACTACCAGCTGCAGAGCCAAGCCCTAGCCGATGCCAAGGCTTCTTTGAAGACTAAGCCCAGCAAGCGGGCCTTCTTTGTCCACCTCTTGATCCACTTGGTGGTCATGCTGGTGCCCATCTTTCTCATTGTAGGTGCCTTCCGCCTGTCCTATCTCTTTTTAGTGATGTTTGTGGTGGCGGTGCATGGCCTTCTTGATGTAGGCAAAAACTACCTCCTGCGAGGATTTGGTCGAAGGAGTGTGAAGATGAAGGGCTTTCTCTACCTGCTGGACCAATCGGTCCACATTACGGCCATCTTTCTGATTTGCGATGTTTACATCAAGATATTTCCCAATGCCTACAAGAACCCAATTCCAAGAGACGTCCTCAATTGGCTGCTGCTTGTCGTCCTAACCACTAAGCCCGCCAACGTTACTTTCAAGGTCCTCTTCCAACGCTTCCAGCTGCCCGATGCCCCCAACAAGGAGCTGGTGACCGAGAGGCGAAAGACCCCTGTAGATGAGAACTTCTTCGACAAAACCGTCCCCGGCGCGGGGGCCATCATCGGAAACATGGAACGCGTCCTCTCCGCCATCTTTCTTCACACCAACAATATTGCGGCCATCGGCTTTGTCTACACAGCCAAGTCTATTGCCCGCTTCAAGCACATCGAAAAGAGCAAGGCTTTCGCAGAATACTACCTGATCGGAACCCTCTATTCGATTCTCTATGTGGTTGTCAGCTACTACCTGATCTTCACCGTCATGGTGTAAAGAGCTAAAAACTTAATCAGTCCTTACTTTTCTTTCTTGCCGCCTTCTTTTACAATGGGTGGAAGAAAAGAAAAATGAACGGAGGAAATAAATGAAATTCAAATCATTGCTCATATTCGGTCTATCCAGTCTCCTCATCTTAACCGCCTGTTCCAAGGATGAGGGAGGCAACGTTAGCGAAAGCTCCTTGGAAGAATCAACCGCTGTGGAATCTTCTCTTGAGGAGTCTTCGCTCGAAGAATCTTCCCTAGCGGAATCCAGCCAAAGTGCTGAGGGCACGGACGAGGGCAGCAGCGAGGGCGAGCCAGCTGAGCTAGCTCTTGAAGACCTGCTTAACCCCAACCTGCCTTCGCTCAGTGACTTCAGCGTAACCACCCTTGATGGCGAAAGCATCGGGCCCGAGCTGTTAGAGGGCAAGGACCTTACCCTGGTAAACGTCTGGATGACCTCTTGTGGTGCTTGCATCGAGGAGATGCCTGATTTAGCCAAATTGGAGAAAAAGCTACCAGAAAATGTTCAACTGTTGACCATGTGCATCGACGGCAAGCAAAATGAAGACCGGACAAGGGAAATCCTTGCGGATGCTAACTTTGAAGGCCTAACCCTAGTCGAGACCAGCGGTGACATGTCCGCGGTGATTGCCCAGGTCATGTACACCCCAACCACCCTGCTCTTCGATGAGGAAGGAAACGCCCTAGGCGACCAGCTGGTCGGTGTACCAGCGGATGTGGAATTGTCATACATGGAAATCATTAACATCGTGTTGAAGGCAATGGGCAAAGATACCATTTAAGGCCCCGTAAAAACAGATAGGTTGATCTCATGAAACCAGTCAATCCCAATCATAAGCATGACCAACAAAGAGGTTCAAGGCGGCAGGTAAGATTAGTGCTTGGCGCCTTAGCCCTTGTTTTTATCTTCATTGGCATTGCCCAAGGCGAATTTCAGCAGGTCCTACAAAAAGCAATCCGGGTCTGCCTGGAATGTATAGGAATCGGGTAGCCTATGGAAAAAAGAAAACTCTTCCGCCCGGCTATCCAAGCCCTATCCACCTTCGCCTTCAATGCGGATATCAAAAAGATGGCAACAGGAGGCTTACATACGGGACAGACCAAGGGCGTTTGCGTCCCCGTCCTGAACTGCTACTCCTGCCCCTCTGCCATAGGGGCCTGCCCCATCGGCAGCCTGCAAAACACCAATGGACAGACCACCTACAAGATTGCCTTCTACACCATAGGGCTCATCTTGGTCTTTTCCATCCTCTTGGCGAGGCTCATCTGCGGCTTTTTCTGTCCTTTTGGCTTTTTCCAAGACCTCTTACATAAGATTCCCAGCCCCAAGATCAAGGTAAAGAGGGCCATAGACAAGCCCGCCCGCCTCATCAAATACCTCATTTTAGGCATCATGGTCATCATCTTGCCCCTCTTCCTACTCACCGACTACGGCGCTGCCGTTCCCTATTTTTGCAAGTACGTCTGCCCCGCAGGCACCGCCCAGGCTGGTCTTCCCCAGCTGCTCTTGGTCCCTGCCCTCCGGGAAGCGGCAGGCCTGCTCTTCAACTGGAAGCTCTTCCTGCTTGTCTTAACCGTCCTCGGTTCAATACTGATTCCCCGCTTCTTCTGCCGCTACTTCTGCCCTCTTGGCGCTATCTACTCCCTCTTCAACAAAGTTGCTCTCTACCAGATGAGGCTGGATAAGAAGGCCTGTATCGACTGTGGCAAGTGCGAGAAAGTCTGCCCAATGGCTGTGCCCGTCCGCCAGGACATCAACCACCGAGAATGCATCCGCTGCAGCAAGTGCAAGCACGTCTGCCCCACAGCTGCCATCTCCTCAGGCTTTGAGCTTGGCCGCAAAGAAGAACAGGAAAATGCCCAAATCCTATGATAAGATAGTATTAGTTATTATTTTTTCATTTGTTTCAGGTTCATTTCTACTCTACACAACCGTGTAGACCCACTAACTAAGGAGGTTATGATGCACAGAGAAACCATCGATAGAGTGTGGTTGGTTGGAAGTACCGGACGGCTCGGTACTGCCCTTACGCAAGTGTTGACCAACAAGCTGAATTATCATGTGATTACCACCGACAAGAACGATATCGACATCCGCAACCCCAAGCTGGTCTACCGCTTTGCGGAAAGAAATCGCCCAGACTACATCATCCATTGCGCGGCCCTGCGTAACAGGTTGTGGTGCGAAAAGAACTATGAGGAGGCCTACCAGGTCCATGCCGTTGGCGCAAGAAATTTAGCCATAGCAGCCAACAACATTGGCGCCCACCTCTTCTTCGTCTCCACCGACTTCGTCTTCTCTGGAGAGAAGGGGGAACCTTACCACGAGTTTGACGACCCCCATCCCAAGACCGTCTACGGCCGGTCCAAGCTGGCTGGCGAGAACTTTTTGCGGGCCTTCTCTGAGCGCTATACGATTGTCCGCTCCTCTTGGATCTATGGGAAGAAGGCAATCAACGGCATGATCGAAGAAGCCAAGGCCGGCAAGGTGGCAACTAGCAAGGAATTGATTGGGTCGCCGACCTCGAATATGGCCCTCGCGGAGAAGATTGAGGATTTGATTGGCAAGCACGAGTATGGCACTTTCCACCTCTCTTCGGAAGGGGTCTGCAGCCACCAGGAATTCGTCAGCTACCTTTTCGATAAGCTGGACCTTGAGGCTGAGTTTGTGGAGCCTACGGGCAATGAGCAATTCTTCGCCCTGCGGCCCAAGTACCAAGTCCTGGATAATATGATGCTGCGCCTGACCAACCAGGAGCCCATGATGAGCTGGCAGGATGACCTTGACTACTACCTTCAAGCGAGAAAGATCGGAGGTAAGGATGCCAGATAACAAAGCGAACAACCTCAATCTACCCAAGGAACCCAAGGAAAAAAGGGTCAGCCTGACCACCAAGATTTTTATCGGTCTTGCGGTGGGTGCGGTCCTGGGCCTCATCCTCTACTACTTTGTTCCGAGAGGTCCTATCCGTGATGACATCATCATCAACGGCGTCCTCTACTTTGTTGGTCAAGCCTTCTTGCGGGCTTTGCAAATGCTGGTCGTTCCCCTTGTCTTCTTCTCCCTATCGACGGGGGCAATGAGCATGGGCGACACCGCCAGCCTAGGCAAAATCGGCCTCAAGACGGTTCTGATGTTTTTGTTTACGACGGCTATGGCTATCGTCATTGCCCTTTCCCTTGCCAACTTGATTGACCCGGGCGAGGGCATGAACCTGGTTGCCAGCGGGGCCGCCAGTCAGGACATTGCCACCGACACGGGCATGTCCGCCGTGGACAACCTCTTGGATATGATTCCAACGAATCCGATTGCGGCTATGGCCAACGGCAACATGCTGCAGATCATTATCTTTGCCATCCTGGTGGGCATTATTACGGGCCGCCTTGGCGAAAAGGCAAACACCATCGGCCGCCTGCTGGAAGAAGGCAACGACCTGATGATGGGCATGACCTCCATCGTCATGAAGCTGTCTCCCTACGGCGTCTTGTGCCTCATTGCTAGAACCTTCGCGGACCTGGGTCTGGATACCGTGGGTTCCATGCTCAAATACATGGGCTCTGTCATGGGCGGCTTGGTCCTACAAGTCCTCCTTGTCTACCTGCCGCTACTGCTGATCCTAACCCGGCTAAACCCCATTCCCTTCTTCAAAAAGATGCTACCTGCCTCCACCTTCGCCTTTTCCACTGGCTCTTCTGGGGCGACAATTCCCATTACCCTAAGCTGTTTGGATAACTTGGGCGTCTCCCGCAAGGTATCATCCTTCACCATCCCCTTGGGGGCAACCATCAATATGGATGGAACCGCTATCATGCAAGGAACGGCAGCTGTCTTCATTGCCCAAGCCTATGGTATTCCCCTCGGCATGGGCGACTTTGCCACCGTCGTCCTAACCGCAACCCTTGCTTCTGTCGGTACAGCCGCGGTGCCAGGTGTCGGCTTGGTCACCCTGTCCATGGTCCTAAACTCCGTCGGCCTGCCGGTCGAAGGCATCGCCGTCATCATGGGTGTTGACCGTATCCTAGACATGTCCCGTACCGCGATCAATGTCTTGGGCGACTCCGTCGTTACCCTAATCAACGCCAAGCACGCTGACCTCTTCGACAGGGACCAATACCTTAGCAACAAGGACTACACCAGCAGCGAAGAGTATTAGTAAACCCATTTATCTGAAACGAGAACGCAAAAAGGCATTGCCAGCGATGAAGATTGTTAGCAGTGCCTTCTGTATTTAACACAAGATGCCTTGTTCATTGTGCATGGACATTGCCAAAGCCTAGAAAGAAGATTCAATGACTGACAACAAACGCATTCAAGAAGTGTATGATGGCATTTTCCTCAACGACATCCTCCTGCCCAACAACCCCCTGAAGACGATTAACAACTACGTGGTGAAGTCCAAGGGTCACACCCTCATGATCGATACCTGCTTCAACACGCCGGAATCCATTGCCCGCGTCCAGGAAATCCTCGACTACCACCAGATCGACATCACCAAGCTCCACCTGGTCCTTACCCACCTCCACGCCGACCACACGGGCCTTGCCTCCTGGTTCGAGGAAAGGGGAGCAACAGTCTACATGAGTCCCACCGATGGGAAGAGTGTCAACGACATGGTCCTTCCCGACTCCCCCTACTGGCAGGGTGTCGTTGAAAATTCCTACCTCCAAGGGCTCAAGGAAGACCAACTCAAACTGGAAAATCATCCCGGCTTCCGCTTCCGCCCCCAGACCACCCTCAACTTCAAACCCCTTGAGATTGGCGACAGCCTTCCCATCGGTGATTACACCTTCACCGTCGTCGACCTAAAGGGCCATACCCCCGGCATGATCGGCCTCTATGAAAAGAACCACAAGATCCTCTTCTGCGGTGACCACATCCTGGGCAAAATTACCCCCAACATCACCTACTGGACCGCCGACTTCGACGCCCTCGACGCCTACTTCAACAACCTAAAAAAGGTGCGCTCCAAAGAGGTCGACCACCTCTTCAGCGCACACCGCTTCCTCGTCCAAGACCACCGTGCCCGCATCGATGAGCTCCTTTCACACCACGACGACCGCCTCCACGAAACCCTAACCTGCCTCAAAGAAAAGGGCCCCTCCACTGTCCGCGAGGTCACCAAGAACCTCTCCTGGGACATCTCCGCCAAAAGCTGGGACGACTTCCCCGAAAGCCAAAAGTGGTTCGCCACAGGCGAGGCCCACAGCCACCTCGAATACCTCCTCCACCTAGGCCGCTGCCAGCGCCAGCTCCAGGACAGTGTTCTGGTTTACTCTCTGGTTTAGGAGGGGGTTGGGGTATTGCCTCCGTTCCAAAAAGCACCAACAATTCAAAGCTGCAGCCGCAACCCGAAAACGCAATCCGTAAGGAATTGAGATTCCGAGATTTTTTACGGGTTGCGTTTTCAAAATCCAGAATACCTGACATGGACCCCAAAAAGTGTAGGTTTCGAATTAAAAGGTAGAGCTTAAGATTTTTTTGAATTTATACTA
>CAYFUF010000037.1:0-11840 GCA_964346245.1 uncultured Peptoniphilaceae bacterium | reverse complement strand
GCCCAAGAAATGACGGGTGTAAATCATTTTATGAAAAGCCCAAAGGGGGTGGACAAAGTTTACATCGTTTTAACTTTAGCTTGTTGAAATAGTGATATCAAAATGATATGATAATAGTATCAGAATAGGAGGTGTCAAATGGACTCAAATTATAATCCGAATGACCCTAATAATAGGCGGGGCGGTCCAAACGGTCCGAGCGGCCCAGATGGCTACAATAACAATTATTATCAGAACTTTAATGGGCCCAATAATGGGGTGCCGGTGAGCCAGCCCTATGTGAATGACCACTTTCAGCCACCGATTGATCCAAGGTTGAAGGAGACTGGCGAGGATGTTGTCGAGAAGGAACTGAAGGCGGGATCGGGCTTTTTGCGGCTGATTCTGATTCTGGTCACTTGGTTAGGCGCGCTGTTTTTGGTGATTTTTAGCGCTGCAAAGATGAGTGGGTATGGGGAAGTGAGCAGGGTATGGCCTGTATTGATGGTGCTGTCGATCATTCATATGGCCACAGGATGGTTTTGGCTTTTGGGCTTAAGGGTTATTAAGCCACAGGAGGCCTTGGTTTTGACCGTGTTTGGTCGATACACGGGAACCTTGAAAAAAGAGGGTTTCTATTATGTTAGTCCGTTCTCCGTATCGGTAAACCCTGCAGCGGGAACAACGCTGGGACAGAGTGGTGATGTGGATACGAAGAATAAGACGATCACCATCAACGATGTGAAGACCAACGAAGTCGCTGTCATGAAGAAGAAGATTTCACTGAAGGTCATGACCCTGAACAACTCCAAGCAGAAGGTCAACGATGCGCTGGGTAATCCTGTGGAAGTTGGGGTTGCGGTCATGTGGCGTGTGGCGGATACGGCTAAGGCGGTATTCAACGTGGATAACTTTAAGGAGTACCTGTCTTTGCAGTCGGATGCTGCGGTAAGAAATATCTGCCGTGTCTATCCTTATGATATTGCCCCTGGTATCGATACGACGGGTGATGGCGAACCTGACGAGGGTTCATTGAGAGGGTCTAGCAATATTGTTGCTCAACGAATCAAGGAAGAGATTCAAGAGCGGGTAGATTTTGCTGGTATCGAGGTTTTGGAAGCAAGAATTACCTACTTGGCTTACGCGACAGAGATTGCAGCGGCTATGCTACAACGTCAACAAGCATCAGCTGTGGTTGATGCAAGGGCAACCATCGTTGACGGCGCTGTTGGCATGGTTGACCTTGCCCTACAGAAGCTGAGCCAGGAAGGTATTGTGGAATTAGACGAGGAGCGAAAAGCAGCGATGGTGTCAAATCTAATGGTAGTGTTATGTTCAAAGAGTGATGTCCAGCCCGTTGTGAACTCCTCTGGTCTGTATTAGGGTAAGCAGTGGCGAAAAAACAAGTACCACTGCGCATCAGCGAGGACCTTTACGACGACCTTGCCAGGTGGGCGGATAAAGATTTCCGGTCCATAAACGGGCAAATTGAATATCTGCTGACCACTTGTGTTCGCTACCATAAAAGAAGTGGGCAAGATGTGCCTACGGACATCAGCACAGGTGAAGAGGAAGAGTAAGGGAATGCCTAGATAAGGGTAGAAAACTACCAGCTTACCCATGCGAGTGAGGATTTAAGGGGGGTGGGGCGCCGGCTGAAAGCCGCGCCGCCACCCCCCTAAGTACAAGAGGAAGAGCCGAGCCGAAGGGCAAAGAGAAGTGGAGAAGGACATGCTTCAGTTAGTAAACATATCAAAAGTCTATGAGCTAGGGGATTTCAAGCAGGAGGCTCTTGCGGGAATTGACCTTAGCTTCAGGCAAAATGAGTTCGTGTCTATCCTTGGTCCCAGCGGCTCGGGCAAGACAACCATGCTCAATATTATTGGGGGACTCGATCAGTATACGGATGGGGACCTCATCATCAACGGGCGGTCAACCAAAGAGTTTAAGGATAGGGACTGGGACAGTTACCGGAACGCTTCGATTGGCTTCGTCTTCCAAAGCTACAACCTGATAGGCCACCAAAGCGTTTTGTCCAACGTGGAGTTGGCCCTGACCCTAGCAGGCGTGCCCAAGAAGGAGCGCAAGCAAAGAGCCAAGGAGGCCTTGGAGAAGGTGGGCCTGAAGGACCATATCAACAAGAAGCCCAACCAGCTGTCGGGCGGGCAGATGCAGAGGGTGGCAATCGCCAGGGCCCTGGTTAACAATCCGGAGATTCTGTTGGCCGATGAGCCAACGGGCGCTTTGGATACGGAGACAAGTGTCCAGATTATGGGCCTCTTGAAGGAGATCGCCAAGGACCGTTTAGTCATCATGGTCACCCACAATCCCGACTTGGCTTCTGCCTACTCCAACCGCATTATCGAGCTCTTGGACGGCAAGGTCATAAGCGATAGCAATCCTTATGAGGCAGAGGGGCTGAATGGGGGAGCAGGAGAGGGCAAGAAGCATACGTCCATGTCTTTTGCCACCGCCCTGTCACTGAGCTTTAACAATTTAGCCACCAAGTTTGGCCGAACCCTGCTGACCGCTTTTGCAGGGTCAATTGGCATCATCGGCATTGCCCTCATCTTGTCCTTGTCTACGGGCATTCAGACCTACATCAACCAGGTTCAACAGGACACCCTCGCCTCCTATCCGATACAGATTACTGAGGAGGAGAATCCGTGGATGGCCCTGTTGACCAGCCAACACCAGGAAGAGGTAGACCACGACGATGACAAAGTCTACTCCAACGAGCAGATGCAAAACTTCTTCAACACCGCTTTTGTCGATATAGGGCGCAAGAATAACATTGGCGCCTTCCGCCAGGCAATGAACGAGGAGTTGGAAGGGGCAAGGAATCTGGACGAGGAAGAAAGGAAGGAGACTATCGATGGGGCGGTCGCGACTGTTCAGTACGGCTACTCCATGCCTATGACCGTCTATGTCCATGAGGATGAGGACTTGGATGGCCGCGAGGAAGAATATAGGGACACCAACATCAACGCCATCTTCCAGAGGCCGGAGGAGTTTGATCAGCAAGCCAGCGAGATGGAGCTGCCTCTTTTCTCGGAGATGCTACCTAATAAGGAAGGGACGGACATCTCCCCAATGATTTACGACCAGTATGAGCTGGTGGAGGGAGATTGGCCATCCGAAAAGGACCAAGTGGTTTTGGTCTTGGACAAGAACAACGAGCTGCCTGACGTGGGCTTCTACGCTCTGGGCCTTATCACCGAGCGTGAGGTCAGGAACATTATTCGGTCCTCGGATACGGGGCAGAGAGTGGAGGTCCAAAGAAAGGATGCCTCCTATGACGAGCTGATTGGTAGGACTTTTAAGCTGCTGCTCAACAAGGACTTTTATGTCAAGAATCCCGACCAGACCTACAGGGACATCCGCCAGGAAGAGCGGTCTCTCCAGTTGGCGATAGAAAATGGCTACGACCTGGAGCTTGTTGGTATCATCAAGCCGACAGAGGATGCCACAGCGGAGATTATCCAAGGCATGTTTGGCTACCACCCTGATTTGACCGCCTACCTGATTGAAGAGACTAAGGAGGCTGAGATCGTGGAAGCCCAGTTGGATGAGGACAATGAGAACCTGGATGTCATCACCGGCCTTCCCTTCGAGCTGACGGAAGATCAGGAGCTGACTACCGCAGAGAAGGCAGAGGCCTTTACCTCCTATGTGGAGGGCCTGAATGATACGGAAAAGAGCAGGCTCTACCAGGACATCTTAGCCCGGCCTGACCCTGAGGCCGTGGAAGAGCTGGTCTCAACTGTTCTTGCGGAGTATCCCGACAGGGCGGACAAGGTAGAATTAACCGCTACAGCCTTTGAATTTGACGAGGCCCAAGCGGAAGACTTCCTATCCGATTATAGCGACGAGGAGCTGGATGACTTCCTCCGGCAGATGATCGAAGAGCAGGTGAAGAAAAGCTATGAGGAGAACGCAATCGGCCAAGTCTTCCAAATCAAGCAAGGAGTCCAAGGAGAAGACATCTATGGCCAACAAGGGGATGTCTTGGTTGCCCAGGCTTTGGACCAGATGATTGCCCTTCTCCAAGAGGACGAGGACCTAGCCAAGCTCTATGACAACCACATGCCCAATGTCACCTCCCCATCCACCTACCAGGAAAACTTGGACAAGCTGGCCGTGGTAGACCTGGATAATCCAAATGCGATGAGCATCTACGCCAACAACTTCGAGGATAAAGAGGCGATAGACGCCTTCATCACCAGCTACAACGAGGGGGTAGAGGAGGACGACCAAATTGAGTACACGGACTACGTGGGCCGGATCATGTCTGGTGTCACCACCATGATCAATGCGGTGACCTACGGCCTGATTGCCTTTGTATCCATCTCTCTGATTGTCTCCTCCATCATGATTGGCATCATCACCTACATCTCGGTTCTGGAGCGAACTAAGGAAATCGGCATCCTCCGCAGTGTGGGTGCTTCCAAGAGGGACATCTCCCGCGTCTTCAATGCCGAAACCCTCATCATTGGCTTGTCAGCGGGTCTTCTCGGTATCCTGGTGACCCGCCTCCTCAACATCCCCATCAGCAACGTGATCAAGCAGCTGACGGACATTGACAACATCGCTGTCCTTCCTTGGAAGGCGGGGGCCGCCCTCGTCGTCTTGAGCATGATTCTTACCATTATCGCGGGCATCATCCCCTCCCGGATGGCAGCCAACAAGGATCCTGTCGAGGCTTTACGGTCCGAATAAAACGACTAGGGCACAAAAAAGAAGGATTACCGAAATAGGCGGTAGTCCTTTTTTCTTGCACGATTTAGCAAAGATTTTACAAAAGCTGACCTTTTTCTTAACTTTTAAGGCAGATAATGGCCATGATGCAATAAGTGCATTACAAAAACTCATCGATTAAGGAAAAGGAGAAAGCATGCAAAGAAAAGCAAGTAATAGGGTGTTGGCCTTTATCATGGCCCTCATGATGGTCCTGCCTTTCTTTACGCCGGTCGCCCATGCGACAGGAGACGACCAAGCATCAAGCTCGCCGGTGGAAGGAAGCCTGTTAACACCAAGTGAAGATCAGGCGGAAAGCCTACTTGAAGAAGTTACAGAAGAGAGTAACCCCGAGCGTGTGACCGAAGAGGCACCACTTGACGAGCTAACCGAACAAGTGAGCGAAGATGTAGACGAGAGTGCTAAACCAGAGGAGGAGACTGCTCCTTCACAGGACCAAGCACCTGAGATCACTGATGAAGTCAATGTCAATGGTCAAAAGCACATCGGATGGCTAACACTGACTGAAGACGGCGCTTCCAAGACCTACTACTTCCGTCCAACGGGCACCATGGTCACCGGCTGGCAGTTCATCGATGGCGACTGGCGCTACTTCCGCGTTGGTAGCGGCACTATGGCCTTCGGATGGCAATTTATCGACGGCAGCTGGTACTACCTCCGCCTAATCACTGGCAGCCGTGTCACTGGCCGCCAATATATCGACGACATGTGGTACAACTTCGCCAGCAACGGCAAGTTACAAGGCCGCCGCTAGGTCAGCTTCATCGTAATCAAAAGCCCCCGCTCCAGATAGCTGGGTGTACGTAAGACAGTATTGCGCTAAGATTGACGAAGCGGCACGAAACCGCATGGAGCTGATCGTGCGGTCACTGGCAGAGCAAAACGGCGTGACCGAGCAACTGAAAGCCGAAAACCAAATGGAATGGGTGCGGCAGATGAACGCTTGCAAGGCACAGGCAGAGGAGATTGTGAAAGCGGAATTGATTTATGATTGAGCGAGAAAGTCCGGGCAGAAAACTGTTCGGACTTTTCTCATATATCCAAAATAACGGTAGAATTTTTCACAATTTTACGGTATAATCTAAATACGAAAATTGTGCAACAAATCGGAATTTATCTATCCGATTCTCTGAAAACCCTTGATTTTCCTGCATTTCCCGCAGGACTGCTACCATAAAAAGCTCCGTTTCCCCTTGTTTTTGCCCTTGTGGGGCAAAACAAGGGGAACTTTTTATCAGTCGCCGCCTACTACCTTATCCAGCAGGCGGGCCGAGGAGCGTTTCGCTTCCCTTGTCGAGTGAGCGTAGATGTTCATGGTGGTACTGACATCGGCGTGTCCCAAAAGCTCCTGCACGTCCTTCGGTGCTGCCCCATTCGAGAGCAGGTTGCTGGTGAACGTGTGGCGAAGCTGGTGGAAGTGGAAGCCCTCAAGCCCCGGAATCTTCTTTGAGGCCGTCCGGCAGGCAATGCCGACCGTGCTGGACGATTCAAAGCACCCGTCCGGGCGGAGACAAACGAAGTCGATCTCCTTGTAGTCCTCCGGCACTTCCTCTGACCGTTGCAGACTGTACAGCTCGTAATAACTGCGGCCCTTTTCCTGTACCTGCTTGTAGTAGTTCAGGCTGTAAAGCTCGCCGTACTTGAAACGGTTTTTGTGCTGCTCGGTCCTGGCTGCCTTGAGGATCACCGCCAGCGTGTCGCAGAAGTCCACCGTGCGGATTTTGCTCCGTTTGGTAGTGCCGACCTCCGTCTTGTGCCTCGCCCCGTTGTAGCGCATACTGCGCCGCACCGTGATGGTCTGCTCCTTGATGTCAATGTCCTGCCATGTGAGGGCACAGACCTCGCCGATCCGAAGCCCGGTGTAGTAGGCGATCTGGATGGGCAGGAGCGCCGGATTCTCTTTCTTTTTCAGATAGTCCGTCAGCGCCTTGTACTGCTCGTAGGAGATCGTCGGGACGGTCAGGCCGTCCTCGCTGTCCTCATTGAACAGTTCGTATCTTTCCTGCTTCTGCCTGATCTTGATATACTGCATCGGGTTGAAGGTCAGCAGCCGCTTGGGGAAGACCGCAAACCGGAACGCTCCCTGCATCACCGCCGAGAACTGCCTCATATAGCCCTTGCTGATGGGCTTGATCTCTGTTCCGTCGGCATTGGTGCCTCCGAAGGACAGGAGATCGAAGAATGCCTGCAAATGCTCCGACGTGATGGTTTTAAGCTTTCGGCTTCCGATGGGAAACTGTTTGATGCGTCCCACAGCCCCCTGATAAGCCATTACCGTGCCGTTGGAGAGGTTGCCGGGCTTGACTTCTTCCTCGATCCACATATCCAAGAGACTCCCCACCGTGACGTTTTCGGACTTTGCGACAAACTTCTTTGCCTCGTAGTCTTCCATTGCCTTGCGGAGCAGGGCTTCCGTCTCGGACTTGCTTTCCGTCCCAGCGCATTCCTTCTGCACCAGATTACCGCTCTCGTCTTCGACGTAGAAGCGGTAGTACCACTTTTTGCCTTTCTTTCTGACAGATCCTTTTGCCATAGATCGTGATTCTCCTTTCCGTATCCGTGGCAATCGGGTCTGTGACATATGGTGTGCGTGTTACCATATCCGCCGGTCTTCATGACCGGCTTTTTCCGTTCCCGTATTCGTATTTCAAGGTGCCACGGTACTTATGTACCTTTTTCGATCAGCTTCTGCTTTGCCTGATCGACGATCCCGAACAGCTCCGGGATGGATACCTTAGTCCGGCCCTCATCGTACAGATGCAGGATGCCGTCGAGGTACCGCTTCATGTCCTCTATCGGGACTTCCATCTCCTTCTGATAGACCTGCTCGGTGATGGAGCCGATATGGATCGCATATTTGCCGATGGACTCTTTCAACCCTTCGTCCTCCGCCACTTCATCGACCTTCTTCATGGACACCGCCCAATACCTGGTGAGGATGGTGTAGAGGTCCACGATCTGACCGAGGAAGGTGGTCAAAAGCTGCTGGTGCGGCTCTCCGTTTACGGTGTTCGTCACCGCTTCCAGATAGCCCTTGATGTGCTTCTCCAAATCCATCTGGCAGACGGTATAGATGCTGTATTCCTTGTCGTCGGAAAGCCCCGTCAGCCATTCGGGAGTGGTCAGCAGCCCTTCCGCAAGGCCGTTGATGATCATCGTCCGCTTGGGATCGACTCCATCCGCCTCATACCGCTGAATGGTGGATTTGTTGACGCCGATCCGTTTTCCCAGCTCCGGCATGGACAGCTTGAGTTCTGTCCGGCGCTCTTTGATCCGTTCTCCGACCTGTTTCGGGCTGAACATTTCTTTTGTCTTCAAGGTGTTCACCTCCTAACGTATGCAAGTATAACACAGCAAAACCTAATTTGCAACCTCATATCACGTATATTTTCAAAAATATATCTTAAACGGTTGCAGAATGAGTTGACAAGCAGAGGCAGAATAAGTATAATGACAGAGCAAAGGTTGCAAAACAGGTATTTGCAGAATGGAGGTGATAACATGAAAGAACCCAAAATGGGAATGACCATCGACGAAGCCGCCGAAATGACCGGGATCGGACGAAACACCATGCGGAAGCTGGTGGACTGGGGCAAGCTACCCGTGCTCAAAGTGGGCCGAAAGACGATCATCCGAAGGGATACGCTGGAGAACTTTATGACGGTCAATCAGGGAAGAAACCTTCTCAATCAGGCAGACGTCCGGGAGGTGCGCTGACGATGGACACAGCAGGAAAAAGGCCTCGCCGTTTGAGAGCGAAATACACCCCTCGCACAAATCTGACGATTTGTACAAGAGGTATTTCGCTCCTGCGGAGGGCCTGCGTCTTAAGTCCCTGCGATGGAGGACTTAAGGCGCAGCCGGAAACCGCCCGGCGCTTTCCGGTGTTGTCCCACCGCTGCGGCGGCGTGACAACATACGGGGGACGGAGGACGGGAGACGAAAGCAGAAACGGAGGTGAACGATGGCACGGCACAGCTTTATCCAGATGTCAAAGCTGTCTGATGTCAAGGGAAGAATATCCTATATCTCGGACCCCAAGCGGCAGGAACACCTGTACGCCACCTTCTCTACAAGGGAAGATATGACCTTCTGGAACGACTTGGCGAAGGAATCTCAGGACGAGTTTCGACGCTCCATGACGAAGGGGAAATGTATCGAGGCACGGGAGCTGATCATTGCGCTGCCGGAGGAATACACGCAGTTTGATCCCAACCGGGTGCTGCGAGAGTTCACGGAGCAGTTCAAGAAACGGTATGGCGTGGAAGGTGTCTCAGCGCTCCACCACAACAAGACCAAGAAAAACTATCATATCCATCTGATCTTTTCCGAGCGGCGCTTGCTGCCGGAGCCGGATATTAGGATCGCTACCCGCAGCGTGTTCTACGATGAAACCGGCAAGCGGGTACGCACGAAGAAGGAGATCACCGGAGAGGATGGCAAAATCCGGGAGGGCTGCACCGTCATCAAAAAGGGCGAGGCCTACGAAAGCCACCTGTTCACAGCAAAGGACGAGGTATTCAAGAATGAGCTGTTTCTGGATGAGGCCAAGCAGTTCTACACCGCCCTCATCAACCGGCACATCCATGACCCGGAACGGCGCTTGAAGGTCTTCGATCCGAACAGCGTCTACCTTCCGACAAAGAAGATCGGGAAGAACAATCCGAAGGCGGCGGAGATCGAGGCAGACAATGCTGCGCGGCAGGACTGGAACAGAACGGCGGATATGGCGCTGGTATCCGGGATCGCAGAATCTAAGATCATAGAGATCAGAAATGAACACGTCTATGACGAGGCCACCCGGTCTGTGCAGAAGCACGGTTGGCTGCCGGGACTGTTTCGGGGGATCATCCAAAAGGCAAAGGAAATCCTGATGGGATTGATCCGGGAGACGGAGGTCCCGCCAAAACCTACGCTGTCCGTTGATATGGCGGAGTACCGCAAGATGCAGAAGCTGATGGTCAAGGTACAGGACGAGGCCAGGGCGGTCAAACAGCTCATGCACGGAGAGCTGCCGAAGCTGGAAAAGCAGCTTGCCGAAACGACCGGCCTGTTCAAAAGCAAGGAGCGTAAGGCATTGCAGGAAAAGATTGCAGGCGTAAAACAGGAGATCGACCGCCGGATGGACCGGCTGCCCGGTATCTTGAAAGAAGACGGTTATCCCGATGTGCAGGCATTCAAACGGCTGTATGATAACGCAACGGCCCTTGTAGAGCAGTACAACCGCGACTTGGCTGCATGGGAGCGGCAGGTCAAGGGCGAGAAACAGTTCCAGCAGAAACCGCCTGAAAAAGAGAGCATCCGAAAGAAGCTCCGGGACATGGAGGCAGAAGCCAAGCGCCGGAAGGCCGAGCGGCGGCAGGTGCCCCGGCACCGCAGCTATGACTATGATAGAGAACGCTAAGACAGAAGAAAACACCGCAGGAGGCCCCTGCGGTGCGTACATAGAAACGCCCTGCAAGTATGTGGCTTGCAGGGCAAAACTTTGTTTAGTTAAAATATCCGTTATAGGTTGAAAGGTTAGAGATATAATCGTCTTGGATTGCTGGAACATAATAGGCACCATAAGTTTTCAGGCCATTGCTTTGCGTCATCTGCCATCCGTCTGCATCCTGCAACTCAACATAGAACCGATAGTACGGGAGTAATGTTTCTTCCAGCGGCCCGGAACGATAGACCAGTTCCACCTTTGCAATAAACTTTTCCCCGGGCATGGCAACAGGAACACTCGTCTGATATTGACCATCCAGCAGCTTTTCTTTCGCTTCTGAAACGGAAATCAATGGATAATCCCCGAGCTTTTCTGCCATGCGAAGGCCATCGCTAAGCCTGATCAGCATCAGATTTCCACTATCATCTGGTGCAAATTGGGCAGCACGGAAGTTATAATTCAGGATGCTTTCTGTCATATCTGTTCCGGTATCATAGACCAAGTAACGGCGTGTATAATCTCCATTGAAAGTATAATCTCCTTGCAACACGATCTCAGGATGGTCATAATTCAAAAAAGAGGCGTATGTTTCCGTCAGATAGGTCATGACTGCTTCCGCTTCCGAGTCAGAAGTGTTACTATAGGTAAAATGATACTCGTCAGAGAGTTCATAGCCGCTGGGCAAATCATATACCAGCACCCCATTGGCATAAACTATTAAGTTCCCGCTTCCCGTAATCGCACGAATACTGTAAATAGCATCACCGGGAATAATTGTGCCATCCTCGCTCTTCGTATCATTTGCTTCAGTTTTAGTTTCCTGAATCTCCAGGCCCAACACTTTTGCAGCGTTTTCCAGTTCTGCAATCATCTCTGCTTCGCTTAAGCCGATCGGCACGCCAGCGCCGGATGGATCATAGCTACCGTTCCTGAAAACAGGTAGTGTGTCCAACGCTATGTCCTCGCGCCAAGGATTCCCGTTTTCCAATTCCTCAGCGCTGTAGTACATCAACCCCTCGAATCCCATACCGTTGCTTTCATATTTTGGAATCGCAATTTGAGGTAGTCCTCCAGAAATGTCTGGGGTCGTTCCACTGGGGCGGGTTATCGCAAAAAGTCCTCCCACGACTAGACAAAGGCATGCGGCAACCGCTACCCACTTTGTCCATCTCGATATCACAGGCTTTTTTCTTTTCTTAGCTTCTTCAATTATACTATCATCGGTGTTCCCAATCATATCGAGCAGATCATTTGCTTTCATTTTAATACCCCTCCTTTTCGAGCATCGCCCGGAGCTTATTTCTCGTCCGGTACAACATAGATTTGACCTTGCTCTCAGAATAGGCAAACTGTTTCGCAATATCAGAAATAGAATCCATATACCAGTATCGGCACATGAATACCTGTCGATCAACCTGAGGAAGCGCGAACAGAAAATCATTCAGCTTTTTCTGTAATTCCAGCCTCTCAACCTCAGCTTCGACATCTCCAGTCCCTGACACACACTCTTCCAGTTCTTCAAGAGCAAGGGCAACTACACCGCCGCCGCGCTTTTCTGCGCTGTACTTTCTCCACAAATCAATGGAAATCCGGCGCGTGATCTTCCCTAAAAAGGTTGAAAGAATGGAAGGGCGGTGCGGTGGCATAGACTGCCAAGCATCATTGTATGTAT
>CAYFUF010000036.1:0-12222 GCA_964346245.1 uncultured Peptoniphilaceae bacterium | reverse complement strand
GAAAACAAAAAGAGCTATCAAGCAGTTAGCAGATTCAAAGGAGCCAAACCCTCTTCTGAAGCGACGGTGAATAGAATAAATGCTGTGTTTTGTCATGTTGCTTGTAGGATAATTCATTCATGTAGCTGATCAGTTCCTACGATATGCCACCATCGCTTCATCATGCATTCGCCTATTTGGCAATGTTTTGTACCCATTTCTTCTGCAAAAGCCTTGGGACGACAAGAATTGTCTTGATGAGCTCTTCTAGGCTGACGATGGTGAACACCCAAGTCACGGGCCATCTTAGGATCAAAACACTGACGAAGGCCATGGGAATCGCAAATGCCCACATGGTCAAGAGTTCTAAGATGAGTGGAACTTTGGTATCGCCACCGGGCCTTAGAATCCCAACAATCATCATGCCGTTGAGGAAGCGAAAAACGATAAAGATGCCACGGATGATGAGTAAATTCCTCGCTGTCTCATAGAGACTGACGTCCAAACCGGAGTATATGCCCAAAAGGAGGTCGGGTAGGATGATGAGAACGGCTGCACTCACGAGACCTAAGAGAAAGGTCATCTGCAGAAAGTATTTCGAGTAGCGTAGGGAAAGTTTGTGCTGATCTGCACCCAGCGTCTGTCCGATGATGACAGCTCCTGCAGAAGAGATTGCATTCGTCAAGATGAAGAATACGTTTTGAATAGTTCCGGTGAGCTGGATCGCTGCTGTTGCTTCCTTACCTATGCGTGCGTAGGCGACGGCAAACAAGAGCTGCCCAAGAGACCACATCGTTTCCGCGGTGATAATCGGCAGCGCGATGCTGAAAAACTCTTTAGTTCGCGTCTTGTCAAAATGCAGGATTTTGTGGGGACGAACGCTGGCGACACCCGGTTTTTGACGGAAGGCGAGAAAGAGCAAAAGCGTCGCTTCGAGCGTACGCGCAATCAAGGTGCCGACGCCAGCACCGACAGCATTGAGCGCTGGTGCGCCGAAGTGCCCATAGATGAAGATGTAGTTGAAGAAGACGTTGGTGAAGAAGGCAAGGATAGAGACGAAAAGCGCTTCTTGACCACGGTTTACCGTCCGCAAGACCGTGTTGAAGGTCTGGGCAATGCCTGTGAAGACAAAGGTTAACGCAATAATGCGTAGGTAGCCGACACCAATTTCGACGACTTCAGGATCTGGTATCAATAAGTTCATGATTGTCTGCGGCCAAAGGAGGCAGATAATCGTGAAGGGGATTGCGATAATGGTCGATATTTGCAGTGAGATACTCAGGTATCTGCGTACGCTAAGGACATTTTCATTCCCAAAGTGCTGCGCGTAAAAGACGGAGCCAGCGCTGCTGATGCCAAATATCACAATGAGGAAGAAGAACACGAACTGGTTAACGAGGCCGACTGCTGCGATGCTGGCGTCGCCGAGGGGGCTAATCATTACCGTATCAGCCATGTTAATCGAAGTCGATATTAAAAATTGTAAGGCGACTGGCAAGGCTATGGCCATCATACGGCGCAAAAATGTGGAGTCGCTGAGAAATAATCTGTTGGTCATGGACATCTTTTCCTTTTACTCATAAGTACTTGCTCTTGTTGCAACTCGCTTATTGTAGCACAAGAACGATCTGATGAGGATAAAAATTTGACTCTTTAAATAGATAGTTGCGTATTTGGCGAAGCATCCAATTATCTGCATAAAATTGTTGGCAGCATCAAGAAATTTCTGTATTATTAAAGAATATTATGGAGGATAAATGATGTTTTCGACGGGCCATATCATCTTAATCATCTTCACAGTGATTTCGATACCTTATTTTACTAAGCTACTGATTGATAGCGGATATCAACACTTTCTGAAGGTTGTTGCTGTTATCATTCTTTTTTTCGACCCCGCTTATTGGATCTGGGAATACCTGACTTTCCGCTCCTTTAATTATGCAACAACTTTACCACTTTATTTATGTTCTTTGTTCTGGCTTTTGATGCCCTTCGCCGCTTTCTTGAAAGAGGGGAAGCTGAAGCAGATTGCTATGGCCAACATCGCCACTGTCGGCTTAATATCCGGGGTAATGGGCTTTGTTTTGAACTATCATATCGACGTCTATCCCATCATTAGCTTTGTGGGTATTCGCACTTTACTCTACCATTACCTGATGATGTTTGTTGCTTACTATCTGTGGAGGAGCCAGGCTTATCAAGCTCTGCCAGGCGATCAGGTGAGGGCTTTTATTCCCGTTTGGATATTGCTGATTCCCAGCTTAGTGCTAAACAGGTTCTTTCAATATGATTATGGTTACACCAATGGTGGGCAGGGGACAGCATTGGTGCTCTTGAGCGAAAGACTGCCTAGACCTGTCTTCTTGTTTGTATTGTATGCCTTATTCTTTATCTTTGTTTGGGCGGTATTTTACCGCAACATTCCTTTGTCGAAGAAGCCTAATTCAGAATGTTAGCTTATGCTAACAAATTTATTTGCAAAGTCTTCCTCTAGTGCGATAATATGACGAACCTGATTATTCCCCATGGCGAAGCCCCCACTTGTATGCAACTAAGCCTGAAGATTTAGAGAAGATTGAGGGAGCGGATTTGGTCTTGTATCATGGCCTTCATTTTGAGGGAAAGATGGAAGACGTCCTGAGCAAGAAGGGGGTTGCGATTACATCGACTTTCTCGATTGACAAATTAGAGACGATGGACGAGGATGGCGAGGAGATTAGGGATCCACACTTTTGGTTCAATGTAGGCTTGTACAAGGAAGCCTGTGAGAATGTGGCAAAGGAACTCATAAACCTGATGCCCGAGGATAAAGACTACATAGAAGACAAGCTTACCGCCTATACTGGTGAATTGGATGAGCTCGATACGTATATTAAAGAGCGTTTAGCGCTAATCTCTAAGGAGTTTGCCCACTTGGTTGGCATAAAGACAGGCCTTATCTTCTACGCACTCATGTGCCTAACCTCCTTTACCAGCGTGATTGCCTTCGATTCGGTGGGTTCCATCCTAGTCATTTCCTTTTTTATCTCATCCGCGGCCACAGCGCTTCTTCTTGCGAGAAGTCTCTTGAGCGCACTTGTCCTTTCGGGGGCCATAGGCTGTTTCAACAGCCTCATCGGCTACCTGATTGCCATCCGCTTGAACACCTCCATGTCCGGTACGGTTGCTTTTGTGGCGATGGTCTCCTACATGGCCCTTCTCCTTTTCGCCAAGGAAGGCGCCTTCACTAAGGCCATACGACGAGCCAAAGACAAGCGCACCCTAGTCTATGACGCCTTGCTGGTTCACCTGGGTGGCCATACGGAAAAAGCAAGGTTCAGCCCAGAGAACAACGTGGATGAAATCATTCACCACATCAATTGGGAGCCTGCTAAACTGAACAAAGTCACCAGTCGAATGCAGATGAAAGGGTACATTATGATTGTAGATAACTACTACCTCCTCACCGAAAAAGGCAAGAAGCGGTATCAAGCGCTCAAAAGCCTCTTACCGAGTTCTTAGGAGGTTAGGCGAGTCAAGCTAAAGCTATAGGGGGTAACATGCAAGCTATCAAAATTACCATACTAAAACAAACAGTCTATCAAGACCTCATCGACAGGTACGAGAATCCGCTAGATGAAGCCTGCTCCATGCGGGTAGGGGACAGCTATGTCTCCATTGATGCCAAAAGGCCTGCTAACTTCTGCAAGAGCGCTTGGTCTACCATGCTACCTTTTGTGCAAAAGTTAGCCATCGGCGAGGGCAACTTCTATGACGGCTGGATGAAAGATCCCATGTCTGCGATGGTCTCTTGCAATGACGGCTTTCGGCCGATGACCTTCTTGTTGGAGGTGGTTTGAGGTTGTTGGGGTGCTTGGGGGTGTTGGGCGGGGATGGTCTTGGGGCATGGCCCTTGGAGGGGTTTGAGGAATTCAGGAATTCAGGATGCTAATATCAGAAAAGCGGGCCATGTACTTGAGGAATTCAGGATGCTAAGGTCAAAAAAGGTGATTTTGTACTTGAGGATATTTGGAATATAGAATGCTAAGGTCAAAAAAGATGGTTTTGTACTTGAGGATATTAAAGATTTAGGATGCTAAGGTTGTAACAAGCAATATGGTACTTGAGTAAGTTGAAAAATGAATTATCTAAGGTCGATGGCCTTACGAATGGGAACTTTCGGGAATCCAGTTGGCATAGAATAGGTATGATATTACAAATTCTTTAAAGGAGTGCCCATGGTTTCTATGAATTGTCTGAACGATTTATTGCAGGAGTATGTCACTTTGATGAGGATGCTTGAAACGAAGGAGATACCCACTCATTACCCACGCCTAGATGTCATTGAAAGCAATAGGCAATATCAATTTTTCCGCTATGTAGCCAATCCCAAGACGGGTCAAGTGGAGAGGAAATATATCTCGTCTGAGCATGTGGGTCTGGCGAAGACGATAGTCGAGGACCAATATCTTCATAAAATAGACAAGTTAGTCAGAAAGAGGATTAAGCAACTTAGTAAGATAGTAAAGGATTATCATCCCGAGGAGATCGACCGTCTATACGACCAGTTTCATCCAGCAAAGAAGGAACTCTTCAAGCCACTACTCGCAACGAAGGATCAGGTCTTGTCCGATTGGATGGCCCAAGAATACCAAGGCAAAGGCTTCACTGATGATCGATTTATTATTCTGACCAATCGTCAAGAGAGGGTAAGATCCAAGTCAGAGAAAATCCTTGCCGACTTTTTTGACTCAGCAGGCTTAGCTTACAAATATGAATGCCCTCTTCGCATCGATGACCACATTACCCTTCATCCTGATTTCACTTTCCTCGATCCGACGAGGTCATTTGAGATTTATTGGGAGCATAACGGCCGAATGGACGATCCAGACTATGCGGTGAAAGCCTACCAGCGGCTGAAATTGTACGAGAAGCATGGTATTTTTCATGGCCATCGTCTGATTACCACCTATGAGTCATCAAGGGACAACTTGGACCTGCAGTGGGTGAAGCTTTTAATTCGAAAGCACTTACTGCCATAGGTGTTGGGTGCGAATCGTTCATCGAATAGGGATAATTTCGGTTTTACCTTAGCATAATGTTTTTGAGAAATGCTAAGGTAGGTTTTCAAGGGCCATTACCTTAGTATCCGTCAAACAGCGATTCCTAAGGTAGGTTTTTATCAGTTTTTACTTTAGCAATCGTCAAATTGCGTTTACTACAGTAATTTCAGGGGCCATTTTTACCTTAGCATTCGTGTGATTTGAGAAGCTAAGGTAATGGCCCTCTTTTTGTGACATTATTTTACCTGTGGCTTTTTGATATTTACAATTGCTAAGGTAATCGATCAATTTATCCTACCTGAGTTATGTCGATTTTTCGGGATGCTAAGGTAATCGAGGCAAGGGGTTATCCCAAACCTTCTCACTTTAGCGTAAATACGATAGAACAATGCCAGAACAAGCTTTTGGAGGCGACATGAAGAAAAAGAGAATTTTATGGTTTGTGAATAACAAGAATATTATTAGCATCGTGAAGTTTACCTTGCTGTCTTTGCTACTGCTGGTTTTGGTTTGTGGATATTAAGAATCCGATTTCAAAGCTGAATGTACCTCAGATTATTCTGCTGTCGGTAGACAAAAGCTCCTCCGCCCGCTGGGCAGAGGAGCTTTTTTCGATTTGATATTTAGAAACGACTTATCCACAGGTAGGCAAAGAGCCCGACAGTCAAAAGAGTGATAGCAACAAACTGCACGGACTCAACGCTGCCAGTTTGGATCTTCTTGCTATTGGAAAGCATGGCTGCCTTGATGAGGTAGGTTAAGGGGAAAGCCAGCAGCAGCTGGTTTTTTGCCCAGGTATTGACCGGATTTTTTAGTTTATCTTGCATGAGGCGGTCCTTTCTTTGTTAATGCAACTAGGGTGAATATATCATTATTTATATATCATAAGGTCGCTGTGGTTGGCTTATATTTTATTGGGCCATGCCACACCCAATAGGTTCAGCTACAAAATGCATTTAGTGGTAGAATGGGGTCATGTTCATTTATAGCAAGAAAAGAAGGAGTAATTTATGAGTGAAAATTGCAATAGCAACTGCGCAAGTTGCTCAGAGAACTGTGCAGATCGGACAGCTAAGCAGACTGACTTCAGGGAGAAGTTGCATGAGAAGTCCAGCATAAAGAAGGTAATCGGCGTGGTAAGCGGCAAAGGCGGGGTCGGCAAGTCCCTAGTTACCTCACTATTGGCTGTGACCATGAACAAGAGGGGATATCATACCGCCATACTAGATGCAGATGTGACAGGACCATCGATTCCTAAAGCTTTTGGTATTAAGGAGAAAGCGAAGGCAAGTCGGGACGGCCTTCATCCCGTCCGCACGAACACTGGTATCGACATCATGTCCGTTAACCTCCTATTAGACCATGACACTGACCCAGTTGTCTGGCGGGGCCCTGTGATTGCAGCAGGGGTTAAGCAGTTTTGGACGGATGTCATCTGGGAAGACGTGGACTACATGTTCATCGACATGCCTCCAGGCACAGGCGACGTTTCCCTCACCGTCTTCCAGTCTATTGGCGTGGATGGGATAGTGGTGGTGACATCGCCCCAGGAGCTCGTTTCGATGATTGTGCTGAAGGCGGTCAAGATGGCCCAAATGATGAATGTGCCAATCATCGGCCTAGTGGAGAACATGTCCTACTTCAAGTGTCCTGATAACGGCAAGCACTACCAGATCTTTGGAGAGAGCCATATCGAGGAGGTTGCTAAAGATCATCGCCTGAAAGTCCTCGCCAAGTTGCCTATCGATCCTAAGATTTCAGCCTCCGTTGACAAGGGACTCATCGAATTCTACGGGGAGGATTTGCTAGGACCTGTAGTTTCTGACTTGGAAAGCATAGAGCTAAAGTCAAGGGAGAATGGTTAGCGGTTTTATACTTGGTTAGCTATGAAGATAATCAAGTATTATCATTAAGTCCATAAAGTTAGTCAATTAGAAGGTCAAGATACACAAACTCAGTGAAGACAATTGAGGAATAGTTGTGAATATGGTTACCTTTACGTATTAAGTAGGCATTTCATGCCCTTCAAGAGAGGGATGAAAGATTAACACAACGGACTGCATGGCAATGTTCAACGAGTCTGTCATCTGTCGCACTGGGGATAAAAATAAAAAAGAAATACTTGAAAAGATTAAAAAGAGAGAATGTGTTGTAGGCGTTATGGGCTTGGGTTACGTGGGCTTGCCCTTAGCTGTGGAGAAGGCAAAGGACAAAGGCCTTGTCGTCTCCGCCTGCCACCAAAATCGCTTTAACAAGTCAATCCAAAAGATACGCGAAGCTGTTGACAAAAATCGCTTTGGCAAAATGCTCTATGGAACGGCCCATATCCGTTGGAATCGGGGCACTTCTACTACGACCAAGCTACTTGGCGAGGCACCTGGGAGCAGGGGGCAAGTCCGTCAATGTCATTGAGGAGTGGCACTTTGCTGACAGCTTGGATAACCCAGACGAGGTGAAGGAAGAGTATCATGAGAATCCACCCAATGTGTACGGCTTTGGCCACACCCCGCTTTATCCGGAAAATGGTTAGCATAAATTCGAAGAAAATCTAAGGCCTACCTATTAATTCGATACCTATACTTTTTGAGTTCCATGTCATTCTCGAAATGCTAAGTTCAAAAAGCGCTCCAGAGGTCCTGAGGAGCTCTCATTTTAAAAGGGGCTTATGTCGAACGACTTTGTTGTTCGGACATGGCCCTTTTAATTGCTTTATTCGGAGATGAACTAAACATCATGAGCACTTAAGGTGTGACCGCTGCCTTGAGGGCTATCCACTAGCGGGGGTATACATTCCATAGTTCAAAAAAGCATTAAAGGAGAAAATAAATGAGAAACACAAGTTGGCGCACTTTTCTCAAAGATGTTTTCATCTGCTCTTTGGGCGCCTATGGAGGGCCTGAGGCCCATTATGGCGTATTCACTGACCAGATGGCCATCAAGAAGAAGTATCTCACGGAAGAAGAGTTGGTGGAACTGATTGCCCTTACGGGTATCTTGCCGGGGCCAAGCTCCACCCAAACGATTGTTGCTATTGGCCATAAAGTAGGCGGCCCCAGACTCGCCTTCCTCACCATGTTGGTCTGGGCTTTGCCGGTCTTGGTCTTCATGACCCTACTATCCTTCCTCAGTCCGTTCTTTGCTGAACGGAACATCTCCCAGGACAGTTTGCGTTATATTGGGCCTATGGCCGTTGGCTTTATTGCTATTGCTGCCTACCGCATCGGTCGGAGGGTCATCAAGGACCCCATTACGCTAGGTCTCTTTTTGATGGGGGCGGTGGCAACCTACTTTATTCGGGCGGCTTGGATTTTCCCCTTGGTGCTTGTCATCGGCGGTTTGGTTGCAATCATAAGCTCTGGGGAGAAGGACCTGTGGAACCATGTCGAGTTGAATCCACCTTGGAAATACCTGGTTGCCTTTGCCATCTTTGCAGTGGGCGGTCTGGTCTTGAGCTGGGTTTGGGACAACCGCATCGTTCACCTGTTCGAAAACTTCTACCGTTATGGTTACCTGGTTATCGGTGGCGGCCAAGTCGTCGTCCCCCTGATGCATACCGAGTTGGTGGAGGCCAATAACTACATGACCAACCAGGAGTTTCTTACCGGCTTCGGCCTTGTCCAAGGCCTGCCGGGGCCCATGTTTAGCTTCTCTGCTTATGCGGGCGGCATGGCCGCCCGTGGTTTCGGCCCCCTCGTTCAGGTCATGGGGGCTGTAGCTGGAGGGATTGCCATCTTCCTTCCTGGCCTACTTCTCATCTTTTTTGTGTATCCCATTTGGGAAAACTTGAAGAAGATTCGGGGCATCAAGGTCTCCCTAGGTGGAATCACCGCTGTCGCCAGCGGCCTCATCGCCGTGGCAGCGATTATCCTCATGCAAAAGAGCGGCTTCGTTTGGGATAATATCCTGGTGACCTTGATTACCATCCTGCTCCTCTTATCCAAGAAGGTGCCCGCTCCCTTGATTGTGTTAGGCGTTTTGATTGTCGGTTTTGTCTTCTAGCTAGACATTGCCCAAACGGACCCTGGTCAACTTGCTTTGGGCCATCTCCGCCATCGTCATCATCAAACCGAGGTCCGTGGCTGGCTCGTGGTAGTCATAGCAGGGTAAGTAGCGGCTTAGGTGGAGGGGGATGCTGGGGTCCAGGTCAGCGATAAAATCGGTCTGGCGTTGGAAGTCGTCCAAGTCATCAGAGATGCCGGGGACGATGAGGGTGGTGAGCTCGACATGGCCCTTTTCATGAGCTTTCCGTATGGTAGACAGGGTCGTGTCCAGGTCGCCGCCCAGGCGCTGGTAGGTCTCACTTGAAAAGCTCTTCAGGTCGATGTTCCAGGCATCGATGAGGGGGAGGAGGCGGTCCAGGTAGGGCGCATTGATCTGTCCAGCGGTGACCATGACAGTCACTAGGCCCGCCTCCTTGGCCAACTTGGCTGTATCCATCACGCACTCGAAGTTGATGAGAGGTTCGTTGTAGGTGAAGGCAAGGCCTAGGTTGCCCAGGCCCTTTTTTTTGACGGCAAGAGCAACCAAGTCTTCGGGCGAAATCTCGACGACAGGGCTGTTATCCACCGTCCCGCGGGAAATCTGATAGTTTTGGCAGAAGGAGCAGGCCATATTGCAGCCAAACGTCCCTACCGATAAAATCTTGCTGCCGGGATGAAAGTAGGCGAGAGGTTTCTTTTCCATGGGGTCCAAACTCAGGGAAGTCCACTTGCCATAGGTCAGGGAGACAATCTTTCCACCTTCATTCTTTCGGGCCTTGCACTTGCCTGTTGCCCCATCCTGCAAGTAGCAGCGGTGAGGGCAGAGGTTACAGTGAATTTTCTTATTGATTTGGGCCATACCTAGTCTCCATCCTCGTGGCGAGTGACCTGGAAGCGGTACGTTTCATAGTCCTCATGGGGCTTGATACCAGCTTTTTCCAGGGCAATGGCAACCTGGTGGGCCGAAGTGGCCAAAGTCCCCTTCTACCGTCTCGCTATTAGGGAAGAAAAAACCGTCCTGGTAATACGGCGCGTGGGGGCTTGTGATAATGATGGTATCCGGTTTAGCTTCGGCTATTTCCCTTGCTGCCCGGTCCATGGCATCGAAAGTCTTTTGAATCTTCTTCTCTTCGCCCCGGCCGACTGGGGGCAGGACGATGGGTGGGTGGGGAAGCGCGTAAGCTTTTATGATTCCTTTAGTTGACATGGCGACCTCGCTTCCTGGCTTGTGGGCAAATTTAAGTTACCTTCTCTGAGATTCACTTGGCTTCTTCCTACTACTTCTATTATAGGGGATAGATGAGGGGAAGGGGGCCTGATTCAGCTGGCTGGCTAAGAATTGTTTGGACTGATGAGATAGGTTGGAATGAAGAGAAAGAGCCCACCGGCTTCCAGGATGGAAGTCAGAGGGCTCTTTTTTTATCGGGATGGAATTGTGCTTAGAATTCTACTTTGTTGCCGTAGTAAGCAGCTTCGTAGACTTTCTTGATGTCTTCAGGGGAGGTGTCGCGTGGGTTAGTGAGGGTGCAGGCGTCATCGTAAGCGTTTTGGGCCATGCGGGCAACAGCCTCTTTGAAATCTTCCTCACTGATGGTAGTGCCCTTAGCTTCGCTCAGGCTCTTAGCGATGCCAACGCGGGCATTGAGCTCGCGAACGAGTTCAGCAATATCGTCGATGCCAAGTTCACCCTCTAGCTTGGTGTACTTGTCCGTGGACTTGCGGTTGTAGTCGATGACATAAGGCATGAGGATAGCATTGCTTTCGCCGTGTACGATGCCGAATTCGCCACCAATTTTATGGGCCATAGAGTGGATAATACCCAGTGAGCAGTTGGAGAAGGCCATACCAGCTAGCGTAGATGCATCATGCATTTTTTGTCTTGCAACGGCGTCTTTGCCATCGTTGTAAGCGCGTGGTAGGTAGTCTCTGACGAGTTCGATTGCTTTGAGGGCAAGTGGGTCAGTGTAATCATCAGCTGCTGTAGAAACATAAGCCTCGATAGCGTGAGTTAGTACGTCGATACCAGTATCAGCAGTAACGAATGGAGGCATTGTTGTTGGTAGAGCAGGATCGATGATAGCAACATCAGGTACGATCTCTGGTGATACCAGTGGGTACTTGATTGCTTTTTCGTTGTCAGTAATGACAGAGAAAGCGGTAATCTCGGATGCGGTACCGGAAGTTGATGGGATACAAGCTAGGCGGGCCTTGGTTCTTAGTTTAGGGAATTCGAAGTTAACTAGCTTTTGGAAGTCGTAACCAGGATACTCATAGAAGACCCACATTACCTTTGCTGCGTCTAGGGAAGAGCCACCACCGAGGGCAATAATCCAGTCTGGACCAAATTCAGCCATCTCTTTGCCGCCGCGTACACAAGTTTCAATGGATGGGTTTGGTTCAACACCATCAACAACAGATACTTCGAAGCCTGCTTTTTCGAGGTGTTCTTTGGCTTTATCTAAGAAGCCAAACTTCTTCATGGAAGATCCACCCGTTACGATAGTCGCTTTTTGTCCTTCTAAGTTCTCTAATTCTGCTAGTGCGTTCTCTCCGTGGAAGATTTGCTTTGGTACACTAAAAGTTGCCATATTTATTCTCCTTATGATTTAGTTAAATTTTTATCACCACAGCTATTATAGCATTTCTGGTTAAAAAATAAACAGATGGAAAACGGGACAACGTTATCTTAATAAAATCTTAACATTTATCTCAATTTGAGCAAGGTCACTTTTAAGGCTCTAAGCCTTGCCCCTCCTCAATTTAGGCTATGAAAAGATAGACCATATAATATTAAGAAATCTTTCTATAAGGGGGACGAATGAAAATTACTATCGGAGACTTTCTGATTAAGCGCTTAAAAGAAGTTGGCATTTAAAGATTATCGGGGTGCCGGGAGACTTTAATTTGCAGTTCGTAGAGTAAATCGACAAGGCGGAGGGCATCGCTGGTTCCTACGCTGAGCATGTGCCTCTCATTGCTATCTCGGGGGCGCCGCCTCTTCACATCATTCGCAAGAATAAGCCTGTCCACCACAGCCTAGCTGACGGCAATTTCCTCAATATCCCAAATGCTTATGACGAATTTACCATCGTTCAAACGCAGATTAACCACCAGAATGCAGCGGACCAGATTGATCGGGCAATATCCAAGCTCATTCAGCGAGCGGATGATACATCAATTGAGTGAAGGTGAAAAACAGAAAGTCATGATTGCAAGAGCTT
>CAYFUF010000035.1:3935-12486 GCA_964346245.1 uncultured Peptoniphilaceae bacterium | reverse complement strand
CCAGGTGTTAGATCATAAGTAAATTCAATGGTTCTATGCTTCAAAATTTCCGCTTCAGGAGGTTTGCCGCTAAAAGCATTAAATACTAATCTAAACCTTCTTCCTTAAATTCCCACGCTTGATAATGACCATGTATTTCAAAGCCTAGTTCTTTACATGCCTCTTTCTCTTTTTCATCTTCGATGAAATAATACATTAATTTTTTATCCTTCAAAGAAGTTAAGGCATGCTCTATCAATCTTAATCGTTCATCAAAATTCTCTCCATAAATACCGAAAATTTCGCAACTATCATCCTTGGAACCACTCTTAACATAGACATACGATTTGATTCCATTAGTTTCTTTTATTGAATAGATTTTCCAAATATCAAAATTATCTTTTATCCTCTGAAAATTCCAGTATCCTTCTCCAAAATTTTGTTGGTGAATTTCCTTAAAATTCTCCCACTGAGCTAAATCAATTTCCTCAATATCAGCGTATTTTTGGCTATTTGTAAGATTAGGTTGTATAGTGGCTGAATACAAATCGTCAATTGTACAATAGCCATTATTTTTAAGTTCATCAATAATAAATATATTTTCTGCTTCTACTCCTATTATTAAGGTATAACCTGGATATGTTTCTCTTAAATAGTCTAAAGACTTTTTAATAAATTTTTCATTGTAGTTAAGGCTAACGAATATGATAGTTTGTAAGTATTTTTCTTTTTCAACAATGTAATAGCCACAAATTCCTTGTATTTCGCCATCAGCTTCATCTAAAAGATAAAATGAATCCGATTGACCTTTAAGTTTTTTTAATACCTCTTTGATCTCTTCTTTTTCTAATAGCAAAGGATATGACCTATTCTTAATTTCCTGAAAATGCAGAGATATTCTTTCTGCTAATAAATCCAGTTTATTCATTTCCAAATCTATTTCTTCTCCTTTTAATTTGAAATAGTGAACAAGCCTGAGCAAAAAGAATATTTCTCAAATTTTAAGTTTGGTAAACGCTCTTTCAGCTCTTCATAGACAAGATAGATTTCTTCATTATCCCAATATTCTCCTGCATCTAATCTACATGATTCCAATTCATCTCTTGTTTGAAAAGCAACATCGCCAATGTAAATTATGCCTCCCTTATTCAATAAACCCAGTAATAATTTTATAAACTGAACTTTCTGTTTATTATCTAAGTGATGAAGTGAATATGTTGCAACAATTGCATCATAAGCTTGCTTCTTCAAAGGCTCTACTAGGCCATTAGTAAAATCACCTGAATATAATGTTGATTCTGGCATTTTTTCCTTCGCAATCTTAATCATCTCTTCAGAAAAATCTTGGCCATAAATTTCGCAACCTTGTTCATATAAGCGAGTAGTTAATGCTCCAGTACCAAATCCAATATCTAGCACTTTTTTTGCTGAAGATGTCAAAACCTGATTATAAATCTCATTTAATATCTTTTTGTAACCTGCAAATGGATATGTATACTCCTCATTTGATAAACCAACACTATTGTCATATCCTTCTGCCCATAGGTCAAAACCTTTATTATCTAACAAGTATTTCCTCCATTACTTATTAATCTCTAAGTGTTTCAAATTTAATCTCTTAGTAGAAAGCCTCGAAAACCTGTATCCATCGTCACTATTTGCCGTTGTCATAATTATGACACGAGACCCATGACCTGACTCACAAAAGACATCCCTGCTTTCATCAGCTTTGTCCCCACGCCCTCTTGGCGATTCTTGGCGACAATCCTGCCCATGGAAGCATCCTTATGCAAAGATCTGGCTGGCAGCACCCTCAGGTAGCCCACCAGTTTCCCCTCTTCTCGGGCCATCATATGATAAGCCACCTTATCATAGACATCCACATCTGAATAGGCGCAGTCCTGCTCCACAATGAATACATCGGACCGCAGCTTGTAGATTTCCCACAGCTCCAGGCCCGTCAACTCGTCAAAATGCTTAGCTGATATTTCCATGATGCTCCTCTCTGGCTTTGTTTTCATTTACTTTCTAGGGCTGCTCGCTGTATTGCCCCCTAGACCTCACCGACAAATAGGACATGCTGGCCGTCCTGAACAACAGACGGCACACCAACTTTGCCTGCTTTCTTTATCTCATCATAGCCTGCTAGGCTATCCCGATAGGCCAAAAAGACCTTCAACTCTGCCATGGAATTGGTGATGTTATGAATCTCATAATCCGCAAAGCGCTGGTCAAAGTCCTCAGTAGCCATCAAGGTTATACAATGGGCGCACTTGTCTGATACAAATAGCTCTTTTTTCACGTGTCTCTCCTTCCCAGGGGATACCCTCTTTCTGTCTCTAATACCCATTTCTGCTAGGACCTTCATAGTCAACCGCTAAGCTGACAACAGAAGGTAGCGTCCCAAAAGGTACAAAGGCCTTTTTCTGCCCACTAGCAAACAACAAAAAACCCGAAAGTGCCAAGCACTTTCGGGATTCTTCTTATTGGTCTTCTATCGTATTGATTAAAGAGCAACGACGTTAACGGCCTTGTTGCCGCGGGCGTCAGATTCGATTTCGTAAGAAACTTCTTGTCCTTCAGATAAAGACTTGAAGCCTTCGCTTTGGATAGCGGAGAAATGTACGAATACATCCTCGTTGTCTTCACCGGTAATAAATCCGAATCCCTTTGAATCGTTGAACCACTTTACTGTACCTTTTAACATGTTTCATCCTCTCCATTCGTCTGAATGGTCTACCATCTGGTAGCTTTCTTTATTTTTTGTAATTATATTGCTTGCGAAGATAAAACACTTTACTGTTAAACTTCCTAACTCGCACTTTGGTGAACCACCGGAGCACAAGATTTGAAAGTGGTAAAATCTAAATCCATCTGCTACAAAAACAACTACCTTACCAGTCTACATTTTATAATTGAATATGTCAATTAATCTTTTTTCTTTTCCACTGCGAAGAATGCGAATTGGGGTTACTACTGGTATACTGGTTAGAATAAATGTTTGAAAAGAGAGGAAGGGATATGCAAGGAGAAGAGATGAAACAGGAGAGGATGTTGGCTAGGTTGGATCGGGGGATGGCCTTTGGTTTCTTCACTTTCTTGGTCTTTATGTTCATCGAGATAGTTGGGGTTGACTGGATTGGCCAGCTGGATGAAAGCGTGACCAGCTGGATTGCTGGGGCGCGTAAACCCGCCTTAAACAGCTTCTTCCACTTTGTGACGATTATGGGCAACACCTCCACCTTGACGATTTTTACCATCGCGGTCGCTGTCTTTCTGCTCATTGCCAAAGTCCGCCCAGCTTGGGTCATCTGGTTCGTGGGTCTGGTGTTTTTAGGTGGTGTTATCCTCAATCCGATAATTAAGGAAGTGGTTCAAAGAGTCCGACCTGATGAGGCTTTCCGCCTCTTGGACATCCACTCTTACTCCTTTCCATCGGGACACTCCCTGTCTACCATTATCTGCTTTGGTGGTCTTGCCTACTTGCTGGCTAATGCCTTCTTCCCGCCAAGTGCGAAGACGGCGCGAAAGAGCTTGATTATCGTTGCCTGCTGCCTATCGGCCTCGATTGCTTTCAGCCGAGTCTACCTGGGCGTCCACTACTTGACTGATGTTTTGGCAGGCTTTATCTTGGGGACCAGCCTGCTCCTCTTTTTTATCAAGATGACCAAGACCCTCCCCTTGTTCACCCAAGGGATAAAGAGATAAGAGGATGAGCTGCAGCTGAATGAGCATTCGGCTGCAGCTCTTTTTTTGTGGTTTTTCAAGGGGTCTTAATACCTCCATAATATTGGCTCGTTAAATTCTAATTTATTAAGATGAATTTAGTTACTTTTGGTCAAAATAATGCTACTATTACCAAAAGGAAACAATAAAATAAGTAACACTGTTGTTACCTTCAATTCATAAGGAGGATTAGGCCGTGAATGAGACTTTCATCCGAGTCAACGATTTATATAAAGTCTACCGCATGGGCGATAGCAAGGTCTTTGCCTTAAACGGCGTTGACCTATCTATCCCTAAAGGCGAAATCGTCTGCCTTTTGGGTCCCTCAGGCTCGGGTAAATCAACTCTTCTGAATGTGCTGGCGGGTCTAGAACGGCCCAGCAAGGGCACGATTAACATCGGCGGCATTGCCATCGAAAAGTTAAACGAAAGAGAGATTACCAAGTTCAGGAGCCTCAACGTTGGCTTTGTCTTTCAATCCTACAACCTATTGCCTACGCTAACGGCAATAGAGAACGTCAGCTTTGGCCTCATGCTGAAAGGGATGAAAAAGGATAAGCGGGAAAAGATTGCAAAAGACATGCTGAAGCGGGTTGGTCTGGGCGAGCGCCTGCACCACAAGCCCAATGAGCTGTCTGGTGGTCAGCAGCAGAGGGTGGCCATAGCGAGAGCCTTTGTTGGCAACCCCAAGCTGATGTTTGCTGATGAGCCCACGGGAAACCTAGATACGAAGACAAGCCAAGAGGTCATGATGCTGATCAGGGACATCATCAAGGAGAACAAGCAGACCTTGATTATGGTAACCCACGATGAAGAGATGGCCGATTACGCAGACCGCGTCCTACATATGCGAGACGGAAAGATTGAGCGAATGTTGCAAGCCAATCAGGTGAAAGAAGTGCTTGCAGGAGGTGTCACCCATGACAGAAAATATTAATAATTTACGTAGTAACCTTGCTGGCATCGATTATGTCCTATTTGCCATCGATTTGAAGACTGGCAAGCTCTACAACAAGGAAGAGGCCACTGGTGGGGACTACCAGATTGCCCTCTTTATACAGAATAAGAATGAGACGACCTATGAATGGCCCTTGCTGAGCTTGATGAGTCAAGCAAGCGGCGAGGGCAATGATGCCCTAGCCGAAGGCGCTCTCTACAGCGAGGACCAAAGTAGCATAAGCCTTAAGCCAGGCAACCAGCTCTACCTCTTCCCCAAGGGAGACGGGCAGGAGACGACCCTGGTCGAGCATTTCGTGGCTAAGCTGACGGGTAATGAGCTGGGTGAAGATGAGAACCAGGCCGATCAAGCGGCTGCACTCACTATGCTCTTTAGGGATTCGGCTCCTATGTCATCTATACCAGGCCTGACTAATGAGGTCATTTGGACTACGCTCTTGCAAAATGTCTCTAAGGAAAGTGAACGTGTCCACTTTGCGGATTCCTTATCGGCCTTGGAAGAAGCTTGGCGGGCTGAACAGGAAAAGCCTGAGGAATCGTCCAATGACGATAGCACGAACGATGAGGATAGCTCAGCTAGCGATGGGAACTCTTCGGATGAAGATAGCGTAAGCGATGACGAAGAGAACAAGCCCAGCGAAGATGTACCCGATGAAGAAGTGCCAGTGGATCCGCCAATGACCAATGGGGATCCCAACTATAACGATGATTTTGGCGGTGGTTTCATCCCTGCCGATACCAATATAGGAGACGGAGGATTCGAGATGCCTACAGATATCAACAACCCTAGCGACGTAGGAGTAACTATTAAGAACAAGCCAAAACTGATTATTTCTAACTATAAGCTCAATCCAGAGATGCCAAAAGCTGGCGAGGAATTTACGATTGACCTTACCTTCTACAACACCAACTACGAGAAGGCAGTTAGGAATATAAAGATTTCCATCAATGGCGCGGAGCAGACGACGGATGCCACAGGGCAAACCGCCACGGGTTCTGTCTTCTCCCCAGTCAACTCCTCCAACACCTTCTACATTGCAGAGATCTATGCGGGTTCAACTGCTTCCAAGCAAATCAAGCTAAAGACGGTCCCTAACGCCCAGGCGCAAAACTATACCATCAATGTTAGCTTCGAGTACGAGGACCGCGAGGGTAACGAATTTACTGCCTCAGAGATTATCGGTGTGCCTATCGTGCAAAAATCCGAAATCCTCTACGGTGAGGTCAACGCGCCATCAGGTCCAATGGGCATGCCAACGACGGTGTCCATGGACTTCTACAACACCGGCAAGGATACGTTAACCACGCTGATGGTGTCGATCGAGGGAGAAAACTTGGAGACAACGGACAGCCCCCGTTACTTCGTTGGTAACTTTGCTCCAGGCTCTTCGGACTTCTATTCTGTCGATGTGACCCCGATGCAAAGCGGCCCCGTTGAAGGAAAAGTGGTCTTCACCTACGAGGACTCTACCGGCACAGCCCACAGGGATGAGCAGCCTTTCACCATGGATGTCATGGAGGAGATGGTTTTCGAAGATGTCCAGTTTGACCCCGAGACTGGCTTTCCCATCGACAGTGAAACGGGACAGCTCATTGACCCCTCGACCGGCATGCCCGTTGAAAACGACAACATGCTTACTAACCCCTTCCTGTGGGGAGGAATCGCTTTGGCTCTTATCATTATCGCCCTCCTGCTTCGTCGTCGGCTGCGTCGTAAGAAGAGTGATGATGACCTAACCATCGATGAATAATCTCGACATCATCAAGCTGGCCGGCCGTAACCTCGCAAGGCGAAAATCCCGAACGGCTCTGACCATACTGAGTGTGGTCATTGGCTGCGTCTCCATCATCCTTATGCTCTCCATCGGTTTTGGTTTGATAAAGCAGGAGGAGCAGTTCAGCTCAGGATCCGACGCCTTGACCACCATCACGGTCTACAGCACCTACTATCAAGATCCGTCATCCAACACACCCGTGCCGACCAAGGGCGTCTTGACGGAGAAGGTTATCAGGGAGATAGAGAGTATGGCCCATGTCACCGGCATCTTCCCCCTCTACTCGCTACCTGCCGAAGTGAAAACCAATAAGAAGGACGTGGAGATATGGTCAAACATCTACGCCTTTGATCCTCAGTACATTCCAGACAGCATCACCACCATTGATGGAACACCCGTCAAGAACCTCAAGAAGGGTCAATTCATCCGTGGAGATAACTTGGAGGCAATGAAGGTCGACAACTCCAGGAACGGCGAATACAATGTCGAGCCCATGATGGACTTCGACTGGCAGAAGGCGAAGTATTACATCCCTATTGGTTACCGAGATATGGCCATGCAGCTGTCCGGCCAAGTCTCCGGTAAAACCTATGACGAGGTAGATATTGACCTAATGGGGACCTTTAGCCAATCCGCCTACCTGCAATCCTACAGTATGTATGTGACCATGGACACCGCCATGGAAGTCAAGAAGGTGGAGGCTGAGTTGCAGAAGAACATGCAGCCCAGCGATGGCGAACCAACCAGGGTGTCTCGCAAAAATGATCCCCTCCTCTTCTCTGAGCTGCGGGTCAAGGTCGATGATATCGGCAATATCGAGGACCTGAGCCGGACCATCCGCGATGAATACCAACTGGAGACTTACTCGGAGAGCGACTTTGTCCAGCAGCAACAGCAGCGTATGCTGATGACCCAGTTAATTCTGGGCGGTATCGGTTCTATTGCCCTCTTTGTTGCGGCCATTGGTATAACCAATACCATGCTCATGTCCATCCAAGAGCGGACCAAAGAAATCGGCGTCATGAAGGTAATCGGTGCGCAAATCAAGGATATTAAGAAGCTCTTCCTCTCCGAAGCTGCCCTCATCGGCCTCTTTGGCGGCATCATCGGCATAGGGCTCTCCTACCTTGCCTCCTATGGCATTAACTACCTAGCTAGCGGGGCTGGAAACGAGCAGATGCCCCCCGTCATCGCCTCGCAGCAGACGATCTCCATTTCCTACATTCCCACCTGGCTGCCCCTGCTTGCCTTGGTTTTTGCCGCCCTTATCGGTATGATTGCGGGTTATCTGCCCGCTAAGAAGGCAACCAAACTATCAGCAATCGACGCGATTCGAACCGGCTGATTGCTCTTAGCTAGAAGAGGTACAAGCTGTCCTGCCTAACTCATAAAAAACGATCAAATTTTGAAGTCCGCTGAATGCCAACATTTCACGGACTTCTTTTTTTATAAGGAAGAATCATGAGTGAGTTTTTTTTTGCGAGCCAGAAGGATGTATTTGAATGGGCTCATTAGTGTTTGCGAAAATGACCTTGCTGATGAGAAAAGAAAGCTAGAATCTTTGCGTGAATTTAAAAATAAGGCAAGCTCTACACAAAACGACCTGATGTCCAACGAGCATCAACGCTTATCCTATGTGAACAAGCTCGCTTCCCTATCGAGTAAATGTAAGTCAGCTGAGCGGTTCAGAAAGGGTTTTAAGATGAGCCTGAGCACTTACGGCAACTTCAAAGTAAACGCCTCCTACAGCAGACTGGAAGAAAATATCGACGACAAAATTCGCAGCTATGAGGAGACAATCGACAAGAAACATTGGTGAATTCGCAGAGGCTATCAGTCTCATTGGGGACTATGATGACTTAATCTACACCGTCAATTTGTTTGGCAAAGAGATTAAAGTTGATGTGATTCAGTTCTTTTACAATTGGTTAGTTAATAGTACCGTTAATGATCGAGGCGATGACCAATTCACTCGTCACGCATTACTCTTAGCAAGCTTGATAGCCGGTGAAGATCTACTTGGCCTCTATGACATGGTCCATGAAAAGTACTGGGAGATTGCCGATTCTGGCAGAGAATCAACTGTCTATCCGACCATTGGCTGCTGCGAGACC
>CAYFUF010000035.1:0-3835 GCA_964346245.1 uncultured Peptoniphilaceae bacterium | reverse complement strand
AATAATCTCTCGACCGAAATTAAGACCATCGTTTCCGAAGATGTCACCGCTATAAGCGAAGCGGATAAATTCGAATATCAAGACGGAGAGTTGGAGGCTGTTCCTCCGGCCCTCAGCCCTCTGGTTTAAGACGAAGGGGCCTGGCAATTGTTGCCAGGCCCTCTTCTTTTGCTTAATATTCTTTCGCTTCCTCCTCACCCTGAAGCACCCGCTGACCAGCCTCGGCCAAGGCGAGCAGCTCATCCTCGCCGGGGTAAATCTGGATGGGCGCAATCCAGTCGATGTAGTCGGTAATCCAGCTAACAAAGTCGGCGTTGTGGGCCATACCGCCGGTGATTAGGATGGCGGTGACATGGCCTCTGAGGACTGCAGCAGCAGACCCGATCTCTTTGGCTGTTTGGTAGGCCATGGCCCGGAAAATGAGCTCAGCCTGCTTGTCGCCGGAGGCGATGCGCTCAGCCACCTCAATGCCGGAGTTTGTGCCTAGGTAGGAGACCATTCCCCCCTTGCCATGGATGAGCTTGAGGATTTCGTCCTGGCTGTACTTGCCAGAGAAGCAGAGGTTGACCAGGGACTCTGCGGGTAGGCCACCTGAGCGCTCTGGGGAAAAGGGACCTTCGCCGTACAGGGCGTTGGGGACTTCGACGACTTTGCCACGCTGGTGGCTGCCGATGGAGATGCCGCCGCCCAAGTGAACCACAATCAGGTTGACCTCGTCCAGTGCCTTGCCCTTTTCCTTACAGTAGCGGCGGGCGACGGCCTTTTGGTTGAGGGCGTGGAAGATGGCCGTTCTTTCGATGTCGGCAATGCCAGAGATGCGGGCAAGGTCGGATAGCTCATCGACGACGACGGGGTCAATGATGATTGCCTCAATGCCGGCTTCATCGGCAAGGCCTTTGGCGAGGAGGGCGCCCAGGTTGGAGGCGTGGGCGCCCCGCTTTCCTTCCCTGAGGTCCTTGATCATTTCGTCATTGACCAGGTAAGAGCCTGATTCCACTGGACGGACGAGACCGCCGCGGCCAACGACGATGGCAAGGTCTTGGGGAGAGTAGTTGTTCTCGGACATGGCCCTCAAAATGATTTGAAGGCGGAAGTCGTATTGGTCCGTGATGGTGGCGAAACCTTCCAGCTCTTCGCTGCTGTGGCGGAGGGTTTGTTCGAAGACTTGCGTCATGGGGCTTGCTCCCCCATCGAAGATTGCTATCTTGGTGGAGGTTGAGCCGGGGTTGATGGTTAGGATGAGTTTTTTATCGGTCATGATTGTTCACTTTCTCGGCATGGAGCATGGCCATTATAATGGAATAAAACTTGGCTTGAGCAGCGTCGGCTCGGGAGGTCAGGACGATGGGGGCGGCTGCGCCTAGGATGAGGCCGGCATTGTCTGCCCCACCGAAATAGGTCAGGGCCTTGTAGAGGACGTTGCCTGACTCGATGTTGGGCATGAGGAGGAGGTCGGCATCGCCTGCTACTGGGGAATCGATGCCTTTGATCTCGGCGGATTCGGCCGATATGGCGTTGTCGAGTGCGAAGGGGCCGTCTAGGATGAAGCCATCTTCGTTTTGGGTCATCGCCTTGAGCTCCTGGGCGTCCAGGGTGGCGGGCATGCCATCAGACACCTTCTCGGCTGCGGCGATAACGGCAACCTTGACTTCCTCGTAACCGAAAGCGTGCAAGAGATCTAAGGCGTTGTGGAGGATGTCGTACTTTTCCGCTACGCTTGGGGCGATGTTCATGGCCGCATCGGTCAGAAGGAAGAGCTTGTGGTAGGTCTTTGCTTCCATGAGGGCGGCGTGGGAAATCAGGCGGCCGGTCCGCAGGCCATTCTCCTTGTCCAACACTGCCCGCATGATGTCACCTGTGGCAACCAGGCCTTTCATCAGGATGTCGGCCTCCTTGTCATGGACCAGCTTGGTGGCTATTCTAGCTGCTTCTGGGCTCTCTTCCGCACTAATTATGCGGATACCAGTAAGGTCCAAGCCGACCTCTTCAGCCAAGCTTAGAATCTTGGTCTCCTTGCCTACCAAAATAGGTTGGATGAGTTCGTGGGAGACGGCCTCCTTAATGACTTGCAGAAGCCGTTCATCCTCAGCTGCGGCGACTGCCAAAGTCTTCTTCTCTAGGCGCTTCGCTTTTTCCAGCAAAGCATCGAAATTCTTGATTACCATTGCACTTCTCATTTCCTTTCTCATATAGAAGAAGATAAAAGGCAAGCTTTCATCTTCTGTTTTTATTCAATTATTATCTTACACGAAATCCTTACTCTAGTTAATAAAATCGTAGGTGGACCTTTGGTAGCGCCTGAAGATTTTCTTTGTCTTGCGGATGGCTTCCATTCTTTCCTCGGCAAGAATCATCGCTGCTTCATCGCTGGTTACCTTGTCTCGCTTGGCAATCTCAAAGACTCGCTCAATCTGGTTGTAGATCTTTTCGCAGGTGGCAAGAACACGGTCTGGATTGTACTTGCCCTTGAACTCGTCGGCTACGGAAATGACGCCGCCCGAGTTGATGATAAAGTCCGGTGCATAGACGATACCTGCATCTTCTGCTACCTTCGCGTGCCTCTCCTCTTCCAGCTGGTTGTTGGCTGAGCCGGCGATGACTTTGATGCCTGCTTCCTTCATTTGGCCAATAGACTCGTCATTGACCGTTGCCCCAAGAGCACATGGAGCATAGATGTCCGCAGGAATCGAGAAGAGCTTGTCCCTGTCAATGATCTCGCAGCCAGCCTCTTTGGCGCGCTGTCTTGGCTCTTCGAAGATATCGCTGGCGTAGACCTTGGCGCCCTCAGCGAGGGCTTTCTTGGCGACTTCTAGGCCGACATTGCCCGGTCCCTCCAACACAATAGTCTTGCCTTCCAACGAATCGGTGCCGAAGGCTTCCTTGACGGCGGCCTTCATGCCAAAATAGACTCCATGGGCGGTATAGGGCGATGGATTGCCCGACGACCCATCCTTCATATTGGTGCCGCCAACCCAGAAGGTCTCCTGGTAGATGTAGTCCATATCATCCGTGGTTGTGCCCACATCCTCTGCGGTCAAATAACGGCCATTAAGTCCATCTACAAAACGCCCAAAAGCCCGCATCATTGCCTCGTCCTTGGGGTGGTTTGGATCCTTGAACATGACGGCTTTAGCGCCACCAAAAGGCACGCCCGCTGCCGCATTCTTATAGGTCATGCCCTTGGCAAGACGCAGCGCATCCTCCAAGGCATCTTCTTCTGTTTCGTACTCCCAGTAGCGCAGCCCGCCTAAGCAGGGTCCCAAACTAGAATCGTGAATGACGACGATAGCTTTTAGCCCACTGTCATCATCCCTAAAAAAGGAAATCTGTTCAAAATCTTGGTTGAAAATATCGAACTTCGTGCTCATTTAGCACCTCCAATTTCGTTATGTAAGGACATGAAAACGTTATCTTTTCACCTTCTATTTTAATATGCTAGTAACAATAATACAACTATTCTGATTACAAATTGACCAATTGTGTTATATTGCTTTTCTTTTGATTTTTATTCATTAGGAGGTTGCGTGGCTCAAAAAGTGCTGATTCGCTAGGTTCTCTGAGGGGGCTCAAATACCACCGACTCGCTAGGTCCTCGGAGCTGCGCTCCTGCGGATTCCGCTCATCGGCGGTATTTGATACCGTTGGGTGTGGGGCGGCAACTACTGCGGTATGGAGTTTCAGGTTGGTGGGTGGGACTTGAGGTTTTTGGAATTTTAAAAGGCTAAGGTAAAAAATGCGCTCGTGTACTTGTGGATTTCTCATTTTTAAAAATGCTAAGGTATAAAAAGCACATCCCCCTACCTGAGGATTTCTCGTTTTTAAAAATGCTAAGGTA
>CAYFUF010000034.1:0-12513 GCA_964346245.1 uncultured Peptoniphilaceae bacterium | reverse complement strand
CAAGAGCCTGTTGGCAAGATAGAAGATGGGGACACGGTCATCTTCTTTAACTTCAGGGGTGATAGGGCGATTGAAATGAGTATGGCCTTCGAAGACGAAGACTTCCCTTACTTTGACAGAGGGCAGGTGCCCAAGGTCTACTATGCAGGTATGCTAGAGTATGACGGAGACCTTCATGTGCCCTCCCACTACCTGGTCAACCCACCTCAAATTCACAACACCCTAACTGAGTACCTGGTACAAAACGAAATCAATGAGTTCGCCTGCTCGGAAACGCAGAAGTTTGGTCATGTCACCTACTTCTGGAACGGCAACCGCCAAGAAAAGTTCTCCGACCTCTTGGAGACTTAGGTTGAAGTGAAGTCTGATAACGTACCTTATGACCAAAGACCATGGATGAAGTCCGCCGAAATTACCGACGAACTCCTGAAGGCAATGGAGTCTGACCAGTACCGCTTCCTCCGCGTCAACTATCCTAACGGAGATATGGTTGGCCACACCGGTGTCTTCGACAGTGTCCGCCTGGGCGTTGAGGCGGTCGACCTTGGTCTAAAGCGTGTCCTACCAGTCGCTGAGGCACTTGGCTACACCGTCATCGTCACTGCCGACCACGGCAATGCGGATGACATGCTGCAAAAAGACAAAAAGACTGGTCAGCTTATCATCAAGACCGCTCACTCGATGAACCCCGTGCCCTTCTTCCTCTTAGACCCAAGCGACCGCTACCAGCTGGATGAGAGCAAGGATGGTGTAGCCGGTCTAGCTAATGTGGCTGCTACGGTTGTAGAAATCCTAGGCTTAGATAAACCAGCCTCTTGGGAAGACTCCCTCATCAAGTAACGATAATAACTTTTAGACCTCAACGTTCTTGACTTTAGCTAAGCGCCTGGGCAGCCAGAGCTTGCCAAGGCCTTAGTCAGAAGAGTCGAAGAAGATTTAAGATTATTTTTACAAAAAAACGGTCAAGCTAGTGCCAATAATGGTTATAGCCTGTTGACCGTTTTTTTATAAAATGATTTAATAAAACGTACCAAAAAAAAGATAAGTAGCTACTTTGTATAAACTAAGTTAAACGAGGAAAAAAATGAAAGTTATTATTGTAAAATCCCAAGAGGAGGGCGGCAAAGTCGCTTACGACATTCTCGCCAAAGCTGTTGAAAATGGTGCCAAGACCTTGGGCCTTGCCACTGGCTCTTCCCCCATTACCCTCTACCAGGAGATGGTCAAATCCGACCTCGATTTCTCGGATATTACCACGATTAACCTCGATGAGTACGTTGGACTAGAGAATGACAACGTCCAAAGCTACCACTTCTTCATGATGGACAACCTCTTCCAATTCAGGGACTTCAAAGAAACCCATGTCCCAGAAGGCAAAGTTTCCGACCTCGAAGAAGAGGCCCGCCGCTACGACCAGATTATTGAGGAAAACCCCATCGACTTACAAGTCTTGGGCGTAGGCCCCAATGGACACATCGGCTTCAACGAGCCTGGCACCCCCATCGATTCAACCACCCATATCACCGACTTGACCCAATCCACCATCGAAGCGAACAAACGCTTCTTCAATGACATCAAAGATGTGCCCACTAAGGCAATCACCATGGGCATCAAGTCAATCATGGACAGCAAGGAAATCATCATGTTAGCCTACGGCGACAAGAAGGCCGACGCTGTTTACCAAATGGTGGAAGGTCCCGTGGATGTCAGCTTCCCAGCCTCCGTTCTTCAGAACCACCCCAATGTCACGGTCATCGTTGATGAGGCCGCTGCTGCCAAGTTGGAAAACAAATAGTAAAGATATAGACCACCTAAAAAGGAGCTGGGTCAGGCGATCTGACACGGCTCTTTTTTTGCTTTTATGGGAGTTTACCCACACTGCTAATATTAACTGAGGCTAGGAAATACTCCTTAGCGCAGGCCATCGATAATCCGGGTCATCACGGAGGCGCTGGGCATTGAGATAATCTGGGTGACTTGGGCGGGCACACCGGGCACACCAAACTTGGTGACATCGGCGGTGCCGCCAGAAACACCTGTGCGAAAACCGTTTCTTAACAAGAACTTAACTCAAATTTTATAGATTGTTATTTTCTTGAATATCTTCTTTTAATCATACCCCATAAGTGCTTATTTTTGAATCAATTGATCAATATTTTTATCTTTCCAGGCACAAAAAAAGACCGCCAAGTTGCCTGCCTTGTGGGCAACACTTGGGGCCTAGCTTCCTTTGTTATTCTTCTTCAACATCTATATTTTCTATCTTGTGCTTCCTTTCTTCATAGCGAGCCAGGAATAGTTCGTCTTCCACTTCCAGGTCTTTGTTGTTTGCTCGGTACTCCATGTGGTGGCGGAGCTCATGATATAAAATTTGGCGCATCCGCTCCCTCAGCTGGTCCTCCCGATAATGGGGGTAGAGGCGCATAAAACTACCGTAGTAGATGACTATGCCCTTGCCCATACCGCTTCTCTTGTATTGGCCGAGGATAATCAGATCATCATTAACGGCTTTATGGTGGACCTTGACCTCTTCGCTAACAGCGACGCCAAGGTTCAGCCCCTTCAGAATATCTTCAGGGACCTCTTCGAAAAGCTCATCTAATATTTCCGTGAATCTCTCGATAGTTATCATGTTCATACCTCGCGGTTTCAGCTAAGAGGAATATGGTGTTCCAACATGGCTTGCTTCTTCTCTCTACGAGAATAACACCCTCAACTCTCTTCTGCTTTGACTGGTTTTTGGTCGACAATCTCCATCTCCTTCTTATCCATCGTCTTCAGAGACAGGATATGGACAGTAACGATGGAGGCAACCAGAAGAATCATCAAGCGGACTGGCCACTTGTGGATAAAGAAAATCAAGGACAAGATGATGGTAATCCATAAGCTGGAAAGAGCAAAAATCTTGGTCTTTCTAGACACCGCCCTGTACTTGAGGTAGCTGCGGACGTAGAGCCCGAAGATTCTGTGGTTAATGAGCCACTGGTAAAGCCTATCTGAGCTTCTGACATAGAAGTAAGCGGTCAAAAGAAGAAAGGGTGTCGTTGGCAAGACGGGCAGAATGATACCGAGACTACCTAGGAGCAAGGTGACCGTGCCTAGGAATATGAATAAGCTTTGTTTGATTCGTTTCATCTTTTCTCCTTTCCTTTATGGAACTAGAGATAACTTCCCATGGCCCAAAACTCAGTAGAGTAACAACATACCCAAAAGAAGATAGCCACTAAACAAAAAGGGCGCAAAAGGATAGTCCTTCCTGCCCGGTTCCCTTTGGCTAGACAGCCTAGTGGCAAGATGTAAGGCCATGAAAAAGAGAACGAGGGCAAGCAGGCTTATGAGAAGGCTGACTAGGGCAACTGACCTTGCCAGGTAGAGGAAGTGGACGAAGAGTAACTTTACATCGCCCATACCAAGACTAGCCTTTGTGATCAGTTGAAAAAGCAAAAAGAAGATAAAGAAAATAGTGGCATCCCGAAACCGTAGGACAAAACCCATTAGGAGACTGCCCTTAACGGCCGTGCTTTCTGAAACATAAGCCAGCCCATAAATTAGCCCAAAGAGGATGAGGGCAAAAACCAAATTCCTATTTGGTATCCTTCTTTGCCTTGCATCAATCACTGCAAGGACTGCCAATTGCAATCCGTAGCTTAAAAACAAAATTATTTCCATACACACCTCCAAGAAGAGTGTATGGTATAAGACGATTCATTAGGTGCCGCAGGTGATCCTTTATTCCTCGAAATGTAAAGTGGTCGTCAGCCCATCTTCCCCAAAGCGGATATTGGGGTGAAGATCAGAAAGCCAGTCCTCGTAGTCTCCTTGGTTTTGGAAGGAAGGGCTGTAGTGGGTGAGCCAGACTTCCCTTGCCTGGGCCCGGTTTGCTAACTCGGCTGCCTCCAGGCTGGTCATGTGCATCTTCTCCTTTGCCGATTGTGCCTTGTCCGGATCGGCGTAGATACCTTCGGTGATGAGTAGGTCCACATCGTAAGCAGCATCTTCTAGGCTTTGGCATGGTCGAGTATCCGTCGAGTAGACGAGAGACAAACCCTTGCGGGCGGGTCCCGTTACCTCTTCAGGCCGGACTTTCTTCCCTTCATAAACCACAGTTTCGCCCTTTTGCAAAAGACCCCAGAGCTTGCGGGGAATATCCAGCTGGGCTGCCCGCTCTGGTAAGAACTTAGGCCGGCGCTTGAGGTCAAAGCGGTAGCCGTAGCAAAGCAAGTTGTGCTTGACCTTGAAGGGGGTAATGGTTATATCCTCCAGCTCAAACTGGTCGTTTGGGCCAATCTCGTAAAAGTGGACATCAAAAGTAACCCCCACCACAATGCAGAGTTGGGAGACTACTTCAATCGTATTTCTGGGACCGATGATGCGGACGGGTTCCGTCCTTCCCTCCGTCGTCATGGAGGATAGGAGGCCGCTGATACCAGCCACGTGGTCCCCATGAAGGTGGGTGAAGCAAATCATATCGATGGAGTGCATGGACCAACCATACTTGCGGATGGCAACCTGGGTCCCCTCGCCACAATCGACTAAGATGCTGTGCCCCTGATAGCGAAGCAACAGAGAGGTGAGGTGCCTGCCGGGTAGCGGCATCATTCCTCCTGTTCCTAGTAAACATATATCAATCATTCTTTATCCTATTTAACTAATTAGTGCTTCCATCTCTCCTTCAGCATAGAGCCTTAAGCGGTTCATGTCGGTTATGCGGATGTTGCTCTGCCCCATCCTCTTCACCATATCTAGCTGTTGGAGCTCTCTAATTTTACGGCTGACTGTTTCCCTGCGCAGGTTGATGCTGGCAGCGATGTCATCCACGGTAAGATCGACGATGCCGGCTTCGTGCCTCTTGCAGCGGTTGTAGAAGAAGGTTGCCAACCTCATACCTGCATCATTCTCAGACAGGACATCCATCCGCTCGTTGGCTTGTTGGAGTTTGCGGCTGAGGGACCCGATCAGGTTCATGGCCACCTCCGGTTTGGCTCTGAGCAAGTCAAGAAAGATTCCCTTGCTAATTTCGCACATCCTGCCATCGGTGACGCAGGTGGCATCATAAGGAAAGATTGCTCCCTCCTCTAAAAAGAGGTCCTCTCCAATAGAGTCGCCATCTCCGATGATGTCATAAATCTGCTCTTTGCCTTCTATATCGTAATTATGTAATTTCACTTTTCCGCCATGGACAATCCGCAAAGTATCCGCCTTATCTCCGGTGCGAAAGAGGATGTCTCCCTTTGCAAAAGTCCTATGTTGACTTATCTTTTGTAAGTTTTGCTGTTCCTCAATTGGTAAATTGGAGAACAGGACAATATCAGACGTGCACAGCTTACAACTGTCACTACAGTGGGTGCAAACCATGTAGCCTCCCTTCCTATCACGTGGTAAAAGGAAAAGAACATGGCAGAGCCATGCGCTTTTCGATTAGCTTATTAATTATAAAATGAAATTTGATTTAGGTCAAACTTTTGAAGGTCACGAAGGACTTGAATAGGTCTCCATCAATAACAATATCAAATCGACCCTGCATCAAGTGAATGGTATTCCTTGCAATGGATAAACCTAGACCGCTTCCCTCTGTCGTCCGGGACTTATCCTCCCTGGTGAAGCGCTCCATCAGCTCCTCTGGTTGCAGGTTTAGCTGCTGAGAAGAGGTGTTCTTGAGCTCGAAGCAGCACTCTCCGTCTAGCTCACGCAAGCTCAAGTAGACTCTGGTTCCAGGCAGGGCGTACTTCCTCGCATTGTTCAATAGGTTATCTAGAACACGGGACAGGTGGAAGCCATCCGCTCGGATGAAGAGGTCTTCTTTGGGCAGACTAGTCACTAGGCTCAGGTCCCGCTCCTCCCAAGTGCCTACATACTCCGCAATAATCTGCTCGATAACCTCATTGAAACTAAGCTCTATCATGTCCAAGTGAAGAGCCCCGTTGCTTGCTCTGGTCGCATCAATTAAGCTGTTCATCAGATCATTTAAGCGGTTCGCCTTGCTGTCGATGATGCTGATGTATTCCTTGGCAGAGTTTGGGTCGATGTCCGCTTGCTTAAGCAGGCTGACGTAATTGATGATGGAGGTCAAAGGTGTGCGGATATCGTGGGAAATGTTGGTGATGAGTTCTGTTTGCATCCGCTCATTCTTGACCCGGTCCTCCGTCGCTTTCTTGATGCTATCATCGACGACAACTAATTCTTGGGCCATCCTCTTGTTCAGCCCATGATAGTCATTGACCTTGATGTCCTTAGAAGGTCGTCCATTGACGATGTTATTGGTTGCCTCAATCAGCCACAAATACTCACCCAGTGCTCGGATTGCCATAAAGGTAAAAACCGCTAAGATAATCACCGACAAAGTGAAGAAACCCTTGTAACCTTGAGCTAAAAGGCCTAAAAGCATGACGCCAATCAAGAAGATGAAGGAGACGCTCATGGAATAGCGGAAGCCGTCCCAGCCCCTGTTGAAGAAGTAGGAGAAGAAGTTCTTCACCTCTACCCAGCCTCGGTTGATTAAACTGGTTTCCGTTATTGCCCCCATCTGGAACTTTCTGACCAGGATGGTAAGAATTTGTACAACGACAATGCTAAATGGAATTGCCGTCAACGAGAAGGCAAAAAGGACAAAGTTGCTCTCCACGCTCTTGTAGGACTGGGGCGACACCATAAACTTCTCTAAAGTCGGATTCATCAATACCGATATCTTAAAGAGCATAAAGAAGAACAGGAACAGTATGGCTAAGACCAACTCGATGGGCAACAAATACTCTATTCTTCGCACCAACTTGTTGACACTCGGCTTGACATCTTGTAAGTAACAGTAGACCGCTAGAATCCATAGGAAGGCGAAGACGATGACACCACCAATGGAGGTCCAAAAGCGGAACTGGGCTGTGCCAAAGATCTCATAGGCCGCGGAAATGTAGTCCTGTTGAGGAAAATTGGTATCGACAGCCAGCCTTGCTGTCCTAGGGACCAAGTTATAGATTCTCTTGTCGCTGGAAGAAAAGTAGCTGTGTAAGTCCTGGAAGTAGGGCCCCGATCCAATCCGGTAGGTCCCATCCTGATTTAGCTGTATCACTGCGGTCCACTCGCTGTTGCTAAACTCCTGAGCGGCCATATTCGAATACTCATTCTTCGTTCCCGAATACTGGATATTGTAACCCACATTGGAATCGGGCTCTTGAATGTTGAGCGCATCGCCTCGAATCAGGGGATATTCCAACACCTTAGCCAATTGCTGCACCAGCCTTGACACATCCTGCAGGTGGTTGTTGGCAAAGTCCATGATATCGACAAAGCCGATGGGCGGAAACTTCTCATCGATCAGGTCGATTTCATCCAGGAAGGAATCGGAGGTCATCAGGATTGCCTCAATGTTTTCCATCTCCACCAAATTCTGAGGGTTAACTTCCTCAAAACTCTGGTAGAGGTTACCTTCTGGGTCAATATAATTAATGAAGAGAATCGTCTTCGACTCGTAGCGGGCACCTTCCTTTGCCCACTCCATCAGATCTTCCTTGCGGTACAAGGGGCTGGTCAGGTTGGTTTTCTCCGCAGGGGCAACCCTGTTGTTCATGTTTTCCAAGTTTTCCCCAACCGTTGCTTGAGCCTCGGGATTATCGTTCAATTCGTAAAGCATCTGGAAGTAGACAACGGCATCCTGCATGGACAGGTTAACAAAGCCCGAAGATATGGGCGTCTGAGGGCTTAATCGATCAAATAGGACTTCCAGCTCCTGAGCATCGGTATACTCGTAGACCTTCTCGCCCTCCTTCTCCAGGGCAATCTGAAAGCTGGGGGAACCGAAGAAGGATACCCCAGGCATCGCTGGTGTCGTCGTGAGGACCGCTAGGCGGATGACCAGGACGAAAAACATCACGGCAACAGCAGCAAGGCAGTGCCAAATAAAGCGCCAATCTTTTATCTCGCTAATCGTTGTCTTGTCCGTTGGCTTCGTTTCTTTCTTCTGCATGATTGTCCCTCTGTAGTTCAATCTTGTAACCTAGGCCCCAGACCACTTTGAGGTAGCGAGGATCCCTAGGATTTATCTCAATCTTTTCTCTTATGTGGCGGATATGGACCGCTACCGTTTGGACAGATCCGATGGATTCCTCTTCCCAAACCTCTTCGTAAATCTCATCGCTGGAGTAGACTTTGCCTGGGTTCTTTAAGAGTAAGTGGAGAATGCGGTATTCGATTGGGGTAAGCTGGACCTGCTCTTGGTCAATAAAAACCTTCTTGCTTTCATCATCCAGGACCAAACCACCCTGCTTGTAGACGTGATTAACTTGCTCGTCGGCCGTAGAGATATTGATATACTCGGCATAACGGCGGAGGTGACTCTTGACTCGAGCAACAAGTTCATGCGGATTGAAGGGTTTGGTGATATAGTCGTCAGCACCCTTTTCTAAGCCACGGATCTTATCGATATCTTCCGTCCTTGCAGAAACCATTATGACAGGGATAGAGTTCGTCTCCCTGATTTTTTCTAGGACCTGGAAGCCATCTAATTTGGGCATCATAATATCTAATAAAACAAGGTGTATATTGTATTTATCCAGGTAGTCCAGGGCTTGCTGACCATCCGTCGCACAGATTACCTCAAACTCTTCTATCTCTAAGTAGATTTTAAGCGCCTGTACTATTTCCTGATCGTCATCAACCACTAGAATTGTATAATCCATACTTTCCTCCGTATGTGTTCCGCTCTCGTCTATCTGTAAGCAGCATTTTTGCTTTAGCTATCCTATTCTTTGTAGAAATCATTTTTTCCCACACTGAGCATATTGAACAGGCTATGAATACCTGTATCCTCTATTGTACTGTATTCCTCACTTGGATTCATGTTTCTCTTGGAATAAACAATTTCCTCATGTATGTTCATTTTATTCAATAGCTTGGTCCCTAGATATTTTGGCCCATAATTTAATAGAAAATCAATAATTGAAGGAAGCTACAATTATTGTTTAGATTGAATCTAAAAGGGTAAGTAAGATAGGCAGAGGGGGTAACTAAATTATGCCCATAAAATATTCACCAAGTCTGTAGTATCGCATCCTCAAATGGGGTCTTCACACTCAATGCACCGGAAGGGACAGTGAAGGCGACTAGACTTAACACACTTACTTAACAGAAAGGATGACTTATGAAAGACCCGATGATGAAAAACGGCCTCGGCGATCCACTACCTAGCCGAAACCAAACAACCAATCAAGAACCCATGCAACGTGCTGGAGGACAACCCGTTGATAACAACGAAGACTCCATGAGCGCAGGCGAACGTGGTCACCTATCGATTCAAGATACTTGGCTATTTGAGAAGCATGCCCACTTCAACCGTGAGGTTATCCCCGAGAGACGAATGCACGCTAAGGGCTGGGGTGCTTGGGGTGAATTCACCGTAACCAACGATATTACTAGATACACCAAAGCGAAACTCTTCTCTGAGGTTGGCAAGAAGACAGAAGTCTTTGCCCGCTTCTCCACCGTTGCCGGTGAGCGCGGTGCTGCCGATGCCGAAAGAGATATTCGTGGTTTTGCCCTTCGCTTCTACACAGAAGATGGTAACTACGACATCGTAGGTAATAACACACCAGTATTCTTCTTCCGCGATCCGATGAAGTTTATCGACTTGAACCACGCGGTAAAGAGAGATCCTCGCACCAACTTAAGAAGCCCTAACACCAACTGGGACTTTTGGACATCCTTACCAGAGAGCCTGCACCAGGTAACAATCACCATGTCGGACCGTGGTATCCCCTCTTCCTTCCGCTTCATGCACGGCTTTGGATCGCACACTTACTCCATGTGGAACGACCAAGGCGAGCGCGTATGGGTTAAGTTCCACCATATCAGCCAACAAGGTATTCAAAACTTAACGGACCAAGAAGCTCAGATGGTCATTGCCAAAGACCGAGAGAGCCACGGTAGAGACCTCTATGAAGCTATTGAAAAGAAGATGTTCCCTAAGTGGAAACTCTATATCCAAGTCATGACCGAAGAGCAAGCTGACAATATGGACTACAATCCATTTGACTTGACTAAGATTTGGCACAAGGCTGACTTCCCGCTCATCGAAGTTGGTGAATGGGAATTAAACCGCAACCCAGACAACTTCTTCCAAGATGTCGAGCAAGCGGGCTTCACCCCAGCCAACCTGGTTCCTGGTATCGGCTTGAGCCCAGACCGCATGCTCCAATCCAGAGTGTTCGCTTACGGTGATGCTCACCGCTACCGACTAGGCGTCAACCACCATCAAATCCCTGTTAACTCACCAAGAGGCGTGGAGAATCCACATGCTTGGCACAGAGACGGAATGATGAGAGTGGACGGCAACCAAGGCAGCGAGCTCCACTACAGTCCAAATAGCTACGGTGCTTGGCCAGACGACCGCTCAGCAGAGCTTCCAACCGACAAGGGCGGCGATGTCAAGCGTTGGGACTTCCGCGAAGATGATGCTGACTACTACAGCCAACCAGGCGAACTTTTCAGAGCAATGACCCCTGACCAACAGCTGGTCTTATGCGAAAATACCGCCAGAAATATGGAAGACTCCACCGTACAGATCAAGCACCGCCACATCCGCAATTGCTATGCAGCAGATCCAGACTACGGCAAGGGCGTTGCTGAGGCGCTAGGCATCGACATTAACCAAGTCGACCTTGCACCAAACGTATCGGACTCCCGCGAACAGTGGGAAGCTGACCGCAAGCGTGATCAGGACAAGAACGTTCCAACCGAGATCAAGCCACCTAAGTCAGCAGAGGACCTTCCACCTGAGGGTAGAGACACCAACTTGGATGATCCTTCCCTATATAGCGATTGGACCAAGGATCCTTATATTCTCTAACTCGTTGTTAACCCCTAACCAAAAGAAGCTGTGTCAACATGCTGACACAGCTTCTTTTATTGCTTGCATTGAGTCATCCCATAAACTAGCGCGACCATCCTACATAAAACGAATCAACAACATGTAAAGTAGGGTGCCAGCAAAGATGGAGAGGACGGTTTCTCTCTTCCAGACATGGACCCCGATAGTAAACAAGATGGCGACCACCTGGGGCAAAAGGGAGGGCAGGTAGCTGAAGTCCACGTGGCGCAGACAGTAGACGACAATCATGCTGTAGGTAGCTGCGGGTAGGACCTTGCCCAGGTAGCGGACGTACTTGGGCGTGGGCTTTTTAGTGGAGAAGACGGTGAAGGGTAAAAAGCGCATGATGGCTGACCCAAGGGCGCAAAGACCGATGGTAATGAGTTCTTGGCTAATGGTCATAGATATCCTCCTCGTCATTGATGTCTAAATCTAAGGTTACAGTGACCTCCATGTCTTCTTCTACGGCGACATCGCCCAAGAAGGGCTTGCGCAGAATGGTCAACAGTAGGAGGATGCCGATCATGGTTGGAATCAAAAAGACTTCCGGACCAAAGATGAATAAGCAAATCAGGGAGACCACTAGGCCGATAAGGGAGCTGGTGTGGTTCTTTTCCTTGATCCAATTTTCGGTAAAGATGACGACGAACATGGCCGTCATGACAAAATCGATGCCTGTGGTATCGAAGAGTATGTATTCGCCTACCAAGCCGCCCAAGGTTGATCCAACAACCCAGTAGATTTGGTGGAGGGTACCGATGAAAAACATGAACCAGCCCTTGTCCACCCCCTCTGGGGGCTCCTGGCTGGAGATGATTGAGAAGGTTTCATCGCAGAGGGTGAAGATCATGTAGAATTTTTTGGGCCCCAAGCCTTTGAATTTATCTAGCATGGCAATACCATAGAAGATGTGGCGAGCTTGAATAAGTAAGGCAACGGTGAAAGCTTGCACCGGATTATAGGGGGCAAGCAGCATACTGACGATGACGAATTCCAGGCCTCCTCCGTAAACAAAGATGGAGGTAAGCAAAGGGTAAACGAAGCTAAAACCCGATGCATTCATGTAGATACCGTAGGCAAGGCCCAAGAAAAGAAAGCCCGTCAATATGGGAATCGTATGGGGGAAAGCTGCCTTGAGCGCCCTTAATTTGATTGTATCGGAAGACATTTGACCCCCTTTCTGTAGACACAATCTGAACTTAGATTATACTGTTAAAATATCCTACAATAATAGTGCAAAAAGCCCTGAATTTCAAGGCGTCAAGATAAAGTAGATGCTATTTTTATCCCTTATGTCAGCGCCCTTAATGACTCGAAAACCACCGACTCGCTGAGAAGGCTCAAAAACCACCGACACGCTAGGTCCTCGGAGCTTCGCTCCTGCGGATTCCGCTCATCGGTGGTTTTTGATACAGTTGGGCGTGGGCCGACAACTACTGCGGTATGGGGTTTCGGGTTGGAGGGTGCGTGGGAGTTGTGGAATTGAGGTTGCTAAGTTCGGGAATCGCCTCGGTGTACTTGAGGAATTCTCGATTTCAAAATGCTAAGGTCAAAAACGCGTTTGTGTACTTGAGGATTTCTCAATCTAAAAATGCTAAGGTCGAAAATGGCGTCGGTGTACTTGAGGATTTCTGAATTTTGAAATGCTAAGGTCGAAA
>CAYFUF010000033.1:0-14386 GCA_964346245.1 uncultured Peptoniphilaceae bacterium | reverse complement strand
GTATAAATTCAAAAAGAAAAATCTTAAGGTCACTTTGCCCAGAAAATAACTAGTATAAACTCGAATACAAGAATCTAACGGTCCTCAAAGCTTCGCTTCTGCGGATTTCGCTCATCGATGGTTTTTGATACCGTTGGTCGTGGGCCGCCAACTACTGCGGTATGGAGTTTCAGGTTGGAGAGCACGTGGGATTTGTGGAAACGTTGGTTGTAGGATGCTAAGGTAAAAAAGGCTTAAACGCACCTGAGCATTCCTCGTTTTCGAAAATACTAAGGTCAAAAATAGCTTCAGCGTACTTGAGGATTTCTAGATTTCAAAAATGCTAAGGTCAAAAAACGCGTCCGTGTACTTGAGGAAATCGGGATTTTCAAAATGCTAAGGTCCAAAGACACTCAAGTGCACCTAAGGATTTCTCAATTTAAAAAGGAGCTGATGTCGAATAATTTCTTGTTCTGACACCGCCCCTTGCTTGATTTGATTTTCTCTTTATTGGTCTTCATCCGCAGGGATGATATCTTCCAGGTCTTTAGGTCTGATGGCTGGCTGGTACAAGTCGTTGCGGTATCTCTTTTTTACCTTAGTCCGGTGTTTCAATTTATCTAGGTTGATGCTGGAGTCGGTCAGCAAGTATTTCATTATAACGAAGACAATGAGCAGGGCAATGGTTCCTAAGACTAAGTCAAGGAGCGTGGATGAGTAGATGAGCATTTTACGAGCAATGACGAATAGTATCAGCTCCAAGAGGGCCTCAGTGGAGTTATGGAGGATCATCTTGATGAACTCCGCACCGACAATCAAGGAGAGGGCATAGCCTAGAAAGTTTTGGAAGACCTCATAGGAGTTGGTTGCCCCAGACTGGAGGAACTCCTTCACATAATCTATAATGTTATATAGGCCGATAACGATGAAGAAGACGATGATTATCGCAATGATTAACTCAAGGATATGTACGATCGTATTGATATAGTCGTTCATTTTTTTCATGGTAGGCTCCTTTCCAATGATTTTATTTTATCATAAGGACAAGCTTTAGCCCACGAGGAAAAAGCAAATTTTAAAACTGGCCATGATGGGTATCCATAATAACTGTAGTTAAGGACCTTACATAATAAGTACAAGAGATTTCATTCGTCTTATTAGGCGGTATTCAGGGAGGCTCTTACTATCACCCGAAAGCAGGAGCCCTTTTTTTTATGGGAGGAGTTTAGGCATGACAAGGAGTCCAATTACAATCGGAATCGTTGCCCACGTGGATGCGGGCAAAACCACGCTTGCTGAAACTATCTTCCGCATGGCTGAAGCGGGAAATGACCGCAAGCAAGACCGCTTCTTGGACACGGATCAAATCGAGCGCAGGAGAGGAATTACCATCTATTCCAAAGTTGCTCGTTTTGAGATTGGTGACCAAAGATACATTTTGGTCGACACGCCGGGCCATGCCGACTTCGGCCCCGAAATGGAACGAGCCCTGGCTGTCATGGATGTATGCATCCTTCTCGTCTCCGCTCCCGACGGGGTGGTGGGCTACACCAAGACCCTCTGGTCACTGCTAAACAAACATCAGATCCCCACCATTATCTTCGTCAACAAAGTTGACCTCTTCGATGGAAAGCTTGCCAATCTGAGTGAAACCATCAGGCAGCTATTGAGCGACCGCATTCTTCCTTTTCCAGAGGAAGAGAGCACGAAAGAAGACCTTGCTATCCTCGATGAAGCCCTTTTGGACAAGTTCGTCGAAACGGGGTCAATTGATACTAGCGACATTGCCCAGCTGTTTAGGAGAAGAAAGTTTTTCCCTTTGCTATTTGGTTCAGCCTTACAGGGAAGGGGTCTAAAAGACCTCTTCGCTTTTATGAATGATTATGTGGAGCCCCCTAGTTGGCCTAAGGAGCTCAGTCTGCAGGTCTATAAGACCAATTATGACAAGGAGGGTCTTCGACTTAACCATATCCGCCTGACTGGTGGCGGCCTGAAGCCCAAGGATATTGTCCTCGATGAGAAGATTCATGAGATCAGAAGCTACCAGGGAGATGACTATGAAGTGATAAGTGAGCTGCTAGCGGGAGATATCGCCACTTTGATTGGACCTCTTAACCTCTGTGCGGGTCAAACGATTGGTGAAGATGAAAAAGCTTATGCAAGCGACCTTCACGCCCTCATGCACTATGAGCTGAGAAGAAGCGATGGAGGGGATGACTTTGCCCTCTACCAAGCCCTCCTACGTTTGGAAGAAGAGTTCCCCGATTTGGACCTCCACCGCAAAGAGGAGCGTGGGTCGGTCTTTGTCCACCTTATGGGCAGAGTTCAAGAGCAAGTTCTCGCCGAGCGATTGCGAGATCAGGGCATAGAAGTCGAGTTTGGTGTAGGCAAGGTTGCCTATAGAGAAACGATCAAAGAGAAGGTCGTCGGCCTAGGTCACTACGAGCCCCTGAAACACTATGCGGAAGTTCGGCTCTTACTGGAACCTGCACCTGCGGGCTCAGGCCTAAACTTCGTTTCGGATGTGTCCACTGATCAGCTCGCCATCCAGTGGCAAAAGCAAGTGAAGCGGATTGTCAGTGAGGTCAAGGTGCCTGGCGTACTAACTGGCTCAAGCCTAACCGACATGACCATCCGTTTGGTCGATGGCAGAGCCCACAACAAGCACACCGCAGGCGGAGACTTTTTAGAAGCGTCCATTCGAGCACTTCGAAATGGGCTGATGAGAGGAAAGTCAGTACTGCTCGAACCCTACTATTCCTTTGAACTGGACGTCCCAATCGCCTATTCCGGCCGAATTCTGCAAGATTTTGAACGACTTGCCATCAAGGATAGGACCGCCGAGACATCCGCTGACCGCTTCAAGAGCAGCGGACGGGGTCCTGTTTCCAAGCTGCAGGGATACTTCCAAGGGCTTCCCTCTTTGACTAAGGGGGCAGGCCGAGTCAGTTACCGCCTATCGTCTTATGAAGAGGTGGAAGAAAAGGAAGAGCTCATCCAAAGCTTTGCCTATAATCCTTTGGCGGATGAGGACTTTTCGCCCCACTCTGTCTTTACCAAAGGCGGTGCAGCTGTGCTCGTTCCTTGGGACCAAGTGGAAGATTATGCCCATACGCCAGCTTACCAAGAGTCGCAAAAGGAAAGCATGGGGGAGCCTGTGCTAATTCGGCCTAAAAAACGGGACAATTTTATTGCAGACGATGAGGTTGACCGAATCTTCCAAGAGACCTTTTATGCCAACGCCAATCAGAAAAAAAGAGTGAAGCAGGAGGAGTCGAAAGAAAGACAGGCCTGCGATAGATCGTTGCAGCAAAGGGAAAGAGATAGAGTCAAGGGTCCGTCTTACCTACTCATTGACGGTTATAATGTCATCTATGCGCTGCCTAGTTTACGGGAAATGGCTGAAGAAAACATGGATGCCGCAAGGTCCTTATGTATCGATGAGCTGGTCAAATACCAATCCTACGTCGATGATCAGATCATCTTGGTCTTTGATGCCTACAAGGTAAAAAACTACAGGAAAACTATTGAGAGATACGGTAAACTAGTTGTAGTCTACACTAAATTAGCAGAGACAGCTGACCAATATATCCAAAAGACTTCAAAAGAATATAGCAAAGACTACCAGGTTACTGTCGCAACATCGGACCGCGCTGAGCAGCAGATTGTCTGGGGAGATGGGGCAATAATTCGCTCTGCCGAGGCCCTTTGGCAAGAAATTTTTGCTACACTAGATAGAGAAGAAGAAAACTACCGCAAGACTGCAGCCCCTTCATTGAAGCAGGGAATCAGGATTGACGATGAACAATATAGAAGGAGTGGCGATGAGTAAAGAAAACTTGTTTATCAGCATCGTGGACCGAGGCAAGGCCGAAGCATTACTCACAGACATTCGCACCCTGGGGGTTAGCGAAGGGGTGGTTATGCTGGGCCAAGGCACAGTGTCCCAAAAAATACTGGAGTTTCTTGGCTTAGACGAAACGCAGAAGGATGTCATTATCCAGCCCTGCTCATCCATCGTGGAGCCCATGCTTCATGAATTGGTCAAGCAAAACTTCCAGTTTCAGAAGAAGAATAGGGGAATTGCTTTCTCCCTACCCATGAAGCGCTTCAACGAGCAGCATATCTTAGAGAAAGATGAAAAAATCCAGCGTGACAGCCTGGATTACCACCTGCTGGTTGCCATCGTTGACCACGGCAAGAGTCGGGATGTGGTAAAAATCTCCCGGGATGCTGGTGCACCAGGTGGTACCATCCTCCATGGTAGGGGGGCTGGTTATCCTGCAGGTCACATCTTTGACCTACAGATTGAACCAGAGAAGGATATTGTGATTTCCGTTATTCCAACAAAAGATATCGGCAGAATTCGCACTACCTTGGTGCAAGAGTTACAGTTAGATCAAGTTGGAAACGGCATTCTCTTCGTTTTACCGGTCAGTAGAGTCACGGGTATCTACCAAGCTTCGAAAGGAGGGAAATAATGAACGCCCTTCAATCGAAAGTTAATGAAGTATTGCAATCCATCGTGCCCATCATTGTCTATGTTGCCTTTTTGATTTTAGTCTTTGTTCCAGTTGAAACAGAAGTCACTGTCCGCTTCTTAATCGGAGCTTTGTTGGTCTTCCTAGGGCTTTCGATCTTCTTGTGGGGAGTAGACCAGTCCATGGAGCCTATCGGTCACCATATGGCCGTCCATATCTCCAATTCGAAGACAATACTCGGCGCCATTTTATTCACCTTTCTTCTTGGTTTTTTAATTACCGTTGCCGAGCCTGATCTATTGATCTTGGGACAGCAGGTGGAGGGTGCATCAGGTGGCGACTTAGCCGCTAGAATGCTGGTTATCGTCGTTTCTGCTGGAGTCGGTATCATGATTGCTATAGGGGCAATAAGAACTCTGCTCAACAGAAAACTCAATGTCCTGATGCTAGTGATTTACTCCCTTATCCTTATTCTTGCCCTGCGCGTATCGGAAGAGTTTTTAGCTGTTTCCTTCGACGCATCAGGGGCAACAACAGGTGCTTTGACTACGCCCTTCGTCCTTGCTTTATCCTACGGTCTATCTAAGCGAAAAGGTGGTAAGAGCGCAGAAGCAGACTCCTTCGGCATGGTTGGTACCATGAGTGCAGGCCCAATTTTAGCGATTATCTTGCTATCCATCATCACCAACCAAAGCGAGATTCAAGGTGCACCAGAGGCCTTCGAAGTGGCCGATGGTGTGTTAGCCCCAATCTTGGCTGCCTTTAGCCACACCTTTACCGAATCACTCTTCGCCCTAGCCCCCATTGTCATCCTCTTCCTTATCTTGAACGCCGTTCGCTTCAAGCTGTCTGGTCGAGAGATGTTTTCTATCATGCGAGGCATCGTCTATACCGTTATCGGCCTGATGCTCTTTCTGGTAGGGGCCAATGAAGGTTTCATGGATATGGGCAGGCTCTTGGGCATGGGCCTCATTGAAAACCACAGCGAGCTGATTGTCATCCTTGCCTTTATCCTTGGCTTTATCGTCGTCGCTGCGGAGCCCGCAGTCCACGTCCTCGGTGAGCAAGTTGAGAATGTAACCGGTGGTCACATTCCCATTAAACTTATTCGAACAACCCTGTCTATCGGTGTAGGTATCGCTCTATCCCTATCGATGCTTCGCATACTAATCCCCGAGGTCAAGTTGTGGTACTTCCTCTTGCCTGGATTCGCTATGGCCATCCTCCTGTCCTTCTACGTGGATGATATCTTCGTGGGTATTGCCTACGATGCCGGTGGTGTGGCTTCCGGTCCAATGAGTGCGACCTTTGTCTTGGCGTTTGCTCAGGGTGTTGCTGATGTTTGGCCCACAGCCGATGTTTTAGCAGACGGTTTCGGTGTTATCGCTTTGATTGCGATGACCCCAATTTTGAGCATTATGGTTCTAGGTGCAATCTTTAAGATGAGAAGAGGAAAAGTCAGCCGTGAAGAAGGCGACTTTGTCGAGCTCGCGCCCTCCCTCTTGGCAACGGAGAAGGTTGGAGATGGTGCTAAAGACCTTGTCTTCGTTGTTGTTGATCGTGGCGAAGCGGATGAAGTGGTCGAGGTTGCTCGCTCCGTTGGCGCTAGAGGAGCGACCATCCTGCACGGTCGTGATGAGCGTGGAAAAGCATGGAGCATCCTTCCTTTCAACTTAGACCCGGAAAAAGAGCTAGTCTGGTTTGTCGTTCGGGTGGAGATTGTTGACCAACTCTTCAAGGAACTCCTACATGGTGAAAACAACTTGTCACCGAATATCTCGGTATTCTCCATGCCAACTTCTTCCTATGATGGCATTCATACGGTAGGGACCATGGCGGAAGCAGATAATGAGGAGGGAGAGCTTAGCGAAGAGAAAAAGCTAGATGAAGCAAAAGCGGAAAGCACTCAAGAATTGCAATAAAAATAAACGACACTACGCTAAAGGATGGGGTTTACCCATCCTTTTAGGAGAGTGAGTTGAATGATGAACAGCATAAAAATCTTACATTTCGCTGATAGTCACTTGGGCTCCACCTTCCCAGGCTTAGGGAAGAAGGGCAAGCAAAGGGCGGAGGAAATCTTTCATAGCTTCCGCCGCATTTTGGCCTATGCGAAAAAGGAAAATACCAATATCATCCTCATCGCAGGTGATTTTCTAGAGACCTCCTCCATTAGTGACCGGGAAGTGAAACTCATCAAGGAGGCTCTTTTGAACCTGCCAGAAACGAGAGTTTTCATTTCTCCAGGCAACCACGATTATTTCTCGGTAGCTTCCGTGTATGAAGGCGGTTGGCCATCCAATGTCCACATCTTTAAGAAGGAGCTCGAGATTGTTGACCTGCCCGAACTCAACACCGCTGTAGTGGGATCAGCTTTTTTAGCGAGCCACCAGAGAACATCCGTTTTGGATGAACTTTTGCTCAGCCCGAAGGACTACATTAGCCAGCTTCAACTGCTGAAAGATGAAGGCCGATTTATTTTGGGGAATTTTCATGGCGAAAGCTTGCCTGCAAACCAAGAAAGTCTCTACAATCCGCTAGATCTACACCGCCTCCCCAATAAGCTGTTTGACTACATCGCTTTAGGTCATATTCACAAGCGAACAGAGATTCAAACGATCAATGGCAACCCCTTTGCTTATAGTGGCAACCCTGATGGGACTAGCTTTGATGGAGGCGGAAAGAAGGGAGTCTATGCAGGGGAAATATCAAAGCTAGGCTTAGATTTGTCTTTTCGACCCTTTTCTAGTCGGGTCTTTCTCACAGTAACGGTGGATGTAAGTGACTATTATTCTCAGCAGGAGATGGAAGAGTCCATCATAAACAACTTGGAGGAAAAGATTGAAAACACGGAAGACAACTACTACCGCATCCTGCTTCGGGGACATAAGAAGGAAGACAGTTACTGGTCAATAGCCGATCTGAAGAACTTTTTGAAGGATAAGCTCTATTATGTGGATGTCATCGATGAAAGCCACTGGGCTGTCGATTGGGCGGATTTGTTAGCTGATGACAGCCTGGAAGGGAACTTCCTGCGTGCTCTTATGGAGAAGAAGGAAAGAGTAGAGGGGGAAGGAAGGGACCAAGATAGACAAAGACGAGTAATTGAACGGGCAATAAACCTTGGTTTAAAAGCCCTATCAGGAGGCCAATAAATGAAGATAGATCGAATTATTCTGAACCATTTTGGCCGCTTTCAAGAAAAGGAGCTGAGCTTTCCAGACAATCTCGTTGTCATCTACGGGCTCAATGAGGAAGGAAAGACCACTATCTTGGACTTCATTCTACTCATGCTTTACGGTTACAAGGGAACCAAAAGAAATGCTCAGGAAAATCCCCGCTTTCGATATATCGATAAGACTTCAGCCGTGTTGCCAAGAGGTCTTATGTATCTTTCCAGTGACAAGAGGCGATACCGCCTAGAGAGACATTTCGGGTCCAGCAACGGTCAAGATCAAATTGATTTAATCGATGATGATACCCAGGAAGCCATTTCTTTAGCCAAGCAGGAGACGCCAGGTGACTACCTCTTTGGATGCGATAGCGAAGCCTTCATCCGAACGTATTACCTATCCAGTCAGGGCGCCAGCTTCGCCGCTGATGGGAAGACAGAGAGCTTAAATAATCGCTTACAGAATCTTCAAGATACCGGTAGTGAAGACCAATCTTATCAAGGGGCAATCAACTATCTGGTCAAACAGAGGGAAGTCCTGATTTCCAAGTCGGGAAAGAAGGGGGACCTCGTTGAATTGCGCGAAGACCTCCAAGATAAGAAGAGGGAGTATTACCGAGCTTTAGACGTTGAGAAGGAGAAGAGGCAAGACCAAGAAATAATTCATATGCTACAAGCAGACTTGGAGGAATTAGAATCTTTTGCTGATCAAAGAAGCTCTACTGATTTCGCTGATGGTGGAAGACAGAGGGAGGAAACAGCTAAGCCCTTATCCAATGGCTTGTTCATCATCTTCTCTGCCATTATTTTCCTCTTTGCTATCCACCAAGTTCTACAAGGCGAAGTCTTGCTTTTCACTTTGCTACTAATACTAGCTCTAGCTTTTCTCTTCGTCGGCCCTATCCTCTTTAAAAAGCGCTATAAGGAGGAATTAGTTGACGATTTCCCCGAAGCGAAGAATAGGCGACTGCAAGTCCAGATGGATATTGTTGAAGCCAAGGGCCGCATGCAGGAGAAGTATAAGAATGAGCCCCTGGCAGATTTTGTCCTCTTAGAGCTGGGTACTTTGCAAGAGGAAGTAGAGGGTCTGGAAGAGGAGCTTGAAGCAATTGATATTGCTCTTGAAGAGCTTAAGGGCTTAACTAGGCAAAGAGCCCAAGTCTACCTGCCTCGCCTAAACCAAGAGGCGGAAAAGATCCTCCAAGCGCTGATTGACGGACCGAAGGCCCACCTGCGTATCGGGAGTAAGCTGGACTTATCGGTCGAGGAGGAAAACAGTATTTGGTCTAGCGACTATCTGAGCTCCAGCACCAGGGAGCAGGTTTATTTGGCCATGCGACTTGCCCTCATCAAGCTTCTTGAAGACCAACAGTCAAGCCTCCTTCTCGATGACCCCTTCGTCTACTATGATGATGAAAGAGCCTCATCCGCTTTCGCCTACTTGGCGAGCTTATCGATCGAGGATGACCGCCAGATCCTTTTGTTCACCTGCCAAAGTCGCTTTATCGACTGGGCTGATCAAAAAAGTGATATTCACCTGATGAGTCTGAGCGATTAGGGTAGATATAAGATGGTATGTTTACCGCTTATTGGTAGACTTACCAATCCAAGCGGCAAGGAGAAGAGATGAAGTTAGAGAACTTAGTTTTTGAAGAGGTAGTCTTCGATCAAATGTCCTTTTCTGATCAGGAGGAGTTTGATCGATATATGAATGCACAATGGGAAAAAGACCCGATTCAAACGACTTTCAACCACGTCAATGACCGTTTCGAGATGGTCCTCAGGAATTCAGCTAATCTGAGGCATGATGTGAAAACTGGTGTACGAGAGACCAATGAGACGATAGATATAACCATGTACCAGTGGATACAGCGCTTTATGTCCTATACCAAAAAGAAACTTATCGTGGATGGGATTAGCCTAGCAGGCATCAATGGTAGTGCGGTGTTTCACCTGTACGATAAGACTGTCGAATTTGTAGCTAAACGATAAGAGTTGAGGAGGAAATGATGAAATATCCATTTATCCACCTCTGCCTGCGGGTAGAGAACCTAGAAAAGTCTATCAAGTTCTATGAAGAAGCTTTGGGTTACGAAGTGGTCCGCCACGACGATTTCCCCGAAGACAAGTTTACCTTGGTCTTCCTCAGAGATCACGAGTCGGGTATTGATATCGAGTTGACCTATAACTATGAGCATGGCCCTTATGAGATCGGTAACGGCTACTCCCATTTCGCCGTTCGAGTTGATGATGCAGAAGCTTCCTTCGCTAAGCATAAGCAGATGGGGGTAACTGTTAATGAAGCGCCCTATTCATCGCCAGGTGGCAACTCCTTAATCTATTTTATTCGCGACCCTGATGGCTATGATGTGGAAATCATCGGCAATAAGAAATAAGACAAGCATTACGAAAACCTGATCCCTGCAGGGATTAGGTTTTTTTGTGGGGAAATGAAGAGCGTTGACACGGATACCCCCTGGGGGTATAATGAAGAGGCAAAGAAAGGAGTCTCCATGGAGAATGTTAAACAAGATAAAAAACGATTCGATGTCCATGGGATGACCTGTTCCGCTTGTCAAGCATCCGTCACGAAGGCGGTGGATAAATTGGAAGGGGTTGACCATGCCGATGTCAATCTGATGACCAACACGATGGATGTTACCTTCGATCCTTCAGTCATCGATATCGCTACCATTGAACGAGCAGTAACCGACGCCGGTTACGAGGCGAAGGCTCAAGATAAGGGGCAAACCAAAGATAAAAAGAAAGACCAAGAGAAGAGTGTCTTTGAGGAGCAGGCGGAGAATATGAAGTTTCGCTTGCAAGCATCCATCCCTCTTCTTCTTATTCTCATGTACTTTTCTATGGGCAGCATGTTTGGTGCGCCCATCCCTTACTGGATGGAGGGGGTAGAAGGGGCAAGCTCCTTCGCCCTGTTACAATTCGTGCTCACTATACCCATCGTCTTCGTCAACCGAGTTTACTTCACTAGAGGATTCAAGAGTCTTTTCAAGGGTTCGCCCAATATGGACTCCCTCATCGCACTGGGTTCTGCAGCTGCACTAGTATACGGCATCTTCGCACTGTTTCGAATCGCTTATGGTCTAGGCTTCGATGACTACAATGTCGTCCATCTTTACATGCACGACCTCTACTTCGAAGGCGCAGCGATGATTCTCACCTTAATCACGGTAGGAAAATACTTAGAGGTAAGATCCAAGATTAGGACCACAGGTGCAATCACTGCCCTCATGGCCCTGCAACCTGACACCGCCACGATATTGGTAGACGGTGTCGAGAAGACTGTCGCTATTGAAGAAGTCTCCGTTGGTGATGTCATCGTCATCAGACCAGGCGATAGAATTCCCTTAGACGGTGTCGTCCTTACCGGACAAAGCGCCGTTGATGAGTCGGCCCTTACGGGAGAGAGCATACCGGTGGAGAAGAGGGTGGGGGACAAAGTGGTCAGTGCCACCATCAATAAGACAGGCAGCTTAACTTTTGAAGCTACCCATGTGGGTGAGGACACCACCCTATCGAAGATAATCGATCTCGTCCAAGATGCCAATGCGACTAAGGCACCCTTTCAAAACTTAGCCGACAAGATTTCAGGCATCTTTGTACCGATAGTTATCATCATTTCCTTGATTAGCTTTGTGACTTGGCTGCTCTTGGGTCACCCCTTGGAGTTTGCCATGCGACTTGCAATAAGCGTCCTCGTCATCTCCTGCCCTTGTGCCCTAGGCCTAGCTACCCCCGTAGTAATTATGGTAGCAACTGGAAAGGGAGCGGAGTCGGGCGTTCTGATCAAGAGCGCTGAATCTTTAGAGATTCTCCATGAGGTCGACGCCATTGCTTTTGACAAGACGGGCACCATCACCGAGGGAAGGCCCTTTGTCACCGATGTCAGGCCTATAGCAGGCGTTGAAGCGGATACGTTGCTTCGATATGCTACAGCGTTGGAACAAGGGTCTGAGCAACCCCTAGCTTCTGCGATTATTGAAGCAGCAATGAAAAGAGAACTTCAGATTCCCGAAAGCAGAGACTTTGAAGCCGTCCCCGGCCGGGGAGTCAAGGGGCAAGTCAAGATAGATGGCATGTTTCAAACTGTCCTAGGGGGCAATCGGGCAATGATGTTGGATAACCAAATTCCCATTGATTTTGCCTATGCTGATGCAGAAGATTTGGCCAGCCAGGGCAAGACCCCCATGTACTTCGCTGTAGGTGACAAGCTCATTGGTTTGATCGCTGCAGCCGACGTCATTAAGAACACCAGCCAGTCCGCCCTGAAGCAATTGAAAGACTTGGGTATAGAGACAATAATGATTACAGGAGATAATCAGAAGACTGCCCAGGCCATCGCTTGTGATCTAGGTATCGACGAGTTTGTTGCAGATGTCCTGCCTCAACAAAAAGATGAGATTATTACAAGCTACCAGGATAGGGGGAAGAGGATTGCAATGGTAGGTGACGGCATCAATGACGCCCCTGCCCTTGCTAGGGCGGATGTTGGTGTTGCCATCGGGGCTGGCACGGATGTTGCCATCGAATCGGCAGATATCGTTCTCATCAAGTCGGACCTACAGGATGTTGCAACGGCTGTCCGCCTATCCCACCAAACCATCAAGAAGATTAAGCAAAACCTCTTCTGGGCCTTTATCTATAATGTGATTGGTATCCCTATTGCCGCAGGCCTGCTTTACCCGTTCACAGGGATAACTCTTAACCCCATGTTTGCGGCAGCAGCAATGAGTCTTAGCTCAGTCTTTGTAGTCAGCAATGCGCTATTACTTCAAGGCTTTAGGGACGACCATGAGATTAAGTACCAGGCTAAGGACGACCAGGTGGTCGATTACGAGATAAGCTATATAACAGAAGAGCCTTCAGCCTATCGAGTAAATAAACGAGATGAGAAGAGAGTAGACCTTTCGAATAGACCCATAACCCAAGCAAAAGGAGATGAAACCATGAAAAAAGTAATGCATATTGAAGGAATGTCCTGTAATCACTGCAAAGCCGCTGTAGAGAAGGCGCTTAATGCAATCGATGGCGTGCAGGCAGAAGTGAACCTGGATGACAAGTTAGCCGACGTTGAACTAGAGGGCGGTGTTACCGATGCCGAACTCGTTCAAGCCGTTACCGATGCCGGTTACGAAGTTGTAAGCGTAGAGGGCTAGCAACATGCATGCCGATACAGGCAACATCACCAGGAGGCTAAAGATTGCTAGGGGGCAGATTGACGGCATCCTCAAAATGGTAGAGGAAGACCGCTACTGCATCGATATTGCTAACCAGCTGATGGCAGTTGTCTCAGCCCTAAAGGGGATCAATCGTGATGTGCTGTCCGCTCATTTGAACCATTGTGTGACCAGCAGCTTGGAAAGTCACGATGAAGAGCAGATCCGAGCAAAGATGGACGAAATCAAACAGATAATCAATACACTTTCTAAGTGATAGAAAAGAGCAGGGGAGGGTTTACCCCTCCTCTTTTGCCTACTTTACTTGCGATGAATACTTTTATAAATAAGGGTAAATAATAAGGAGACAAAATATGCAACAGGCAGTCCTGTCTGCTATGGATTCAAAGAAAAAAGATGTATAACGATTAAAATGCAAAACCGAGAGAAGAAAAGGAAAGAGTGAGGAAGATACTATGGATTATGATGTAATCATTATCGGCGGAGGACCAGCAGGACTATCCGCAGGCCTTTATTCAGCAAGGGCCTTAAAGAAGACTTTAATTATTGAACAAGCGGCTGTTGGTGGACAAATTATGGACACAAGTGAAGTGCAGAATTTGCCTGGTTCGGTAGAGGATACATCGTCTTTTGCAATTGCTAGTCGTATGGAAGCTCAAGTTAGAGAGTTTGGGGCAACAATCGTCATGGAAGAAGTGGTCGATGTTGACCTCAGCGGAGAATGGAAGCTGGTTCGTACCACAGGCAACGAGTACAGAGCAAGGGCAATCATTATTGCCACCGGTTCCCACCCCAGAAAGCTTGGCGCTCCAGGTGAAGAGAGTTTCGTCGGCCGAGGGGTCGGTTACTGTGCAACGTGTGATGGTGCCTTCTATACCGGCCTTCCTGTCTATGTCATTGGTGGAGGCGACTCTGCTTTCGATGAAGGTTTGTTCTTATCCACCATTGCTAGCAAGGTAACTATCGTCTATCGTGGTGACACGCCAAGAGCAGCAAAGCTTCTCCAAGAGAGGGTGGCCAACAAAGACAATATGGAAGTTATCTTGAATACGAGCATTGTAGACTTAAGTGGAGATGCCGTTCTTAACCGGATGGTCTTAGAGAACTCAAAGACTGGCGAGAAGACTGTAGTAGAGGGAGACTTCGGTGTCTTCATCTTTGCTGGTTACCAACCTAACACGCAACTCTTCGAAGACAAGTTGGTCTTGGACCGGGGATACATCGGCTCCGATGAATCCACAGCAACCGAGATTCCAGGCGTTTTCGCTGCGGGAGATGTAAGAAGAAAGTCGACTAGGCAGGTGGTTACGGCCATAGCCGATGGAGCAGTTGCTGCCATTGCTGCTGGAAAGTATGTTGACGAGCTCTTATCGTAACGGTTTAAGGCAAAAGTTGCAGGACTTTGACTAATAGGCAGATAATCGCCTTAGAATGTGGAAATTTCCCCTATCTTCATGTATAATTGATGACTGAGAGTAATTAAGAATTAGGAGGCTAATCGAATGGCAAAAGGTAAATTTGAACGTAATAAGCCACACGTTAACATTGGTACTTTA
>CAYFUF010000032.1:0-14962 GCA_964346245.1 uncultured Peptoniphilaceae bacterium | reverse complement strand
GTATGATGGGTGTAATCGCAGGTATCATGAGCTTCTTTAGCTCAGGTCTCGGCGTTGTATTCCCAACCCTTGTCCCAACCGCTGGCGGTATCGCTGCCGGTTTCGATGGAGTGAATGCCATGGCTATCATCTCCGCCATTGTCATCGGTGGAACCGTGACAGGCTTCAGCCCTATCTCTACCGCAGGTGCTTTGATCATGTCCGGTGTTGAATCCGATGACGAATATAAAGCCACCTATACCGAGAACGATATGTTTAAGCGCCTTTGGATGGTCGCCTTCCTCGGCTTAGCCGTAGTTGGCTTGCTCGGCTTCCTTGGCGTTTATGACTTCATCAATAACATGTTTGCCTAGTTGATATGAGGCAGCATTCATCCAGATCTACAGATCGTCGATGATGCACATTCCATACGACTTCCGGGGCTGTATCAGCATGAAAACTGATGCAGCTCCTTTTTCTTGCCATGAGGAAAGAAACAGGGACATGAAGAAACGCCTGTCCATCATCCTGTCCTTGAATCAGTCGAGTCAAAATGATAAACTTGTTTCTATGGTAAAAGAGGAGACTAAATGAAAGTATTCAAAGAAATGACCAAGGCGGATCTTATTTTGGTCCTTTTGCTGATCTTACTTAGTATTGCCGGAATCGTTGGTATTTTTGTTGTGGGGATGCAAAGCACAGCTGAGATGTATGTCAGCGTGCAAGTAGATGGCGTCGAGGCGGAAGCAATACCAATTGATGCTTCGACTGAGGGAAAAACTTATGCAATCCGCACGAAATATGGCGAAAATATAATACAAATTAAGGATGAGAAGGTAAGTATAGTGAAGGCTGATTGCCCCGACCAACTCTGCGTTCACCAAGGGGAAATTGACCGGGTTGGACCGATGCTGGTTTGTCTGCCTCACCACTTGTTGATTGAGTTAAAGGCTGTGGATGAACAGAGCGATGTCGATGGCAGCGAAATTGATGGATTTATACGGTAACTGATATGAATACAAAAAAACTAGTTTTCTTATCGCTGTTGACCGCCTTAGCCCTAGTTATATCCCTAGTGGAGCAGATGTTTCCAGTCCCTATCGGAGTTCCTGGTGCTAAGCTGGGTTTATCGAACGTTGTTATTTTAACCACTCTGGTCGTTTTTGGTTTTAAAGAGGCGATTGTTGTTGCAATGCTTAAGTCCACTCTGCTTATGTTGATTACAGGCTCTGTCGTCAGCTTTTGGTACAGCATGGCGGGCGCAGTATCGTCTAGCATCGGGATGGCTATTGCCTATAAGCTCTTCCACCCACCTTTTAGTTTAATTGGGGTCAGTGAGATTGGGGCGGTGAGCCACAACTTAGGGCAGCTTACGGTGGCCATGATCGTATTCTCCAACTACAAATTGTATTATTATATGCCTGTTCTCACACTCTTAGGCGTGGCAACCGGTCTTTTCGTCGGGCTTAGTGCTAAGTTTCTCTCCAAACACCTAGCAAGGGTAATTCCAAAACAAAGAGGAGTTTCCCATGAAGAACAAGCCAGTGTTAGAAAAGAACTTAAAGATAAAGACAAACCAAGTTAAGCAGGAAAGAACGAATAATGAAGATTCGATCTCTATTGAAATAGATAGAGCAATTACGATAAAAGAGTATCCAAAGGAAGAGCGGCCAATGGAGAAGTTGTCCAGCCGGGGTGTTCAAGCCCTGTCCGATGAAGAACTGTTGGCCATCATTATTGGAACAGGAACTAGAGAGAAGAATGCAATTGAGTTAGCTGAATCCCTATTGAGAAACATGAGGGAGCGTCCTTGGCTCTTGAAAGCAACGATCGAGGATTTGCAGGCAATGCCTGGTATTGGTTTGGCTAAAGCTTGCCGCATTGTCGCAGGTTTGCAGCTGGGGAAGAGGCTAACGGAGCAGCGAAATTTTCAAGCAATCTCTCTGAACAACCCAAAGACTGTCGCCAACTATTTCTCGGCTGTCTATCTGACGGAGGACCGAGAAATGTTTTGCTGTGTACTTTTAGATACAAAGAATAGACCTATTGCCAATCATATCGTATCTATAGGTACGTTAAATACGACCTTAGTTCACCCTAGGGAAGTTTTTCGTCCTGCCATTAGAGCGAGTGCCAATGCCATTATTCTTTCCCATAATCACCCTAGCGGCGATCCTGAGCCCAGCAAGGAGGATATCCTGATTACTAAGCGGCTTGTCGAAGTGGGTGAGATTGTTGGTATTAATGTCTTGGATCACGTAATCGTTGGAGACAAGAATTTTGTTAGCTTGAAGCAAGAGAATCTGATGTAACAAGATTTGATGGAAGCCGTACTTTAGATTCCTGACAGCAGTAGATGAAATTCTAACCAAGATAGAGACAGATGGGTTAAAATAGAAGAAGTATAATAAAGATAATTGATTTCGAAATGAGGACAAGAGTGAAATATTTTCGCATAATGGCGCCAGACTTAGCAATAGATTTAGGAACTGCGAATACGATTGTTGCCCGCTTGGATAAGGGCATCGTCATCGAAGCTCCTACTGTTGTCGCCTTGGACTTTAAAAAAATGGAAATATTGGCTGTGGGTAAAGAGGCTAAAGATTTGATTGGCAAGTCGCCTGAAGATGTGGCGGCAATACGTCCCTTAAAAGACGGGGTAATCTCAGATTTTGACCTTACTCAAGCTATGTTGGAATACAACATTCACAAAGCCTTACCTGGAATCTCAGTTATTGCCCCAAGACTAACTATCTGCGTTCCTTCAGGATCAACAGACGTAGAGAATAGAGCTATCCAAGATGCCTGCCTCCAATCAGGTGCTAGGGATGTCTACTTAGTTGAGGAGACCCTAGCTTCTGCCTATGGAGCGGGCCTCATTGATAAGACTATGGCTGGTGCCATGGTGCTTAATATTGGTGCAGGTACGACAGAAGTAGCCGTAGTAACCAGCTATGGCATTATAACAGCGGAATCTGCCAAAAAAGGCGGGGACGACCTGGATGCAAAGATTATTGAGCTCTTGAGAGAGAGCCACAATATTATCATGGGTGAAAACACAGCGGAAAAGGTCAAGAAGACAATAGCAAGTCTTAAGATTGATGAGCAATCCAATGCGATGGAAATTAGCGGTAGGGATAGCCAAACAGGTATGCCTATCAGTGTGGATATCTTCGCTTCAGACATTACTGAGGTTTTGCTTGCTATGGCCGACGACATTGTCGAGCAGGTCCGCATTACCTTGGAAAAAACGCCCCCAGAGCTTGCTGCTGATATTATGAAAAAGGGACTCTTCATTACTGGTGGAGGCTCACAGATTAACGGCCTAGCTGAGTATATTGAAGACCAAGTCGGAATTAAAGCTAATTCTTCTGAGACCCCATCTCTAGATACCATCAATGGGGTTCAAATCATTATGAAAAATATCGATCAATTACGAAACAGCAAGGGAGAATAGAATGATTCGTTATCGAAAGAAAAAAAGCAATAAACCCTTTTTTCTAACTGTCATCCTCCTACTCCTTCTAATCTTTTTTTCTCACCGCAACCCAGAGACTGCTAGGATGTCGTCCTCCGTACTTAATCGGTTAATTTCACCAGTTAACCAAGTGTTCTATACCATTTCTGTTTCGCTGCAGGATACGTATGACAGCATGTTTGGTTCCAAGGCTACGCAAGCAAAGGTCGACCAGTTAACTAGAGAGAATGAAGCTTTATTGGAAAAGAATCGTCAATTGGAGACGGTCGTAAATGAGAGCAGCTTCCTTCAGGATGAGTACGAGTTACTATCTGGTGAAGGAAAGTTTGCGGTGCAAGCGACAGTAACGGCAATGGATCCTTCCAATACCTTCGTGCAGTTTACCATCGATAAGGGCAGCAAGGATGGTGTAAAAATGGGTGATATCGTCGTTCAAGGCGTCCAGGACCAAAAGAGAAATGTGGTCAAGGGTTTGGTTGGTCGCGTCACGGAAGTGGGGCCCAACTATGCTAAGGTATCCAGCATTATGGATCAAGCGAATAACGTATCCATCGTCTTTCAAAGCACGGGCGCTTACGGCATTATCAACACCAGAGACCAGGAAGCCTTTTTTGGCTACTCTTTAGATACCAGTACGGACGTCCGCATAGGTGAAGAAGTGTTTACCTCGGGCATCGGAGGTATTTATCCTAGAGGCTACTATGTGGGACGAGTGAGCGATGTGCAGCTTTCCGACGATGAACTATCTAAAAATTTTACCGTGGAGTCTCCAGTAGATTTCACCAGACTATACCGTGTTTTAGTTTTCTCTAATACTTTAGTAGAGGAGGAAAGCAATGAGTAAGTGGAAATTCGCCTTGGGCTTACTTTTTATTCAGATTGCCCAAGCAACGGTGTTCTCAAGAATTGCAATCTTTGATGCTAAGGTCAACCTTGTCTTAGCTTTCGTTGTTGCAATGTCTATCATTTACGGTGACAAGTGGGGCAGCTATACGGGTCTAGGTCTGGGCCTGCTGGAAGATATCATGTATACCAATATCTTAGGTGTGCGGGCTCTGATTTATTTCGTTAACGGGCACCTAGTAGGTAGAGCAATGCATAACAACAGCTCCTATCTGCCTGGAGGCATCTTTATTACCATGGTATCGACGATTTTGGGCCACCTCGCCCACTGGTTAATCCTCTTCTTCTTGGGTCAACCGGTAACCATGTCTTGGTATATCAAAGGGCCTCTATTTGTAGAGGCACTCTTAAACGCAGTCCTATTCACTGTTGTTATCTATCTGATAAAGAAATTTTTAAAACCTGATTCTGTTCGCAAATATACGGGCTATTAATTCGATAGTTTGGATAATAGCTGTATTGCCCTTGAAAAGCTGATCAGCTTTTCAAGTTAGAAAGAGCCTTATATGAGAGATCGACGTGGACGCTGGTCCATCATCGCTGCTGTTATGCTCGTTTTAATGGGTGTTCTCCTTTGGCGTCTCTATTCTTTAATGATTGTTGAGGGAAGCCAATACAGGGAAATGTCAGATAACAAAAGAATCAAAGAGATTGAAATTACTGCTCCTCGTGGGAATATTTATGACCGCAATGGTGTCTTATTGGCGGGCACGAGGACTTCTTTTGCTGTCCAAGCGTACAAGGATGACTTGATGTCGCTTGATAGCGAGGAAAGAAATCAGGTTTTGTCACAGCTAATCCATTTCATGGAAAGAGATGGTGTCGACTACTTGGATGCTTATCCAATCAGTCTGAATGAGTTTACTTTTGAAACGCAAGAGGATTACTTCACTTCAGAGAAAACACCCAGGGAGAAGGTGGAGGAGACACTCCATGACAGCAACCTGCTCGATGATCTGCTTGCGCTGACTTATCAAGGTGAGCCATCTAGTGACTATAAAGTTTCTGTTGCAGCACGGGCTTTGACCTTCCTTTCGCTTAAAGGAACGCCCTTGCCTATTCAGATTAACCCTGAGGATAATTACGCCCTGTCGTTTATCAGTGGGGAAGAGTATGACCAGCTAATTGCTGATGGCGTAATTACGGAAGAGAGCAGCCCAATCGATCTGATTACGAATACTATTGATGATAATCCAAATCTAGTTAGCCAAGTGTTGGACCACCCAGCGGTCCGCCAGCTTGCCTACGATTTGCTAAAAGCGAATAACTTAATTGGCGATGTTAAATTAACACCCTTTACATATACCTATGAGATGGATCTTCTTCGCAATAAAGCTAGCCTCCATCACAGCTTTCCTGAAATTACCATGGAGACAACAGCACAAGAGGACTTTGTAACGATTGTTGAAGAAGTCGCTCTAGATGACTTTTTGCAGAGTGTTATGGTTAGCTCAAATAATGAGTTCATCATTCCAGCCGAAGGACTGCTCAATAAGTTAGCTAACTTAGGCGTTGATAGCAATCTGACCTATACGATTTCTCCGGATGCATCTTCTGTTGATATTGAATTCGAGAACGAAGAGGAAACCTTAGAGCTGCCTATTGATCGCTTAAAGAATCTGGCAGAAGAGCATGGCCTGCTAAAAGACCTCATTATCGATGACGATTATCGCTATCTAGCAGAACAAGCGGTCTTCGCTCAGGGGGTGTATCCACGCATCAGCACGGTGACTTGGATTTATGGTCCTGAACGAGATTTAAGCGACTTTAAAGAGAGAAAAGGGCTGGATGAAGAAACAGCCGAGGAAGCCTTCCAGAAAATCGCTGAAGATCATAATATACCCAAAGAGATTAACCCCATCGAGCAGCTAGGCATTCTATCGATTAGCGACAGAGTCAGCGCACAGGGAAATTATGCCTATGCACCTGTGAATTTAGGTTACGAACTATCGACCACTACGGTGGCAAAGATTGAGGAAAATATACCTGCATCGACAGGCATTATGATATCGACGGAGCCTATTCGCTACTATCCTCATGGCGAGTTAGCTGCTCACATCATCGGCTATATTGGCAAGATTGCAACGGAAACGGAAATTCAAAAATACATCAATGAAAAAGGTTACCTACCCAATGAGCTTATAGGGAAGACTGGGGTAGAGGAGAGTTTTGAGGATACCCTGCATGGTGTCAACGGTAAAGATGTGGTCATGATTGATTCCTACGGTAACCGGACGGAGACAATTCAGTCTGTGGAGCCTAAAGCGGGAAACAACTTGTATTTAACCATTGATTTTGATTTGCAGAAACAGTCTGAGAAAGCTCTTCATAAAGGTATTGTTGCCACTAAATATGGCCTGCCTTATGAATCCGAGTGGGGTTCGATGAACATCAACTCAGATAAGAATATCAACTCTGGCGCCACCATATCAACAGACCCCAATACAGGTCAGCTATTGGCTATGGTCTCCTATCCTTCCTTTGACCCCAACCTCTTCGCAACAGGTATCTCCAACAGCGATTGGCGAAATTTGATGCCTAAGAATGAATCGGACCTCACTGAAGCTAGACCACTGTTAAATCTAGCTACCCAGACAGCGGTCCAGCCGGGTTCTACGTTCAAGGTAGTCACGGGCTTAGCAGCTCTTGAAAAGGGCTTAGATGCCGATGAAAAGATTGAGTGCATGGGTTATATCGATATCGGGACCACACGATTCAATTGTTTAATCTATTCGGAGTATGAAATCACGCATGGACCCATCAATGTAAAGGAAGCAATCGGTGTTTCCTGCAACTACTTCTTCTATACTTTAGGTTTGGGCGAGAACCCCAGGTCACCTATCGGCTCAGATATACAGGTCACGGTGGATGATTTATCGGCTATGGCCCTAAACTTAGGTTTGGGCGACCCCAGTGGACTGGAGATTAACTATCCCAGCGAAGTGAGAAATTCAATCCCATCGAGAGATGGCAAATTGGACATGGCTAAAGGTATCCTCCGCCGCTTCCTCAACAATAACCTGATTGATTATAAGAAAGAGGAAGTCTTCAAGAATCAGCGAGATATCGAGCAGGATATTGAGACCATTGTATCTTGGGCAGACCAAGGTAGTGCTACGGAAAGATATGTTATCATCGAGCGTTTGGAATCGATGGGTTACCATGCCGAACAGCCTCTGGAGAACTCTTATACAGGTTTGGCGGATATCATCAAGTACACTTATCTGAACCAAGCGAATTGGACCCAATCCGATTCCATGAATGCGGTTATTGGACAAGGACAAAACGCCTATTCACCTATCGCTTTGAATCAGATGACCAATATCTTTGCTAATGGGGGTTACGATTACGACCTGACCCTAGTCAAAGAGATCCGTACTCATGACAACAACACGGTGGTCTTCCAACAGCAGCCATCAGGGCACCAGATTACCTTAGACGATATGACTCATATCGATGATATCCGTGAGGGAATGAGGCTGTCTTCAGACGGCCCTATCGCCCGCAAGGGTTTTGAGCACATTGATTTTGCCGTGGGCTCAAAGACCGGTACTGCTGATCGTGACGATATCGATCCAGAAACAGGTAGGGTGTATTCACCATATGCTTGGTATATTGCCTTTGCTCCCTATGATGACCCTAAGATTACTACGGTAACCTTTTTGCCAAACGGTGTTGGATCTGCTAATGCAGTTGCGGTGACCAGAGATATCCTTGCTTTTTATCTCGATGCTCCAGCAGCTTATGAACCAAATGAGAGTATGTACGAGGGCTTATCAACTTCTACTTATGAATTAGATGATTTAGATGACATTGATACTGACGAAACAGAGGAATCTAGCGAGGAAGTATTACCATCAGAATAAGTTGGACTGGAGGGCTGGGAATGAGATCAGGTTATATTGATTGGAAAAAGAAAGAGGCTGGTGTCTTTGAGGAAAGACAGTGGATTGACCGTCATCTTATCGACACCAGGAGCCTGGTCGGTCGCATATATCGCATGCGCATCATTCGACCCCTTCCTGCGTTAGATGCTTTTGTATTGGAAGGTCCGGATAAAGAAGAAATTCTACTGCGATCAAAAGACACGTCCCTAGACCATAAGTCTGGGGATGTTTGCTTAGTTCAAATCATACGAGATGGCTATGATAACAAGTTGCCTCTTGCCAGCGAAAACCTAACAATAAAAAAAGAAAGTGAAACATGGCAGTGGTTGGAAAAGCAAAGACACTTTGATCCTGTTCCGAAGGAGCTTTTTCGAGCGGAAGACCCCTTATGGACCTGGTTAAACTTCTATCCTGACCTTGAATGGATTTGCGATAGCAAACAGGAGATAATTCATTATCTAAAGGATTTATCCCGCTTTGAACCAGATAAGTTAAACCTAGTTGAAAAGGCAGACTTCGATATTGACTTAGATGACTACTTCTCAGCAGAGAGACGTAAGTGGTTGGCTAGAGTCATTTCCAATGATCATGCAGAGATTGTTGTTGATAGGACGGAAGCAGCCAGCTTGATTGATGTGAATCAGACAGCTAACACCATGAGCCTTGAAAGAGAGGCTAAAATAAAGATGGTTAATGGAGCGAGCATTTCCTTGCTTGCTAGCGCAATCAAGTTACAGAAATTGGAAGGAATCGTTCTGATTGATCCTATCAGCATGTCAAAGCGGGATGGACCATCCTACTTGAAAGCCCTCAAAGATGAGTTTTACAAGCGTTATCTTAAAGCTAAGGTTTTAGGCTTTACCAGATCGGGCTTAGTGGAGGTGCTGGTAAGAAGGGGGCAGTGAGAGCTCATCTTGGCTACGATTTTGACCTTATCTATGGGAAATAGTCGTTGACTAAGCCTCAAAAATGTAGTATTATACCTAAATGTGTACCGCTCACAAAAGGTTTATAAATGCTTTGCATACCTCACTGTGGCGAGTCTTAAATTTAAAGGAGGGAACACAATGTACGCAATTATTCAAACTGGCGGTAAACAATACCGTATCGAAGAAGGGGACGTCCTACGCGTCGAAAAGCTTGATGGTGAAGTAGGAGACGAAGTTACTCTTGAGGAAGTCTTGGTTTTAGGTGGTGACGAATTAATCGTTGGCGCACCTTTAGTAGAAGGTGCAAAGGTAACTGCAACGGTCAAAGCTCAAGGCAAAGCCAAGAAAGTCGTTATTGGCAAGTTCAAAGCGAAAAAAGGCTACAAGAGAAAACAAGGTCACAGACAACCATACACGCTACTTGAAATTGGAGCTATTGAAGGCTAATGATTCGAGTAAACGTAATATGTAATCAGAACCAAAAGATCACAGGTTACACTTTGACAGGGCATTCCTATCAGGGTCAACCAGGTAGTGATATCGTGTGCGCATCAGCATCAACTTTAGGTCTAGCTACATTAAATACGTTGACAGAAGTCTGTGGAATAGAAGATAAGATTGATTATGAGTATGGTGAAGGATTAATCCGAGTCACCATAAATTATGATAGCTTAACCGATCAGGAAAGAAATGATGCCGAGATTGTACTGAAGGGTTTCTTATTGAACATAGAATCCTTAGTAAGGCAGTATCCTGACAACATATCACTTACGTAGGAGGTTAAAATGATTGAATTACAATTACAACTATTAGCTAGTAAAAAAGGTGTATCGTCAACAAAGAACGGTCGTGACTCTAGAGCCAAGAGACTTGGTGTAAAGAAGTCTGACGGTTGTGTCGTTACATCTGGAAATATTCTTGTTCGCCAACGTGGAACGAAATACCATCCAGGTCTAAACGTATCTATCGGTAAAGATGATACGCTATTCGCTCTGATCGATGGTGTGGTTCGTTTTGAAAGAAAAGGTAAGGATAAAAAGCAAGTTAGCGTTTATCCTGTCGATGCAGCTGAGGCTGTAGCAGTAACTGCTATTGCATAAAGTAAACTTAACGGGGATTTGCCTATAGGCAAATCCTTTTTTATTGATTCAACACGGCTATTAGGAGCCAGTAGAACATTATTCGAATGGCAAGCTAAAGTCCCAAGGATGGAGCTTTTTTAGATGAAACGTCTTTCGTTTCGGTATGAGCCCATAAATGATATACTTAAGCAGATAAGAGTAAGTAGCAAAGGTTTCTGTGTGAGCAGAAGCGGGATAATATAGGTACAGGGGAAATTATGTTTATCGATAAAGCAGTAATACAGTTAAAAGCGGGAAACGGCGGCGATGGTGCAGTCTCTTGGCGCCGTGAAAAGTATGTACCATCTGGAGGACCAGACGGTGGGGACGGCGGCAAGGGCGGCTCAATCATTATTGAAGCAGATAATGGCGTGCAGACCCTGCTTGATTACAAATACAAAGGAAGTTACAAGGCGGAAGCCGGAGAACCTGGACGGAAGAAAAAGCAGTTTGGAAAAGATGGACAAGATCTTATTTTGAAAGTTCCGGTTGGAACAGTCATCAGAGAAGAGAAGTCGAATAAGCCAATAGCGGATTTGACGGAGCATGGCCAACGCTTCACTGCTGTCAAGGGTGGATTAGGCGGCAGCGGTAATGTTCGTTTTAAAAACTCTGTTCGACAAGCTCCTCGGTTTGCTAAACCAGGTGGTTATGGTCAAGAGTTGGGTGTCGTCTTAGAGGTGAAGCTCATTGCCGATGTGGGTCTGGTCGGCCTACCCAATGTGGGCAAAAGCACCATCCTGTCTATCCTGTCGAATGCAAAACCCAAGATTGCTAATTATCACTTCACCACTCTCCAACCTAATTTGGGGGTAGTTAAAGTGGGCGAGGGAGCCTCCTTTATTATTGCAGATGTGCCTGGGCTCATCGAGGGAGCCAGTGATGGATTAGGTTTGGGTCACGACTTTCTTCGCCATATTGAACGAACCAAAGTGCTAGCTCATGTCCTAGATATGAGTGGTAGCGAGGGTAGAGATCCCTTAGAGGATTTTGCGCTCATACAGGATGAGCTCCTCAGTTACAATCAAGAACTATTAGATCGGGTGAAGATTATCGTTGCTAACAAGAAAGATCTGTCAGGTTTCGAAGAGAATCTGTTGCGTTTTAAAGAAGCTTATCCCGATATGGAAATTCTAGAAGTATCTGGGGCAACAACAGCCGGTACGGATGAACTGAAATATGCTCTGTGGTCGTATTTGAAGGATCAAGAGAAGACCTACGAGACGTTGGACGAAGAGCTAGTTGATGTCAACGAATTCTTTACAATCGATCCAAGCATAAATGTCTACCGTGAGGGGCATACGATCTTTGCCAAAGGCGAGCCACTAGTTGCTCTAGCTAAAAAACTTATCATTGACGATGAAGACTCTATTACCTTCTTCGAACGCACTTTGGAGGAGATGGGGGTCATGGACAGAGTCAGAGACCTGCATCCAGATGAAGATGATACCGTAAATGTCGAAGGATTTGAGTTCGACTGGTTATAAGAGGAAGAATATGTTTAAGGATTTACATGTTAAGAAAGTTATTGTACCGATTATTTATTTTGTATGCTTTCTAGCGTTTGCTTATGAGCTAAATCGATACGATTTGTTTATCAGCAACCAAAGATATTTAATCTATGCAGGCATAGTTATTATCGGTCTCTTGTTTTCCTGGGGAGTTTATCAAACGAAGGGGTGGTCAAATATCATCCTCAATGTCATCCTCTTCTTTCTCAGCCTTATCCTCTTGCTAGCTGCTTATTATGTCCACAAGACCTTCGATACCTTTGATCAGATTGCGACAAAAGAGGAAAGCAATGTTATTGAGGATCAACCAGAAACCTCTATTGAGGAGTTGTCCATTGATGAAGCTGAACAAAGCAAATTAGCAGAGAAAGCTCCTGCAACCGATGATGAAATCGATAAAGCTCTGGAAGAGCTAGCATCTAAGTCTGAGCTCAGTGGAACGCGGGCAGATGAAGTGCGTGAAGGAGAATCATTCAATGTGCTGATTTCTGGTATCGACCAGTATGGTTCTTTAAATCAGGTTTCTCGTTCGGATGTCAATATTATTATGACCATCAATCCTAAGGAGAAGAAGATTTTATTAACAACTATTCCAAGAGATTCCTATGTTGCCATCGCTGGCGGCGGAAACTGGGGCTATGATAAGTTAACCCACTCCGGAATCTATGGAATAGGCTCTACGGTTGCGACACTAGAGAACCTCTTAGACATCAATATCCACTATTATATGCGGGTCAATTTTAGTTCCCTGATCGATATAGTTGATGTGTTAGGGGGCATTGAGGTCTACAGCCCAGTAACGTTCAGCTCTGATTCCTATACATTTTACGAGGGTATGAACGAAATGGATGGGAAGAAAGCCTTATCTTTTGCTAGAGAGCGATATGCGCTAGCAGAAGGTGATATTGGTCGAGGGAGAAACCAAGAACAGATCATCGAAGGGATGATTAGAAAGGCAATTTCGCCTGCTACCTTAATAAACTATCCGAGCATTATGGGCGTTGTCTTGAATGCTGTGCAGACCAACATGCCTAGAAGAAAAATTACGGAGCTGATAAATCAGCAGCTTGCGGAGGGTGGTAGTTGGGAAATCACATCAAAAGAGGTATCGGGTAGTGGAGCCTACGGACTGCCTTCATACGCTATGCCTGGATGGAATCTCTATATGTACCAGTTAAATGACGCCAGTATCGATGCCGTCCATAAAGACATTACGAGAACAATGGACCAATAAAAAAATATTTACCATCACCAAAAGGAGTAGTAGAATATTCACGTTGGAAAAATGAAAAAGAAACGAGGGCAATTATGAGATTAGTTGGCACAAGCACAAAAGGTATCCGCGCTCCCATTATTCGCGAGGGAGACGATTTAGTCGACTTCGTTGTTAGCGCCATATTAGAGGCAAAAAAGGCAGAGGGTTTTTCCCTTCATGATAAAGATGTTGTCTGCTTGACTGAAGCAATTGTCGCTAGGTCCCAAGGTAACTATGCCAGTGTCGATGATATTGCTCATGATATTCAGAGGAAGTATCCCGATGGCAGAATTGGTGTCTTCAATCCAATCTTAAGCCGCAACCGCTTTGCTATTAATTTGCGTGGCATTGCTAGAGGTGCAAAGAAGATTATCCTCCAATTGACCTATCCTAATGATGAAGTAGGTAATGCATTAATTAGCATTGACCAAATTGACGAAGCAGGTATTAATCCTTGGTCAGATGTGCTTACGGAGGAAGATTTTAGGAAACACTTTGGCTCTTTTGTTCACCCATTTACTGGAGTCGATTACATCAATTACTATAGGGAGATTATTGAGGAAGAAGGATGCGAAGTAGAGATTATCTTTGCTAACCAGGCGACAGAGATATTAAAACATACTAAACATGTCCTTACCTGTGACATTCACACTAGAAAGAGAACCAAAAGAATACTTGCTAAATCTGGAGCGGAGACGCTTTATAACCTAGAGGATATTCTAAAGGAATCGATTGACGGTAGCGGCTATAACGAGAATTATGGTTTACTTGGATCAAATAAGGCAAGCGAAGAGAAAGTTAAACTGTTTCCTAGAAACTGCCAATCTTACGTCGAGCAGATTGCTGAGAAGCTACTAATCGAAACAGGCAAGCATATCGAAGTTATGGTGTACGGTGATGGTGCCTTTAAAGACCCAGTAGGTAAAATTTGGGAGTTAGCAGATCCGGTAGTCTCTCCAGCCTATACGGAAGGTTTATGCGGCCTACCTAATGAGATCAAATTAAAGTACTTAGCTGATAACGACTTCGCTGACTTGTCAGGTCAAGAATTAAATGATGCATTGAAAAAAGCAATCCAAGAAAAAGGAGCCGACCTGAAGGGAAACAAAACTTCCACGGGTACAACCCCCCGCCAGATAACCGATTTGATTGGATCTTTAGCAGATTTAACATCAGGTTCTGGAGATAAAGGAACACCTATTGTCTTAGTCCAAGGTTACTTTGATAATTGGACATCTGCAGGCGAATAAGTGAAACATATCACTGAAGAAGGGTTGCCTCTCGCCAAATTGACGAGAGACAACCCTTCTTTATTTGTCCAATTAGTCTATTGATGCAAATTAACAGATACGAAAAGTGGTGAACTCAGAAACTAGGCCTTACTTACAAGTCAGGCATGGAAAACTCTGGCACTGAGAACTCTGGCATTGAAAACTCAGGTACAGAAAAGTCAGGAATCTCGATTCCATCTAGACTATCGCCAGAGGTATCAATATTTACAACACGTGTTCTTTGGCTCACAAAATCGTAACGGTATAATTGTTCAACATCATCAGTGATTACGCTCAAGGACATTGCTTTTGCCTGTAAGGCGTTAGCGTCAGCTACAGTTGAGTCCCACATCAAGTTTTGCTCGCTTGTGCTACCCGGTGCGATATCCGGAGCAACGATGAATGACACATATTGATTTGTATTCGTGTTGAGATAATAAATAACAACGAAATTGATGGTATAGGGCGAATTATTCGTAATTGAACCACTCATCATATCCAGCGACTCATCAGGCGTGAGGCTAACAGCGATATCATTGGGCGATATTAGAGGTTCATCGTAGAAATCAGAATAGTCGAAACTATAAGATTCCGATTCTGAACTTACAGGAGGTACTTCTGAGGATTC
>CAYFUF010000031.1:0-15056 GCA_964346245.1 uncultured Peptoniphilaceae bacterium | reverse complement strand
TCATGGTCGTGGTCATGGTCGTGGGGCTCCATATTCTCGATGCGAACAGCTATACCATCGGTAGCATCGATGTGGTAATCAAAGTCAATCCAGATGATTTCCACCTCTTCATCGGTCATCTCTTCAATGTTTTGAACGATCTCTTGAGCTTCCTCCTTAGTTGACAGGAATAAGCTGGTCGATAGCATGTCCGCTAAGCCCGAATCCTCCACCATGACGCTAACGGAAGGATAGTAGGTGCCCGGCATGAGGGTCAAGGGGTCGATAATGTGGTGATACTTGACGCCATCCACCTCAAAGAAGCGCTGGTAGTCGCCAGAGGTGACCATGGACTGGTTGGCAGGCATTTGAACAATGGTAATCGGGGTCTCAATTGACAGATTGGGATGCATAATCCCAACTACCCAATTGTTGTTTTCCAGAGGCTTTTCGCCGATTGCCTTAATATTACCGCCTGCGGAAATCAAGCCGAACTTCAGGCCTTCCTCCTGCAGTTTCTTGGCGACAAGCTCGGTGCCATAGCCCTTAGCCACAGCGCCCACATCCAAGCTCATCTCCTCATCCTCCAGGAATACGCTCAAGTCCTCTTCATTGAGGATGACTTTCTTGATATCGGTGTGCTTGTTGGCCTCCTCTAATTGGGCAGCACTGGGAATTCCCTTGCTCTCATCTTCCCCAGCTCCCTCGACGGTTTCACCATCGGCAAAGTAACCCACATGCCCTCTAGCATCGTGCCAAAGGCGGAGAACTGAGCCCATAGCAATATTGACCTTGCCCAAGGTGGCATCGTGGTAGTCCACCGCAAACTTGATCAGGGAGAAAAGGTCCTCATCGACAACAACAGGCTCACTTCCCGCATGCTCGTTGATGGTCCTTACATTATTAATACCTTCAAAGGCATCGTATTGGTTGTAGAGCTTGTGAAGGCGGAGGAATTCGTCTTGGGCCATCCCAAAGTAACGCTCAAAATCCTCCTCATTATCGGTATAGAGGGTAATCTGGATGACCGTATCAAAGGTGTTGTAGAAGGTGCCGGTATTTCTAAAGTAGTCTTTACCATCGACCCCCTTAATCGTTTCGCCTCGGCCAAAAGCTGGCAGGTCGCCCAAATCCTCTATGGTGACATGCTCATCTGCTGACTCCTGATCATCCGATGTTTCCACTTCACTTACTATCTGGCTACTCTCATTATCTTTTTCACTCGGTGAGCAGGCACTGAGCACCAATGCAAGCGCCAAACCACCAAGGGCAATTCTTCTTCTCATATTTCCTCCTATTGAACTATTTCATCAGACCTTGCGGTCCGTTTCAGACAACAACTAGATTATATATCTTTTCTATTAATACACAAAACGCAGGCAGCCAATCAGCTCGATACAAAAAAAGGGAGCTGCCCTGCAGCTCCCTTCCATATATAGTACATCTTGTATTAAAACGGTCTCTGGTTTTTAACTCAAACTAGCGAGTGTAGACGTCGAAGCGGTAGGCAGGTTGTCCTGTACCGAAAGCATCGTATACCTTACCGGCTGAACCGAAAGGTGTTGAGATGACAGTTCCCTTCGCATAGTAGTCACTTGCTAGAACGATGTAACCATCGCCATCGCGAACGAATCCACCCGAAGTGTGGCGGCCAGGAATATTTAGGCCGTAACCAGGCAATACCCGCTCGGAGTAGTAAGAGAAGGTCTTCCCATCCCAGTTGATGATGCCCTGCCACTCAAATTCGGAGATAGAATAGAGTGCTGAGGAATAAGAAGCTTCTGCAACCACAGGCTCGGGCTCTGGATAAGAAGCCGTGCCCTGTAGGGTAATCTCGTTAACTGGCTCTAGCACAACTTCCTCGCGAACGACCTTAGTCTCAATGACTTCACCATTCTTAGTCGTTGTCGCTGTTTCGATTTCCTTGCTGCCTTCCGCACCCTCTTGAGATAACTCCGTTTGGTCATAATAGAGGGAATCTGTCTCTTCTGTTACTTGTTCAAAAGGAAGGCTGATTGTTTCAACGCTAGTTGTTGTCTCATAGAAGTCGACGGTTACCGTGCCGCCATCAACGATCTTAGCGCTTCTGGCTGGGCTGATGGTGTCATCTTCATCGTAGACCACTTGATTCTCATCAAGTAGGGCTCCAACGGTATCCACATGGGTGGCCACCATCTGACTTTGACCGCCAACAATGAGCTCCACATCCTTTTCCGTGATAATGTCAACTTGCATCTGATCTTCAATTGGGCTGTCCAAAGCAATGCTTGACTTGGCATTCTCTAGATCTTCTACGGTATATCCCGCTTCATATAAAGCTTCTTCGATACTAGCCTCGCTAGTGTAGAGTTCGATTGTCTTTTCATCAATAGTTACAGTGACTTCCTTGGGGCGAGATGCATAAACCAAGCTGCCACCGATTGTACTAAAGGTTAAAACACCAGCGAGCAATAACGCTGTTCCCTTAGTTGAGTACTTCTCCATGAATAATCCTCCATGTAATTACATCGTTACCAAACATTGGTAAATCCGGCTTTTGCTGCCCAATATTTGTGTAACCATTTTGTTACCATTTTTTAACACTCGACTAGTATACCATGCCTAACTCATTTTTCAAGTTTTCCTGTCATTATTTTGTAATCTTTACTTCTTCTCCTCAAAGTTTCCTGTTAGGAATCAGATGTTTTTCCTCACCTTTCATCACCACGCCTTCCCCACCCTCTCACCCATTGGAAACACTAGCTTTCAGAACCTCCCGATTCAATAACTCTAGCATCGTGGGGATTATACACAAAAAGGGAGATGTTACATATCTGTAACATCTCCGCCCAATACTCTATTTTCCCTGAAGCGACCTCTCCCTAAACACAACTCAAACAACAGCAAACTCACAGCTTTCACTAAGAGCAGCGCGACTTTCTGCCAGCCCTTGTGCCGTTTAGGGTAAAGTTAATCCAAGACCACAATAAGAAAGGATACGTCATGTCCCGATTTCAACAAATACTTTGCGAATCAAAAACGGCTATCCTCGCCTACTTTAAAACCCAGCTCATAATGAGTGGGCTTACCTTCCTCATCCTCGCTGTAGGACTTTCCCTCATCGGCATCAACTGGTGGGGGCTGAAAGCCTTCTTCATTGCCCTCGTGGACATCCTTCCTGTCCTAGGTTCCGGCATTATCATGATCCCTTGGGCAATTATCCGCGCCCTCACTGGCTCGGCTGATATCGGAGCTCAGTTAACCATCCTCTATGTCGTCCTTACCATCATCCGCTTCATCGCTGAACCCCTTATTGTTGGCAAGAGCGTTGGCTTAAACCCTCTCCTTACCTTGGGCATTACCTTGGTTGCCATGCTCCTTCTAGGGCCCCTCGGCGCCATCCTAGGCGGTATCCTTACCGTCTTCATCAAGGTCGTCTGGACGGTGCTCAACCCTCCCCTAATCGCTGGAGATAAGTCCAAAAGAGCTCGTTATGATTCGGGTTTGGATGAGTAGTGGATAAATGATTAAAGGCTGAGAGAAGCTTTGACTCGTAATAGAAATGAAAAGGTTTGAAGAAGAGGCTACTCACAAAATCTGGATCCATATCTGATACCAAATATACCTCCGCTTTTTCCAGTACAAGACTGATAGCCGCAGCTTTGTGCCCTCCTAACTCAAACTTTTTCTCAATACGTTTAATTAATTCATCCGGCGTTTTTGCTGTGGTCATCCACTCCTCAAATGTTGAATTGCCAAGGCCCTCATGGCAAGAAGCGACAAGAATAATTGTCCCTCCCTCCTTAACGGCATGCTTTGCGTTGTCCAATGCTTTTTGCGCTTGATAGAGGTTTAGATCCTTTGGATACCCACCAGCACTGGTAACAACGATATCCGCTGGCTTATCGATTTCTACTTGATATAGGCTGTCAAGATAGCTGCAACCCTCTCGGTGAGCTTCAACATGGTGGCCAGCAACGGCTTTCATGATTTCTTTCTTCTCATTGAGAACGACATTTACGATGAAGTCAATATTTATAAAATCAGTGACACTTTCTATATCTATACGCACTGGATTGGTATCCAAGTTTCCAGCATGAGCCTCGACTTGGGTCATCAGGCTATGATTCACTTGGATGGCTCTTGGGGTAGAAACACCAGGCATAATTGCCTTGGCTCCTCCACTATAACCAGCAAAATAATGATACTCGATATTACCCAAGCAGATAATACGGTCTGATTCTGCTACTGAACGGACAATATCCACGGGGGTCCCATTTGCGGTTTCACCTAAGTGCACATAATCATGGTAGTCCCCATCGATGCAAGAAATCCTGTCGGCTATATCCTTTCCAACCAATTTGTTTTTTTCCTCTTGTGTATGGAAACGGTGACTACCCAAGGCAAAGACAACTTTAATATCTTCATCTTTAATGCCTGCTTCTGTGAGTTCATCTAAGACATAAGGTAAAACGATAGCAGAGGGCATAGGCCGAGTTACATCACTCGTTACAATTGCAACTGTCTCTCCTGCCTTTACTATATCTTTTAACCTTGGTGAGCCAATAGGATTGCGAATTGCCCGCTCTACCTCTTCTCCATTCATCAGATCAGGAGCAATTGCATTTAACGTGAAGAAGCCCTGTAGATTCTCTTTTGAAAACTCTAAAGATTGGGTTGTTTGTCCAAATTTCAGTTCCGTATTCATTATCACTACTCCTCAGTAGCCTTCATCGCATCTATCAAAGGCATGGTAACACCAGATAAATAACGAACCATGGCTCCGCCAGCTGTACAGATATAATTGATATCATCAGTATTGATGAAGTGCTGTGCTGCTGAAACAGTATCCCCGCCGCCAACGACAGTATAAGCCGGGGTCTTTGCTAGGCTCTCCCAAATCGATTTAGTCCCATCCTGAAAACGTGCATCTTCATATACTCCTGCAGGACCATTAACAAAAGCAGTTCCTGCCTAGATAAGCTCATCTTAAGATTATATTTTCGCAGTTGCCTGCTCGCATATTCAGAGAAATCCTGGTCTTTGACCATTTTCTTTGCTTTATCAGCAAATTTTTTTACATCAAACTTGGAGATGAGCTCTTTTGCATCTTCAAAGCTGATTCCATTCTCGTCAGCATAAGCGCCAAGCCACCGATTCATTATGCCCTCTAGCTCATCAAGCTTGTCCTTATAAAGTGCTCGAACTTGCTCCGTGAGATCCTTATCTTGGGTCATCCGATACTTTATGCGCTCTTCTTCTCTTCGCTTCTCGTAGGCCGCTTGTCGCTCCTTGAAGGTGGTCATAAGCCCTCACCTCTATCCCTTTTGCTCTTCGTCTCTGGGCTGCTCGCCCAGAAAGTTGTAGTCATGGATAAGGCTCGCTGAACGCTCATCTTCAATTTGCTGTTTTTCTTTATCCCAATCGTCTATCCAAGGCAGTAGTCCTGCAAGTGACTTATTCGAAATATCTCCGCCCCAGACAAACTAATAAACAAATTAAAAGATCTCATCAAAGAAAACGTAGCGTTGGGAGCTTATAGAATTGACGAGCCTCACGCTCATGCAGTCTTCACTCAATCCGATGGCAAGCGCCTCTATCCAACTACGCCAAGCCTGTGGTGGAGGAATTTTCTGTCCAGACATCCGGATTTGACTCACGTGAGCTTCCATGGGCTTCGGCATACTTTTGCATCAATACTCATCAGCCAAGGACTTAATGTTAATTCCGCGGCCGATTGGCTAGGTCATGCTAAATCTAGCACCACAATGGATATCTATGGCCACGTTATATCCGATGTAAACGAGGAAGTGCTAAGCATAATGAGCCAAATAATGTAAAAATGTGCGAAAAATGTGCGAACTAGAGCAATTTAAGAAAGATACTAGAAATAGAAAAAGCCGCTAAATATTGATATTTAGCGGCTTTCAGGAATGGGCCATACAAGATTCGAACTAGTGACCTCCACGATGTCAACGTGGCACTCTAACCAACTGAGCTAATGGCCCGCGTTCAAATATTATAAACAATGTGGAAAGCATTTGCAAGTATTTTGCAGGGGGGCTAATCGGCCATGCCGCGGCGGTCTTCTAGGGCCTTGGAAAGGGTAAGCTCATCGTAGTATTCCAGGCTACCGCCGACGGGAATACCGCTGGCGATGCGGGTTACCTTGACATCGTACTTTTTGAGGAGCTCGGCCAGAAAGAGCATGGTGGTTTCGCCTTCGACGGTGGCGGATATGGCCAAAATAACTTCCTTGATTCTGTTATCATCATCGCTGTCGGCTAGTTCTGCTGACGATTGCATCCGCTTGAGCAAGTCATCGACACCGATTTGATCGGGGCCGAAGTCTTGCATTGGAGACAGGAGACCGTCGAGCACATGGTAGACGCCTCGGTAGCTGCCGCCTCTTTCGATGGCAATTAAGTTGGTTATGTCTTCCACGACACAGATGGTGGAGTGGTCCCGATTGTGGTCAGCACAGATAGCACAAATTTCCTTTTCGGTGATGTTGCCACAGATATTGCAGTGATGTATCTTCTCCTTGACATCCCGAAGGGCTGAAATGAAGTTGTCAATCTGAAAGCCTTCAAGCCCAACGGTATGCAAGGCAAGTCGTTGGGCTGTCTTCTTTCCGATTGTCGGTAGTTTTCGGTACTGCTCGATGAGCGTTTCGAGGGATTCTGGAAACTCGTTCATTATAAACCTGGGATATTCAGGCCGCCGGTGAGGCCGCCCACTTCTTTTTCTTGCAGATCGTTCGCCTTGTTGATTGCATCATTGACCGCAACAAGAATCATGTCCTGGAGCATCTCCACATCTTCTGGATCCACAATTTCTGGATCGATCTCAATGCCCAAAACCTCTTTATTCCCATTAATGCGAACGGTGACCATCCCACCGCCAGCAGTCGCCTCAAGTTCCGTTTCGTTTACTTTCTCTTGTGCTTCTTCTATTTGCTTCTGCAATTTTTGCATTTGGCGCATCATGTTATTCATGTTGCCGCCACCGCCAAATTGTCTTCCTCTTGCCATATCTTCCTCCTCCAATACATCTTTTTATGCATTAATTTTCTTTGATAACACTATTATAACAAATATAGATTTTACTTCGAATTTCCCTCATCAATTTCCAGGATATCCGAAGGAATCAGCTTTTCTAACTTATCCAAAATGGGGTCAGTGGAAGGTTGCTCTTCCTCTACATAAATCTCTTCCTCTTCCCCATCGAGGACTTGCTGGGGAATGTCGCTTCTGAGGCTAGCATGGACCTGGTATTTTACCCCCACCATCTCCTCCAGTATATCTTCAAGCTCTAGTGTCTTTGCGCCTACCACTTGGACGAGAAAAATTGCACTCTCAGGATAGACGAACCAGACCTGATCCTTGTAGCAGAGGACATCTTCAAATCGCCCGATAATCTCTTGGCGCAGTGCTGCCCTATCGTTGGTCTTCTCGTAGAAGCTTGTTGCACGCTCCTCAATCCAACGGATAGGATCCTGCTCGAAGGGATTCTTCCTGCTATAGATTTTAGTTTTGGACGTATCAGCGGACTGGCTGCTTTCTTGAGGCAGGTCCTTCTTGGCTTCTTGAGCTTTTATGGGCGCCCTGGAGCTCTCCTCTTTTCCAGTTGTTTGTTCTTCTTTAGTCGCCTGCTCTTTCTTAGCGGTATTCTCTTTACTTATCGCTTGCTCTTCAGCTGGAGTCCCATCGCTCGCTTCTTTAGTTTCTTTTGCAACTTCTTTAGCTTCTTCTCTAGGCTCAACAGGACTCTCTTTCGGTGCTTCAGGGCGGCTGGTTTGGCTGGTCTGCATGGAAGGAGGGCCATCTGTGAGGCCAACAAGCATCCCTTCCCTCTTCCATTCGCCCAGAAGGTCAGCGACTTCGTTTTGGACGACGACTTCGGGTATCTGCCACCGCTCGATTGCGCCTAATTTTGCCTCCAAAGCTTCCAAGCGGGAGTTCAGGTCCTTGGAAGACTTGTAGTTGATCAGCTTGATGACCGTTGTTTCCATGAGAATTTGGGGGTAGTTTGACCGCCTCATCCACTGCTCGGTTTCGAGGAGAATCTCGATGGAATCCAGAATGCGCTGGATCTCTACTTGCTTGCAGAGCTCCTGAATCTGGTTGGCTTGATCGATGTCCGTTTGTAAGAGGGCGATGTCCTCTGTTGCCTTATAGATGAGCAGGAGGCGGAAGTAGGCAATCATCTCCTTGAGGAAGTTCTCCGCATCTTTGCCTGACTGGAGGATTTCCTCCATCCGCTGCAGAGCCTGCTTTTTCTGGTTCTTAAAGACCATGTCGGTCAGCTGGTAAATGGCCGAAAAGCCCACCGTGCCTAGGACAGAGTCAACGGCCTCTTGGCTTATGACCTCGACCTCGTTTGTCATGACCTGGTCGAGGAGAGATAGGGCGTCTCGCATGGCGCCGTCAGCCGCTATCGCAATCGATCTGACCGCCTCATCATCAATTTGCCTGCCCATCTGCTTGGCGATGTCGCGGACGTTGTCCTCGATGGCTTGCAAATCAATTCGCTTAAACTCGTAGCGCTGAGTGCGGGATAGGATGGTGATGGGTATCTTTTCTAGCTCAGTTGTGGCTAGGATGAAAATGAGGTGCTCGGGTGGCTCCTCCATAATTTTAAGCAGGGCATTGAAGGCGTCATTGGTAATCATGTGCGCCTCGTCAATGATGTAAACCTTGTATTTGAGCTGGGTTGGTGGGTAGATGACCTTATCCCTCAGCTCGCGAATATCGTCAATGCCTCGGTTGGATGCGGCGTCCATTTCGACGACGTCCATGGTGGTTTCCTCGAGGATGGCCCGGCAATTCTCGCATTCGTTGCAGGGATTCCCGCCCACGGGATGGAGGCAGTTGACAGCACGGGAGAAGATTTTGGCGCAGGACGTCTTGCCTGTTCCCCGAGAGCCGGAGAAAAGGTAGGCGTGGCCCACATTTCCCGTATGAACCTGATTTTTCAGTAGATTGGTGATACTTGTCTGGTCACGGACCTCATCAAAGGTCTGTGGTCGATACACTCGATATAATGCTTTATTCATAGTCCCCTCCAACATCTATTTTAGCATAGTCAGGACTTGTTGATTGGGCTTTGCATGGGAATGGGAAATCAAGACGCGTACCTAAACATAGGGGTAAGATAAAACCTCCGCTCGCTAGAGTGCGCCTAGTTTGCGGAGGTTCATTTTCAGTAATTATGACTATGCCTCGTCCTCAATCGCTTCCTTGATGAAGGTACCTTCGCGAAGTTCTTGGAAAGCTTGGCGGAGCTCGGCGTCCGTATTCATGACGATAGGTCCACCCCAAGCGACAGGCTCATCCAGCTGTGGAGAGGCCATCCAAACAACTTCCGCATCCTCCTTAGCCGCAATAGTTACGCTGCCTTCAGACATCAGAACGTCGGTCTTCTCCAGGATTTCTTCCCCATTGATGGTGACATCACTGAGTAGGGTGAAGAGATGAGTGGTGTATCCTTCCTTAACTTCCATCGTCACCGTTTGACCAGCAGGAATGTCGATAGCATAGAAGTCCATAGGATTGTGGTGAGACTGGTAACCCTTTTGACCTTGGTAATCACCGGCCAAAATGCGGACCTTAGCTTGGTCGATATCGACAACAGCGACATCTTCAGGGTTAACTTCTTGGTATTTGGGCGATGTCATCTTATCCTTTTTAGGTAAATTGAGCCAAAGTTGCAGGCCCAAGAGGCGGTCTTCTTCCTCGAAGACTTCTGAGTGGAGGATGCCCGATCCAGCAGTCATCCACTGAATCATGCCCGGCCCAATCGTCTTTTTGTTACCCATAGAGTCTTCGTGGGTTACATGCCCCTGTGACAGGTAGGTAATGGTTTCGATTCCCCGGTGAGGGTGGGTAGGGAAACCAGCCTTGTAGTCGTCGTAATTGGTGGAATCAAAACTATCCATCATGAGGAAGGGGTCCCACTTTTCAATCGTAGGCCCGCCCAAAACGCGAACTAATTTCACGCCTGCTCCGTCGATGGCAGGGCGTCCTTTTACTGTATTTAAAATTTTAGCTTCCATGATTTTCCTTTCCAAACTTGCGCAATAACTTATAGAGTTGACGTTTTTCATCGCTATCCCAAACGGCATAGGCCTCATCGATGCGGGCCATGTGCTTGGGCAATATCTCTTCCATCACTTCAATTCCCTTTTTTGACAAGGATAGGTGCTTTCTCCGCCTGTCCTTCTTGTCCACCTTCTCTAGAATCAGTTTTTCTTTCTTGAGATTGCGGACGACAACAGGCAGATTGCCAGCGGTCGTCAGGATGATCTTGTGCAGATCGAATTGGGAGAGTGTCCCCTTATGGTACAAGGCCTCCATGACAGCAAACTGTGTTTTTGTCAGCCCATGCTCCCTCAACAGCTGTTCTAAGTTGCGTTCCAACTGGAGCAGGCTACGGGACATCGAAATATATATTGCTGAGTTTAATTTCATCTCGCTCCTCCTTATATATATCTAACTAGATATAGTTTCCCATGAAAGAGCTTCCCTGTCAAGCATTAAAAGAGGGAGCTTGCGCTCCCCCCTCATTAGCAGCTAGCGAAGATCAAAACGCTCGAAGACAATCTCTTTTTCGATGATTTCGTCGCCACTGTAGTATTTGATTGTTGCCGTGTCCCCCAAGTCATAGTGGACAAGAATCGATTTGAGGCTGTTCATGGACTCAACAGGTTTATCATCGATGGAGATGATGATGTCTTCCGGTTGAATGTCAGCCTTGGCTGCAGGAGATCCTGCATAGACCTCGTGGACCACAACGCCCTTTTCGACAGGAAGGTCACCGCTGTTGAATTGCCATGCAATCTGCACATTGTAACCCATAATCCCTAGGTAGATGGGCTCGTAAGAACCTGTCTCGATGACTTTCTGAATGATTGGCTTAGCGATGTTGATTGGAATCGCAAAACCAATGCCATCCGCTATCTCTGGTCTAGCGGTATTGATGCCAATGACCTCTCCCCGAGAATTGAGGAGGGCACCACCCGAGTTACCTGAGTTGATGGCGGCATCCGTTTGGATTAGGCCATCCATGATGTTACCATCCATCAGGGTGATGGACCTTTCCAAACCAGACACGAAACCAGAGGTTAGCGTGGATTGGAGGTCAAGGCCCAGCGGGTTGCCGATAGCAATCGCCTTATCTCCTACCTGGACTGCTGATGAATCCGCCAGCTTTGCAGCAGGTAGACCGGTCCGGTCAATCTTAATGATGGCAAGGTCCAAGGTTTGGTCATGCCACAATAACTCTGCCTCTTCCTCGTCCCCATCGGCCAAGCGGACAGTTAACTTGCTTGCCTGACCATTCTCCACGACATGGGCATTGGTCAAAATGTAACCATCGGAAGAAACAATAACACCAGAGCCCACTGCCTGCATAAACTGAGAAGGTGCGGTCATACTGGAGAAGGCATCCAGCCCACCGCCCTGTAAGGTAGTGGTTATACCGACAATCGAAGGAATTGCCTCTTCGGCGACAGCATTCTCTATTGTTGCCCCATCCTGCAGACTCAAGGGCTTAGAAGGCGTCTGACTTACCACGGCTGCTTCCTGCTTGGGGGCCTGCATCTCGATTGGCAAAGCTCCCGTTGTCACCAAAGCAATGCCTGCTACCGCTCCAATAAGGGAACCGAAGAGGGCTAACAAGAGCCCCCTAAGCCATGATCCTTTTGGCTTATAGTTTCGTTGTATCTCTTCTCGAACGAGCTTTCTTACCTCATTCTGGTTTCCAGGTCCTTGTGGACTGGGATCCTGCCTGCTATAGGCTCCTTGGTTGTAGACTCCTTGACTGTAGGCTTGTTGATTTGGGGCTTGCTGCTGGTAAGCCTGGTAATTGTGAGCCTTTTGGCTATCATCCCTCTGCCGATAGGGGGCTCGGTAGAAGTCCTGCCTATAATCATCTAAATAGCTCGGTCTTTTGTTTTCGTCCCCTCGCCAGTCGCCATTATCCTTATTATCGTAGTGGCTAGTGTTTCTTGCACTATAATCGTTCATCTTACTTCCTGCACCATAATTGTTGTTGTCATTGCTGGTGTTATAGTTGTTACTGTTCTCGTCGTACTTGTTGTTGTCGTTATAGTTATTATCGTTCATTGTAGTTGCGGATTTGACCGCTTCCTCCTTCCATGTGCATTCCTATCTGCTGAGCTTTCATCGTAGAGAGACGCACCAGATAGCTACTTACTTTGTACCCTATATAGGAATACTAGGGAAAAGATTTGAAGGAAATATGTTTCTTACGGGTTTGTAATAGTTTTTGCCTTCATTACGCCAAGATAAAATTAATAAATAGGCCTCCCCCTAGCTAAAAAGCTAACTGTGGCAATTCTTGGATTTATTATCGCTAAAAACTTTAGATCGTGAGCTTGTCGCCACTATCAATATATGCTAAATTGTGTATTGTAGTCTTATTAAACACTACATGTTGTGGAATATTGAAGGATTTTACAAAAAATAGAAGCCGTAAGACGATGTTCCTTGGGCATCCCCCAGAGGCGAGGATGCCGTTTTTTTCGCTCTGGCGAGAAGGAAAAACGATTGCACGCAGATGGATATTCTGCAACATTTCACCTGATTTAAGAGCAATGATATGAGACAAAAAAAAGGAAATTATGGAGGAGAAAAATGAAAGTTGAGAAACGCAATGGCACCATCGTCGATTTTGATTGGTCGAAAATTGCAATTGCCATCCGAAAGGCGATGATGGAAGGAGAGGACCAAGTCAACGACGAGTTGGCCGAACGCATAGCGCAAGATTGCGAATCCTACTTCCACGACCGTGAGACCGTCAATATTGAGGAGATTCAGGACTACGTCGAAATCGAATTGATGCGCCACGCGCCTGAAGTTGCTAAGCGCTATATCATCTACCGCGTAGAGCGGGCAAAACTTCGCCTCCACGGCTGGGATATGACCGATTTGCAAAGAGATATTTATGAGAGTAAGTATCAATTTGATGATGAGCCATTTGACGCCTTCCTCGCCCGTATTTCCGGCAACAACGAGCCAATCATGAAGATGATTCGAGATAAGAAGTTTATGCCTGCTGGCCGCATTCTTGCCGGCCGCGGCTTGGACAAGTTCGGCAGAAAGCTTACCCTGTCCAACTGCTATGTTATGCCCCAGGTGGAAGATAACATCGAGTCGATTTTTGATACGGCCAAGTGGATGGCCCGCACCTACTCCTACGGTGGTGGCGTCGGCCTTACCTTATCCAAGCTCCGTCCAAAGGGAGCTGTCGTCAATAATGCGGCGGCTACAACGACGGGTGCTGTCTCCTTCATGGACCTCTATTCGATGACTACGGGTCTTATCGGCATGAGAGGCCGTCGCGGTGCCTTGATGCTCAATCTAGATGTCACCCACCCCGACATTGAAGAGTTTGTCGACGTCAAGAACGACCTGAATAAGGTTACCTTTGCCAACATCTCCGTCAATGTCAACGACGAGTTCATGCAAGCGGTTAAAGATGACAGGGAATTCCTCCTTCACTTCGATGTGGAAGCCACCAAGGAAAGAATCGAAAGAACGGTCAATGCGAGAGAACTTTACCGAACCCTCTGCTACAACAACTGGAACATGGCTGAGCCTGGTATCCTCTTCAAGAGCCGCATCGACTCCTACCACTTGATGAGCGAAGATCCTGACTTTGAATACGCTGGCGTTAACCCTTGTGCAGAAGAGCCGCTACCAGCCTTCGGTGCTTGTAACCTCTCTTCCATTAACCTAGGTGCTTTCGTTCTTAAGCCCTTCACAGACCACGCTGAAGTTGACTGGCATGGCCTTAAAAAAGCTGTCCATGACGGCGTCAAATACCTCAACGAAGTCCTTGACGAGAATACGGACCTCCATCCACTACCAGAGCAAAAAGAAAGCTCCAAGAACCTTCGCCAAATCGGCTTAGGTATCATGGGTCTGGCTGATATGTTTATCAAGTTGGATATCCGTTATGGCTCAGACGAGTCCCTCGAACTGATTGACAAGCTAGGCTCTGCTATTGCCAACGATGCTTTGCAGGCTTCCGCCCTCTTAGCCAAAGATGACGGCCCCTTCCCCTTCTACAAGAAGGATGCTGTGCTTGCCTCTAGCTTCTTGAATGAAGTCGCAACCCAGGAGACCCTGGATATGGTAGAGAAGTACGGCCTGCGTAACTCCCAGCTCTTGACCATTGCACCAACCGGTTCCATCTCCACCCTAATCGGTTGCTCGAATGGTGTAGAGCCCATCTTCCAAATCTCCTACACTAGAAAGACGGAGTCCATCAACGGCGGCATCGACACCTACTACAAGGTCGTTACCCCTATCATCAAGCAGTTCATGGATGCTAAAGGTCTCAAGGACGAAGAGAATCTGCCAGAAACTATCGTCACCACCGCCAACCTCAACTACAAGGACCGCATCCAGGTGCAAGCACACTGGCAAAAATACATCGACGCTTCCATTTCCTCTACCGTCAACCTACCTGAGGAAACCACCGTCGATGAAGTCGAAGAGCTTTACCTCTACGCTTGGGAACAAGGGCTCAAAGGCATTACCATCTACCGTGATGGCTGTGCTCGTTCCGGCATCCTAATCACCGACAAAACCAAGAAGAAAGAGGCTGCTGAAACCGACCCACAAAAGCGCATCCAACAGCTCCAAGATGAGATCAATGATATCGTCAACGACTCACTTGCCAAGGACCCAGACACCTGCCCAATGTGTGGCGGCACCATGATGGTCGCTGGCGGCTGTGAAGAGTGCCAAGACTGTGGATACAGTCCCTGTGCGATTTAGGCTGACCAGATTTAATTAAATAAAAATGACTCAAAAACCACCGACTCGCTAGGTCCTCGGAGCTTCGCTCCTGCGGATTCCGCTCGTCGGTGGTTTTTGATACCGTTAGGTGTGGGTCGACAACTTTTTCGGTATGGGGTTTCGGGTTGAAGGGGTCCGTGGGACTTATGAAAACGTGGATTTGGAGATACTAAGGTTGGAAATGACTTCGCCGTACTTGAGGATTTCTCGTTTTTAAAAATGCTAAGGTCGAAAAGAGCTCCTGAATGCTTGTATAAATTCGAAAAG
>CAYFUF010000030.1:0-16435 GCA_964346245.1 uncultured Peptoniphilaceae bacterium | reverse complement strand
CACGCCCAAGTGTATCAAAAACCATCGATGAGCGGAATCCGCAGGAGCGAAGCTCCGAGGACCTAGCGAGTCGATGGTTTTTGAGCCCCCTCCGAGGACCTAGCGAGTCGGTGGCTTTTGAGTACCTCTATTTAGTCTCTTCGGCAAAATCGTACTTGACGATGGGATGGCGGGCCGCTGTGGCCTCATCAGGTCTAGTGATCTTTTGCTTATGGGGCGCGTTGAGGAGAACGTCTGGGTCGGAGTAAGCTGTTTCGTAAACTTCGCGGAAGGCGGCGATAGCATCGTCTAACCGGTCTTTGCCTTCCGTTTCTGTTGGCTCAATCATGAGGGCTTCCTCGACATTGAGTGGGAAGTACATGGTTGGTGGGTGCATGCCGTAATCTTGCAGGCGCTTAGCGAAGTCCTTAGCGGTGCAGCCCGTTTCCTTTTTGAGCTTGGAGCAGGAAACTACGAACTCGTGCATACAGATGCGGTCAAAGGCCGGAGGCAGGATGTCGTAGAGACTGGACTGCATGTAGTTGGCGTTGAGGACCGCATGTCTGGCGACATCAGGGATGCCTTCCTTACCCAGGCGGAGCACGTAGGCAAGAGCCCGAAGGCTGACCAGGTAGTTGCCGTTGAAGGCGCCGACCCGCCCTAGGCTGTGGTCGGGGTTGGTCCAGGAGATGGGACTCAGCTCGTCATCGTAGACCTCTTGGATGAGATCGGCGGGATCGATGTGGTCGTCCTCACCAGCGCTGGTTAGGTTCTCCGGTAGGAAGGGCCTCAAGAAGTCCTTGCAGCCGACAGGGCCTGAGCCCGGGCCGCCGCCACCGTGTGGGGTGGAGAAGGACTTGTGGAGATTGAGGTGGACCATGTCGAAGCCCATATCACCCGGTCTGCTCAGCCCAAGCACTGCATTCAGGTTGGCGCCGTCATAGAAGTTCAGGCCGCCCGCTTGGTGGACCAGGTGGGTAATCTCTGAGATGTTGGTGTCGAAGATGCCCAGGGTGTTGGGGTTGGTGAGCATGAGACCGGCTGTATTATCGCTGAGCTTCTCTTTGAGCGAGTCAAGGTCAATGCAGCCGTTGTCGTCGGTCATGACATGGACCGTCTTGTAGCCGGCCATGGTAGCCGAAGCCGGATTGGTGCCGTGGGCAGAATCCGGAATTAGGATCTCGTCGCGGTGGTCTTGCCCCTTGCTCTTGTGGTAGGCACGGAAAGCTAAGAGGGAGGTGAACTCACCCTGGGCGCCGGCCATGGGCGCAAAAGAGAACTTGTCCATGCCCGTGATTTCCCTCAGGTAGAGGTCGAGGAGTTCATAAGCCGCGAGGGCACCTTGCACATCCTCTTCTCTTTGGGTGGGGTGGAGCTGGGCAAAAGCGGGATCGCTCGCAACCTTGTTGTTAACCTTAGGGTTATATTTCATCGTGCAGGAACCTAGAGGATAGAAGCCTTTGTTGATGCCAAAGGTCTGCTCTTCCAGCTCGCTGTAGTGGCGGGAGAGTTCCGTTTCCGATAGTTGGGGCAGGCGGGGCTTGACCTTCCTCAGCAGTTTTTCTGGTAGAGGAGTCTCCTGCCAATTGTCCGGTGCTTGGGGCAGGAAGTTGGTACTGTGCCCCTGTTGAGATTTTTCAAAGCTGAGCAACATTAGGCATCCTCCTTCATTTCAGATAAAACAGCCACCAGGCGGTCGAGCGCCCGGCCATCGTTGAGTTCAGTCGCAGCCCACAGGATGCGGTTATCATCGAGGGGAAGGCCGCTCAGTATGCCAGCATCAGCAAGTTTAGCTTCAACTTCCTTGGCTGACACAGGCGATGTCGTCACAAACTCATTAAAGTAAGGCGTATCCACTTCTCGCTCGAAACCAAGTTTGGCCAAAGCCTCCTCTAGGCGGTGGGCATTGTAGTAGGAGAGCTGCCCCATCCGCTCCAGACCGTCAGGGCCGATAGCGCTCAGGAAGCAGTTCATCCGCATCGCACAGAGGGCTTGGTTGGTACAGAGGTTGGACGAAGCCTTCTCCCGACGAATGTGCTGCTCGCGGGCCTGCAGGGTAAGGACGAAGACCCTCCTGCCTTCCGTGTCCGTCGTTTGGCCGACGATACGGCCAGGCAGCTGCCTGGTTAGTTTCTGGGTGGTGGCCATGAAGCCCAGGTATGGCCCACCAAAGGAAAGGGGCATGCCGAAGGGTTGACCATCGCCCACGGCAATATCCGCGCCTTGGTCGGCAGGGCTTGCCATGACGCCCAGCGTCGCTGGGTTAACCACCATGATGCCCAAGGCGCCAGCATCGTGGGCAATCTCGTTGATACTTTCCGCATCTTCAAAGAGACCGTAATAGTTGGGCTGCTGGAGGGCAATGGCGGAGACTTCATCGGTCATGGCCTCCTTCAACTTGTCCTTGTCAATCAGGCCGTCGGGACCGGCGGGGACTTCGATGAAGCGGGCATCGCCCCCCACAAAGTAGGTCATCGCCGTCTTCTTGTAAGCCGGATGAATGTTGCCCGCCAAAATGACGATATCTCTCTTCCGCGTCAGGGTCATCCGGCAAGCCTCAGCAAAAGCTGAAGCGCCGTCATAGGCCGAAGCGTTGGACACATCTAGGCCCGTTAGTTCACAAACCGATGTTTGATATTCAAAGATAGATTGGAGTATGCCTTGGGATATTTCCGCCTGGTAGGGCGTGTAGGAGGTAACGAAAGATTCGTGGCTTAGAATTTCATCTACCGCCGCAGGAACAAAGTGCTTGTAGGCACCAGCCCCCCGCCAGACCTCCTTGTAGACCTTATTCTTCGCACCTAATCTGGCGAAGAAGTCTTGGAGTTCCATCTCGCTCATCCCATCAGGCAAGTTTAACTCATCCACCAAAAGGTCTTTGGGCAGGGACTGGAAAAGCTCGTCCATGCTGTCGACGCCGATCTTTTCCAGCATCACCTTGCTATCTTCCGCGTTTGTTGGAATATATGCTGCCATAGTTTCCTCTTCTTTTATTTCGTTAGCTGGACTTGGAAAGGTCTTCTCATCAGCCAGAAGTAGCTTACTTCCAGACTGATAAGGGACATCCCTCCGTCAAACCAACCTTAGAGATCAGCAATAAAATCCTCGTAAGCGGCTTGTTCTAGGAGCTCATCCCAACCTTCGACATCCTCTAGGGTGAAGAGCCAGGTTGTTTCCGCCGCGTCGTTAATCATTTCAGGGGCATCTAGGACTTCTTCGTTGATCTCAACGACTTGACCGCTGACAGGAGCGATGATGTCATCAACCGCCTTCGTGGACTCAACTTCGCCACAGGGTTGGTCGGCTTCGACGATATCGCCCGGCTCAGGCAGGTTGACAAAGACAATGTCGCCCAGCTGATCCTTAGCATATTCGGTTAGTCCTACTCGGTACTTTCCATCAACTTCCTCGACCCATTCATGAGACTTTGCATATCTTTTTGTCATCTTGTTTTCGTGGTTACCCACTTCCTCCTTTTTATTTTTTCACTATTTCTTCCGCTCATAGAAGGGCATATCGACCACTTTGGCCTTAAGCCGCTTTCCACGAACGTCGACTTCCACTTCATCATCGAGTTTCAAATTGGCTTCCGTATTGACTAGCGCTTGGGCAATTGCCCTCTTCGTATAGGGCGACTTGGTTCCCGAGCTGACATGACCAATCTTTTCCCCATCCAGGTAGACATCGCTGTCTTCCCTTGCAATGCCCCTATCTGTAATCTCCAGACCAATACGCGTTCTGGACAGCTCTTGACTCAAGGCGTCTTGGCCGACGAAGGCGGGGCGGTCCAGCTTGACGGCAAAGCCTAAGCCGGCTTCCAAGGGGTTAATCTCTTCGCTAAGCTCGTGTCCATATAGGGGCAAGCCAGCTTCCATCCTCAGGGTATCTCTTGCACCGAGGCCGCAGGGAAGCAGCCCATGCTTTTCTTTCTCCTGTAAAAGTGCCGCCCAGACGGTGGGGACATCATTCCAGTGGAGGTAAATCTCGTAGCCGAATTCACCGGTATAACCCGTTTGCGAAATCAGGGCAACCTTGTCCTTTATCTTGATTTCAGGGCTGAAGCTAAAGAATTTGGTCGGTAAGCATCCTTCTTCCACCAAAGGTTCAAGGACTTCCTTGGCTTTGAGTCCCTGCAAGGCGAGCAGGCCGAAGAGGTCTGACTTGTTTTCTAGGCTTACTTCATCGCCCGTCCACTTCTTGTGCTGGTCTTGCAACCAGGCGTAGTCCTTATCCGTATTGGCGGCGTTAACGACCAACATAAAATCGTCCTTACCCAAGCGGTAGACGACCAGATCGTCCAAACTGCCTCCATCCTCTTGGCAAAGGATTGCATAGCGGACGCGACCTTCCTTAAGCGTTGACATCGGATTGGTCAACACATAATCCAAGAAGGCTTCTGCACCAGGTCCTTTGACGAAGATTTCTCCCATGTGGGAGACATCGAATAGGCCGCAGCTTTCCCTGACTGCCATATGCTCCTTGGTGGTGCCGCTTGGATACTGCACGGGCAGCAACCATCCTGCATAGGGGACCATCCGACCACCCAGTTCAACATGCTCATCATACAACGCTGTCTTCTTTTCAGTCATACTTCACTCCCTTATTTCCGTATTCGATGCTAGCGCTTGCTTTAGCCACCAGCTTGTCTTAGGGATAGTTTTCCATTTCCTTTTTTGGCACCGGCCTAAGCGCTTATCTCGTTGGGCAAACGTTATCCATATAGGCGGTCCACTTCCATTATAATAGATTTACCCTGAAGTCTCAGGAAAATTAAAGTCTTCATAAATCATTTGACAGTAGGCGCACTGCGTGCTAACATTCTTCCAATATCAGCGAAGAAGAGAACAGTAGCTATTTTGGAAATCACAGCGAGTCCCGTAGGGTGGAAGGGGACGGTGGAAGAAATAGGGAAAAGAGGCTCGGAGCTAGTTGGTCGATCTATTGAGATTAATTCGGGAAAGCCCGTTACAGCTTAGGAGTATGAACACGTACTCAATGAGGTTTCTTACGTGAGTAAGGAATGAATTCGGGTGGCAACACGATTTTTCGTCCCAGTTAAGGGGGAAAATCGTGTTTTTTTATTGCAAAGGAGAAGGAAATGAAAAAAGAATATGATGTGTTAAGTAAGGCGGATAAGGTAATCATGGCCTATTCAGGCGGTTTGGACACTTCGGTTTTGGTCCACTGGCTGAAGGCGCAAGGGGTTAAGGATGTCATCTGTGTATCGGGCGATTATGGCCAAGTGAAAGACGTGGATGCACTGGAAAAGAAGGCGATTGCCTCAGGGGCTTCCAAGTTCTACTGCTTCGATCTGCGGGAGGAGTTTTTGACCGACTATGCCTTCCCCACGCTGCAGGCAGGTGCCAAGTATGAGGGCGTGTACTTATTGGGTACGGCTATCGCAAGACCCAGCATCGCGAAAAAGTTGGTGGAGGTTGCCCAAGAGGAGGGGGCCCATGTCATTGTCCACGGCTGTACCGGCAAGGGTAACGACCAGGTCCGCTTTGAACTGTCCATGCTTTCCCTAGATGAGAACATCGAAGTGATTGCCCCCTGGCGTTTCTGGGAGATCAAGGGCCGCCAAGAGGAAATTCAATACTGCATCGACAACAACATTCCCATTACCGCAACCCCTGAGGATGATTATTCGGAGGATGAGAACAATTGGCATATTTCTCACGAGGGCATGGACCTTGAAAGCCTTGAGAATGAAGCCAACTTGGACCGGATGCTGACTTGGGCGAACAAGCCTGAGGATGCCCCAGATGAGCCAGCCTATGTGACGATTGATTTCGACAATGGGGTTCCTGTAGCGGTAGATGGGGAAGAGCTAGCTCCTGTTGCCCTCATGGATAAGCTCAATGCTTTGGGGGCCCAGCATGCAATCGGCATCGACGATATCGTCGAGTCCCGCCTAGTGGGCATGAAGTCCCGAGGCGTTTACGAGAATCCTGGCGCAGCCATCCTCTACTTCGCCCATAACAAGCTGGAGTCCATCTGCTTGGATGCGGACACCCTCCACTTCAAGCAGGCCCTTGCCCTCAAGTACGGGGAGCTGGTCTATAACGGCAAGTGGTTCACGCCCCTTCGGGAAGCCTTGAACGCCTTCGTTCAGTCGACTCAGGAGGTCATGACCGGACAGGTCACGGTCAAGCTCTACAAGGGAGGCACCTACTTTGCTGGTGCTAAGTCGCCTTACACGCTCTATTCTGAAGATTATGCAACTTTCGAGTCCGACGAGGTCTACAACCAGGAGGATGCGACGGGCTTTATTAACCTCTACGGCCTATCTTCCAAGATCGCTGCCCATGCTAAGCGGGTTGGGGACAGCGGCAAGGTAGTCAAGTTAGCGGCGGAGAAAGAGCACATCAAGAAGTGGCTAGACTAGGCCCAGGAAAGGCAGGTAGATGATGAAACTTTGGACTGGCCGCTTAAGCGGCAACCTGGATGCTTATGCGGACAAGTTCAATTCCTCCATCCAGGTGGACCAGCGGATGGTGGAGGAGGACATAGCAGGCTCTATTGCCCATGTCACTATGCTGGGCGACCAAGGCGTCCTGTCCCAGGCGGATGTTCACCAGATCATTTCTGGCTTGGAGGATATCCAAGCGGATCTAGCAAACGGCAGCCTGCTCATCGATAACAGCGCGGAGGACATCCACACCTTCATCGAGGATGAGCTGACCAAGCGGATTGGGGAGGCAGGCAAGCGGATGCATACGGCCAGGTCCCGCAATGACCAGGTGGTGACGGACTTTCGCCTCAATCTTCGCAAGGAGGTGGACGAGATTCTGGGCCTTTTGGATGCCTACATCGAAGCCCTCTGCCATCTTGCCGAAGATCACACCCATACCCTCATGCCGGGCTACACCCACTTGCAGGCTGCCCAGCCCATCTCCTTTGCTTACCATATGGTGGCTTACGGGATGATGGCCCAAAGAGATAAGGATAGGTTGCAGGATGTGCGCAAGCGGATTAACCAGTCGCCTCTGGGTGCTTGCGCCCTAGCGGGGTCTTCCTTTCCGATCGACCGGCAGAAGACGGCAGACTTGCTGGGCTTCGAGGGGGTCATGGAGAATGCCATGGACGCCGTCTCCGACCGAGACTTTGTGCTTGAACTGGAAGCGGCCCTTGCCATTTTAGGCATGCACCTGTCGCGCCAGGCGGAGGAGTTTGTCATCTGGTCCTCCCAGCCCTACCAGTTTATTGAGATTGCTGATGCCTATGTGACAGGCTCGTCCATCATGCCCCAGAAGAGGAATCCGGATATGGCTGAACTCATTCGGGGCAAAAGCGGTACGCTTTACGGCAGCCTGATGCAGGGTTTGACCATGATGAAGGGGCTTCCTCTTGCCTATGCCAAGGACAGTCAGGAGGATAAGGAGTCGGCTTTTCGGGCAATCGATACGGCTAAAGACTGCCTGATCCTCATGACGGGGATGGTGGACAGCCTAAAAGTCAATACGGACGCCTTGTATAGGGCATGCAAATTGGGTTACCTCAATGCGACGGATTTGGCGGACTACTTGGTCAAAAAAGGTGTCCCCTTCAGGGACGCCCACCACATCTCGGGTGCCCTGGTCGCTTACTGTGCTGAAAAGAATTGCGGCTTGGAGGACCTCAGCCTGGAGGAATTTCAGGCGGAGTCTCCGCTGATCGAGGAGGATGTCTATGAGGCAATCGACCTTACCCACATCCTGGAGGCGAAGACAAGCCGGGGCGGCCCAGCGCCACTTGAAGTCAAGCGGCAGATTAGCTTGTTGAGGCAGGCGGTGGAGTGAGAGCCCTTTTCGTCGATACTAATTCAAACGCCTAGGAAGCGGCATAGGACAATCACAGAAGAGAGAATTGGTAGCAGCTTTTGGGAAATCAGCTGCTGCCAATTTCTTTGTTAGATATATTAGAATATGGTAATATACTAATATAGTGAAACAGGGGAGGTCTTATGAATAAAAAAAATGAGAAGGAAAAGAAAACCTATATGCAGAAGGCAGACTTGCTGAAGGCGCTTGCGCATCCGGTTAGGCTTTGCATTCTGAAGTCCCTCCACGATAAGGGGGAAATGAATGTGTCCAATATCATCTCCTGTATGGACGTGAGCCAATCGAGTGTTTCCCAACATTTGAGTGTTCTACGTAGGATGGGCATTGTAGAAGGCAACAAGCAAGGCAATGAAGTCTTCTATTCCTGTCGACATGAAGAGGTGAAAGAAATCATCTCTGTTTTATTTGCATGAGTAACTGTTGAAATGATGACATTTGAGCTTATAAAGGAGGCAAAAGGATGAGAGTGGTTGTTGTTGGAGGTGTGGCTGGTGGTGCTACCGCCATTGCCCGGTTAAGACGTTTGGATGAGAACGCAGAGATTATTTTGTTGGAAAGAGGCGACTATGTCTCTTTTGCCAACTGTGGCCTGCCCTATTACGTGGGCGGAACTATCGCCAGAAGGGATGCGCTCTTTGTCAGCACCAAGGAAGACATCGAAGCCAAGTATGGCGTGGATATTCGCACCAAGAATGAGGTGGTGAAGATCAAGCCAGAGGACAAGGAAGTCATCGTTAAGGACTTGAATAAAGACGAGGAGTACAGCCTTTCTTATGACAAGCTGCTCCTTTCTACGGGCTCTAAGCCCTTTGTTCCTCCAGTTCCTGGAACGGACTTGCCAGGGGTCTTCACCCTGTGGACGATTCCCGATGTCGATGCCATCACCGACTACATCAAGACCGAGCGCCCCAAGAAGGCAGTTGTTGTTGGCGGAGGCTTCATCGGCTTAGAGATGGCGGAAAATTTGGTGGATAGGGGCATCGAGGTAACTCTCGTCGAGATGGCCCCACAAGTCATGCCCCCTTTGGATGAGGATATGGCTAAGGTTGTCGCTAATCACCTGGTGGCTAAGGGCGTCAAGCTCATGCTCTCGACTGGCTTCGCGGGAGTCAAGGACGGGGGCAAGACGGTCATGACAAGTGACGGCGCCGAGATTGCAACGGATATGGTCCTCATGTCCATCGGCGTTCGCCCCAACAGCGAGTTGGCCAAAGAGGCTGGCTTGGACCTCAATGAAAGGGGCGGCATCAAGGTTAATGACTTGCTGCAAAGCTCCAATCCAGATATCTATGCCGTGGGCGATGTCATCGGCGTCACCGACTACGTCTTGGGTGGCGAGACCATGATTCCTCTGGCTGGTCCGGCCAACAAGCAAGGCCGCTTGGTTGCCGGCAACCTGCTGGGCAAGACGAAGGAGGCCTACGAGGGCACGATGGGCAGCAGTGTGGCTAAGATTTTCGACTTGACGGTAGCTGGCGTCGGTGCTAACGAGAAGACGCTTATGCGGCAGGGGATGGCCCTCAACAAGGATTACTATGTTACCATCATCCACCCCATGAGCCATGCGGGCTACTATCCTGGTGCAACGCCCATGTCCCTCAAGCTGATTTATGGCGTTGACGGCAAGGTGCTGGGCGCACAGATTGTGGGCTATGAAGGGGTCGATAAACGCATCGATACCATCGCAACGACCATCCACTTCAAGGGAAGCGTCAACGACTTGGCCGAGCTGGAGTTAGCCTATGCGCCTCCTTATTCCAATGCCAAGGACCCCGTAAACTTTGCGGGCTTCACGGCGCAAAACGTCCTCGAAGGCCTATCCGAGCCGATTACCTACAGTGAGTACAAGGCACATGAGGAAAACTACATCCTCTTAGATGTCCGTGAAGATATGGAAGTGCTGGCTCACTCGGTCGAAGGCGCTGTCCACATCCCCCTAACCCAGCTGAGAGACAGGCTGGATGAGCTGGACAAGGATGGCAACTACCTTGCTTTCTGTGCGGTCGGTTTGCGTGGCTATGTGGCTGAGCGCATCCTCAAGCAGAACCAGTTCAAGGCAGCCAACCTCGTGGGTGGTTTGCGGACCATGCTTGACTTAGAGCAGGATTTGACGAGCTCTGCAAGTGGGCCATCCATCCGCATGGACCAAGACAAGATCGTTGGCCAAGAGGATGAGGGAGAGGACCCCGACCCCGAACAGCAGACAAGCGCCCAGCAGCCGGTTAACAAGGTTGAAATTTTAGATGTCTGCGGCTTGTCCTGCCCCGGTCCCATCGTCCAGGTCGCCAAATCCATCCAGGACATAAACGATGGCGATATCCTCGAAATCACCGCCACCGACCCCGGCTTCGTGCGCGACATCGACAACTGGGCCCAAAACACGGGCAACACACTCATCGATAAGGGAGAGGGAAAGGGCAAGTTTTGGGCCATGGTCCAAAAAGGCACCCCATCCACTGCCCAATCTACTGACGCCCCCAGACAACCCTCCCCTCAAGCGCCTCGTCAAAAGGAAAAGACCATGATCGTCTTCGACGGGGACTTAGATAAGGCAATTGCAAGCTTCATCATCGCCAACGGAGCGGCGGCCATGGGCAACAAAGTCCACATGTTCTTCACCTTCTGGGGCCTCAGCATCCTTCGCAAGAAAGATGCACCAAAAGTCAAGAAGGATACCATGGGCAAGATGTTTGGCCGCATGCTGCCCAAGGGCTCTAAGAAGCTAGGCCTATCTAAGATGAACTTCATGGGCGCCGGATCCAAAATGATTCGCGGGGTCATGAAGAAAAAAGGCATCTACTCTCTCGAAGAGCTTATCCAGGAAGCCCAGTCCATGGGCGTCGAGCTCACCGCCTGCCAGATGACCATGGACATCATGGGCCTGACCAAAGACGAGCTCATCGATGGTGTCAAAATCGGCGGCGTCGCCACCATGCTCAATGATAGTGATAACTCGAACATGAACCTGTTCATCTAACTTATGAAAAAGAGGGCCGCCCGTCGGTCCGATTGGGGGGGCATGCGCATGGCCCCTCAAATTTTCCCAATAGGGACTTGTCCACGTTTGAGATTGGGCGCCAGCCAATCTCTAACCTGTAAAATTCAATCTTTTACGGGTTAGCCCTTTGTATTAGAATAGAAGTATATCGTTGAGAAACATGTCTTCTCATAAGAATATTAAGCGAAATATGGAGGGCCATATGAAGATGAAGGCGAGCAAAGTCGGCATAATCCTACTACTCATACTCTGCCTAGCGGCTTGCGACTCGAGAAAATCGGCTAGTGAGATACTGCAGGAGATTGAGGAGAGTCAATCGCAAAGGCAGGCAGATTATCAGGCGAGGCTGGATAAGGAATCATCCAAGGCTGAGGCCTTGCGGCGCCAGCAGGAAAGAGAAGGTATAGAGCCGGAGGCGGAAGTATCGGAAGAGCCGGAGACTAGCCAGCATTCAGCTAGTTCTGGGGAAGATACCGTCAGTCCAAGTCAAGACCAGACCGAAGATTCCAATCAAGAGTCTTGCCAAAGCTCCACCCAAGCTGATGCAAGCAGCCAGGCTCGATATTATTTGATTCACACCTCTTCAACGGAGGCGGAAATCAGGCAGCAGCTAAGGATTGAGGGATATTCAGCGGATGAGATTGATCATGCTATCGCGGCTTCCGGGGCTGACTGGTATGGGCAGGCTGCGGATAGGGCTTGGTATTATAGTGAGACACAGAACTTCTCTAGGGCGGAGCTCGTTGACCAGTTGATGTATGATGGCTTCACGGCGGAACAAGCGGAGTATGGGGCGGCCTACATCTTTGGTTACTAGTTTATCGGCGGGTGGAAGGGTATGAATAACAGGAATGATAGTGAGGAGGACACCATGTTTAACTTTTTGAAAAAAGATGACAACTTCAAGAGGATTCCCGTCAATGACATCGACGAGCTTCTTGGCAAGATTAAGTTGATTGATATTCGGGAGAAGTCTGAGTTGCGGGGCGGCAGGATTCGCACGGCAAAGCACGTGCCCATGAACACCCTGTTGGCTGATCCGGATAAGTACATGACCAAGGATGAGCCCTACTACCTGCTCTGTCGGTCAGGTGCCCGGTCAGGCAGGGCAGCAAAGCTCTTAGCCAAGCAGGGCTACCAGACGGTCACCGTCGATGGTGGGTTTTCTGCCTACCATGGCAAGAATAAGGTAAAATAAGATGTTGAAAAAAGCCGCTAGGTTGACCTAGCGGCTTTTTTTTGTGGGCCGTTTTGGGACCAATATTCCTTAAGGGGCTCACTCGTGTTATCATGGATCTAACAGAAAGTCGTTTTGGTGTGAAGGGGATGTGTAGCTGCTAAGAGTTGCGAAAGCTTCATTAGATATGGCCATTTGCGGGAATAGGCAAGAGATGAAACACGGGTGGAGACATGAAGAAAAGGCAGATTGAGGAAATCAGGAGAGGCATAGATACTGGGCTCATCGACAGTAGGGTGAATTCGAATTTGGCTTATCGCCCTCAGCTGATTTCTAACGATTATGACAAGGGCAAGAAGGTGCTGACTTCGCTCATGGACGAGCTGCAAAGTTGTGAGGAGTTTTGCATCAGCGTTGCTTTTATTACCATGAGCGGGCTGACGCCCCTGCTGGAGGTCTTGAAGGAGATTGCTCAAAAAGGTGTCAGGGGTAGGGTATTGACAACGGACTACCTTCTTTTTAGTGAGCCTCGAGCAATCGCCAAACTCCACCAATTCGATAATATCCAGCTGAAGATGTATCGGACCGAGGGGGCTAAAGAGGGCTTCCATACCAAGGGCTATATTTTCAAGCAGCAAGATATCTACAAAATCATTGTGGGCAGCGCGAATATCACCGCGGCTGCCCTGATGCAAAATAAGGAGTGGAATGCCAAGCTGGTCTCTACCCAGGAGGGGGAGTATGCCGAGACAGTTGTCGAGGAGTTTGAGCACCTGTGGAAGTCGGATAGGAGTGAGGATTTTGACGTATTTTATACCCGTTACAAGATCCGGTATGAGGAGCAGGAAAAGCAGCGGAAGTTAGTTAAAGAGGCTTCCATACCCAATCTGGCAGACTACCGCCTGACACCAAATTCCATGCAGGTGGATTTCATCGAGAGTATGCGGAAGTTGGTGGAGGCGGGCTCAAAGAAGGCAATGCTCATCTCAGCTACGGCGACGGGTAAGACCTATGCATCGGCTTTTGCCGTCCGAGATATGAAGCCCAAGAAGATGCTCTTTCTAGTTCACCGAGAGCAGATTGCCCGACAAGCTCAAGCTAGCTTCAACAGAGTCTTCCAGGATAGTGTGACGACGGGCATCCTATCGGGAACAAGCGCACAGGTGGGCGCCGACTACCTCTTTTCCACTATGCAAATGATGACCAAGGCGGAAGTCCACAGCCAATTTGAGCCCACTGCGTTTGATGTGATTATAATCGACGAGGTCCACCGGGCGGGTGCGGCCAGCTACCAGCGGATTATGGACTACTTTGAGCCAAGGTTATGGCTTGGCATGACCGCCAGCCCCTACCGAACGGACGGCTTTGATATCTATAAGTTGTTTGACAATAACATTGCCCATGAAATTACTCTCCAGCAAGCTCTGGAGGAGGATTTGCTCTGCCCCTTCCACTACTTCGGCATTACGGATTTGCAGGTGGAGGATGGCTTATCAGCAGGACTGGAAGCTGGGCTAAGGACCGAAGTGGAAGAATCCGAGAACCCTAACGGTCAACAGCATGTCGCTCAAATTCCCCAAGTCTACCAAACGGAAAGGGAGAGGGAAGACCTGGGCCGTTTCGCCAAGATTGAGGATGGCGCAAGGGTCGACTATATTATCCAGCAGGCCCAGTACTATGGCTACTCGGGGGATAGAGTCAAGGGCCTTGCCTTCTGCCGGACGCTCGTGGAGGCAGCCAACCTATCGCACTTGTTCAATGAAAGGGGCTACCGGACGGCCGCGCTGACCAGCGGGGCAACCATCGATGAGCGGCTGGAAGTGATTGAACGCTTGGTCAATGACGAGGCGGCCGATCGTTTGGATTACATCTTTACTGTGGATATCTTTAATGAAGGCATCGATATTCCTGAGGTCAACCAGGTCTTGATGTTGAGGCCGACGGAATCGCCAACAATCTTTATCCAGCAGTTGGGCCGCGGATTGAGGAAGGCAGACGACAAGGACTATGTAGTCATCATCGACTTCATTGGTAATTATAAGAATAATTTTATGATTCCCATCGCCCTATTCGGCGACCGAACCTACAATAAAGACAACATCAGAAAGTTCGTGCGCGAATCCAACCGCCTGATTCCAGGCTGCTCTAGCGTCAACTTCGATGAGATTTCCAAGGAGAGAATCTATGAGTCCATCGACGCGGCTAACTTCAGCGAGATCCGCCTCATTAAGGACAGTTACCAGCAGCTGAAGTTCAAGCTGGGTAGGATTCCTAGTCTTATGGACTTCGAAGTCCACGGATCAATCGATGTGCAGCTCATCTTCGACCACAAGGCCTTGGGCTCCTACTACATCTTTTTGAAAAAGTATGAAAAGGACTACGCCATCCGCCTCAGCGAGGACAAGGAGCTCATGCTCAAGTTCATCTCCAGCAAGTTCGGCAACGGCAAGAGGCCTCATGAACTCCTCCTCATCAAGAGCTTACTTGAGGGCGTGGATCGCCCCCTTGAAAAAGTAAGGAAGCTTTTGGTCGAGGATTATGGCCTGCACTACGACCACAATACGCAGGTCAACCTGGTCAATATTGGGCAAGGGAGCTTCGCCACCGGAGCGGCCAGCCGAACCTTTGAGGGGTGTGAGTTGATCCAGAGGCATGGCCCCCAATACACCATCTCGAAGACTTTTTGGGCCATGCTACAGGACTCCCACTTCCACCAACTCGTCGAGGAAGTGGTGGATTTTGCCCTGTATAGGAATAAAAAGTATTATGGCAACCGCTACGAGGACACCAACTTTCAGCTCTATTCCAAGTACACCTACTCGGATGTCTGCCGCTTATTAGATTGGGATAAGGACCACGTGCCCCTGAACATCGGTGGCTACAAGTACGATGAGAAGACCAATACCTACCCGGTTTTCATCAACTACGATAAGGCGGAGGACATCTCCCTTAGCATCAATTACGAGGACCGTTTCATTTCCAATTCAGCTCTGATTGCCCTGTCTAAGTCCCAGCGTACCAAGGAGTCGGAGGATGTGCAAAGGGCGGTCCATGCGGAGGATTTGGGCATTGCCATGCACCTCTTTGTCCGAAAAAACAAGGATGACCGGACTTCCAAGGAGTTCTACTATCTGGGCAAGATTAGGGCGACTGGTCAACTGGAAGAGATTACCATGCCCGAGACGCAGATGAGTGCAGTGGAAATCTTCTATGATTTGGATGTCCCCGTCCGAGAAGATATTTATGATTACATTGTTAATTAAGTTAGTCTGTTAGACAGCTTAGCTAATAGAGAAGGTAGGCCTATGAAAAAGATTGAAGTCGTTGCAGCTATCATCAAGGACCAAGACAAGATTCTTGCCACCCAAAGGGGCTATGGCGAGTTTAAAGGCCGTTGGGAATTCCCCGGTGGCAAGGTGGAAGCAGGCGAGACTAAAGAAGAGGCCCTCAAAAGGGAAATCCGAGAGGAGCTAGGCGTGGAGATTGAAATCGACCGTTTCGTCTACACGGTGGACTACGACTACCCCCACTTTCACCTGACCATGCACTGCTACCTGAGCCGAGTAACAGCGGGCAAAATTGAGCTCTTGGAACACCAGGCGGGAGCCTGGCTTGGCGCCAGCGACCTAGACAGCGTCGATTGGCTGGAAGCGGACATCGGTGTCGTGGGTGAGCTTAGGCGGTTGATGGCCCGTGATAAGTAGACAAAAAAAGGAGCTTGCGCAGAATGAGGATACATTCTGCGCAAGCTCCTTATGCTTTTTGACATTAGTCTTCGACACCAACCATTACGGAGCTTGCCTTAATGACGGCGATGGCTTCCTTGCCGACCTCTAGGCCCAGGTCTCTGATTGAGCCCATGGAGATGGTCGAGGTAATCTCATTTCCGCCACCGATGTCGATGCGGACAATCCCATTCACAGCACCCTCTTGAATCTCAACGATCTTACCCTTGAACTGATTTCTTGCACTTAATTTCATATTGTACTCCTTTGTTATTTCTCTTTTGTGGTTTTGTATGTATACCCACATGGTCCGCTTATAAGCGCTGACTAACGAGGGCCTGATCATTTCCAAGGGTTCTGCCGCCATCAACGCCGGCAGAAGTCTCGGCTTAATCGGGGGCTTGATAGGCTCGAAGATGTCCCAAAAAAAGAGAGCCAAGAAGTTCGATGAAGAGAACATCCTTATTGGTCACCCTCTAATGGCCATCCGCCGGATGACCGCAACCAAGCGCACCCTCATGGGCAAGCTCATCGAAATCAAGTTGGACAACGGCTTCATCTACCAGCTGGGCTCCGACTACTTCCGCACCAAGAACTCCTACAAGGAGGCCTTCGACATTTTTGCCCGCACGGTCAATGCGGTCAATCCAGGCGTGGTGATACAAGAGTAGTTACATCAAAAGCCACCGACTCGCTAGGTCCTCGGAGCTTCGCTCCTGCGGATTCCGCTCAT
>CAYFUF010000029.1:0-16541 GCA_964346245.1 uncultured Peptoniphilaceae bacterium | reverse complement strand
AGGTAGTTGCCAAATAGCAAAGAGCAGGTCTGAAAAGACCTGCTTTTTTGCTATCCTTCAGGTAAAGCGGCGGTGTAAAAAGGCTTTATTATGATACAATAATATCATAAGGATAGGAGTTAGCAATGGGACTGATGACTGTTCTACGTGTGATAGGATTAGTAGTTGGTATTGTAGCGGGTTTTGTGGTAATTCAGCGCGAAAAGAGCGGTAAGCACCATTGGCTGCATTATGTTCCAAGTGGTCTGGTGGCTTCCAGTCTTCTAGATTTGACAGAGAAGATGTATCTTGATCGTGTAATAGCTATGCCGCCATATTTCTTGGCTATTATATGGATAGTTGTATTGTGTTTATCTTTCTATTACCTCAGCTGGGTATATGAGAATGGAAAGAAGTTAAAGCTGGAAAATGACTGATAATGTTATTGAGTTCCACAGCCTGAAAGGCTGTGGAGTTTTTTTTGTTAAAGGGCTTGTTTGCTCCTTTTAGTTTTTATAGGATAAAATATCAAGGTAGAATGGAGGTGGTTGGAATGTGTGGTCGTTATTACATTCAGGATGATATGCTGGAAGGCATCGGGCGTATGGTGGAGAAGGTCGATACGGATGTTAAAGAAGGGGCGAAAACAGGAGAGATATTTCCCACTAATGAAGTGCCGCTAATTATTGGGCGTGATGGAGACTTGGTCCTGACGAAGCAGGGCTGGGGTTACCCCGGTTTTGCTAAGGGGCAAACCATCATCAATGCAAGGAGTGAAACGGTGTTGGAGAGGAAGACTTTCCAAGGGGGAATAAGGCATCGTAGAGCAATCATCCCCATGTCCTACTACTTCGAGTGGAACAAGGAGAAGGAAAAGATTGAGTTTCATCCTAATGAAGGTAGGCTGCTTTTTGTTGCTTCTATCTATGACCTTTTTGATGAGAAGATGCATTTTACCATGTTGACCAGGGCGGCTGTTGAGGGCATGGAAGATGTCCACCATCGGATGCCACTTATCTTGGGGAGGGACCAAGTCGAAGACTGGATTATGGATGAGGGGAGGGCAAAGGCTCTTCTCACCTTTCAACCTCAGGCGTTAAGGAGAGAATATGAATGCCAGCAGCTTAGAATGGACACCCTGTTGAGTTAGGATGCTGACTAATTACGTTTAGATCCCCTTGAATTAAGATAGGGAAAACGTTATAATAAGTATAGGTTCCGAGTAAGTAGGCCTAATGAGAAATCTATGGCCCCTTACCCACGGGTTCTGATGGAAACAGCAGAGCCTCCCATGCTTGGAAAGGAATCGCAATTTATTTGCGTCCTGAAAGCATGCCCTCTTTGATTCTGACAGGACGTAAGTCCTATTTTTTATTGCGAGAATATAAAGGAGAACGATATGGAAAACAATGCTTATCATTTGAATCTTGTTCGCATCAATCTTGCGGATAGGTCAATCAACAGGGAGAAGATCGACCAAGATGAAGCTAGAAAGTACCTAGGTGGCCGCGGTCTTGGAACGAAGTGGTTGTATGACGATGGCATCGCTAAGGTCGATCCCCTATCAGAAGAGAATAAGTTAATCTTTATCACGGGCCCTCTAACTGGAACGAACTCACCATGTGCTGGCCGTTTTATGGTCGTTAGTAAGCAACCACTTAATAACCGTATTGGATCTTCGAACTCTGGTGGTGTATGGGGTGCCAAGTTGAAGTACTCTGGTATCGATGCTTTGATAGTGGAAGGTAAGTCGGATATTCCTGTTCGTATCTACATAGAAGATGACCACATTGAAATTGTGGATGCAGATGATATCTGGGGCATGACCCTTCGCGATCTGACCGCGAAACTTGAAGAAGCTCATGGAGAGAAATCATCGACCTTGGCGATCGGTCCTGCGGGCGAGAACCTATCGAAGATTGCTTGTATCATAAACGATGAAGACCGTGCGGCTGGCCGTGGTGGTCTGGGTGCGGTTATGGGCTCCAAGAACTTGAAGGCAATTACCGTGAATGCAACTGCAGGCGTTATTGCTCCTGCAGATAAAGAAGCAATGACCAAGGCCTTCCAAGCGTCTATGGCTAAGATTAAAGAGAATGAAGTAACATCGACTGGTCTTCCAACTTACGGTACGGCAATCCTTGTCAACATCATCAATGGTGTAGGCGGACTACCAACGAAGAACTGGCAAGAATCATTCTTTGAAGATGCGGAAGAGATTTCCGGTGAAGCATTAGTAGAGAAACACCTAGTTAAGAATTACCACTGCCACCGCTGCCCAATCGGATGTGGTCGTGTCATTGAACATGAAGGTGCCCAAGTTGGCGGTCCTGAGTATGAACCACTATGGGCATATGGATCCAACTGTGGCGTGAACGATCTCAAGGCAATCAATGAAGCAAACTATTATTGTAATGAGTATGGCCTAGATGCCATCAGTGCACCATGTACGCTTGCTGCCGCAATGGAACTATATGAAAAGGGAGCAATCACTGATGCGGACTTAGAAGGTCTTCCATCACTGAAGTGGGGAGACGCTGAAGCAATCGTTGAGTGGACCAAGCTAATGGGTCAAGGCAACGGCGAATTAGCTTCATTAATGGCTGACGGTTCAGCGGCGTTGACCGAGAAGTATGGGCATCCTGAATTCTCTATCGCCTCAAAGAAACTTGAACTACCAGCATATGATGGCCGAGCAATCCAAGGTATTGGTTTGAACTATGCGACTTCCAACCGTGGTGGTTGCCATGTCCGTGGATATACCATCTCTCCAGAAATCCTTGGTTTACCAGGTCTGGCTGATCGTACAGAAACAGAAGGCAAGGGCCTACTGGTTAAGACTTTCCAAGATTTAACAGCGGCTATTGACTCCTTAGGTCTCTGCTTGTTCACCTCCTTCGCCCTAGGTGCTGACGAATATACCGCACTTTACAATGCAGCAACTGGTTTTGATTTGACTCCAGCAGACCTACTACAAGCTGGTGAGCGCATTTACAATCTTGAGCGCTTATTCAATAAGGAAGCAGGTATGGAAGCTGGCGAAGACAGCCTACCAAGACGTCTAATTGAAGAACCTATTAGCAACGGCCCATCTAAGGGCATGGTGTCTAGATTAGATGAGATGCTAGGCGACTACTACAAAGAGAGAGGCTGGGAAGATGCATTCCCAAGCGACGAGCGCTTAGAAGAGCTTGGACTGTAAAACTTGCTCCTAGTCTTTTGATCAATTCGTCTCCAGGATGAGACGTAGATAGAAGGTAATATGATTGATGTCCTCTTATATGCCTATTACAGAGAAGGTCGAGGTAAGAAGGTTAACCTTGATGAAAAGGACTACCCAACAATTCAAGAAGTGATTGACCATCTTTCGATTGAGGCAGAGGGCATAGGGATTATCCTTCTCAATGGCTTCCACGCAAAAACGGAGGACAAGCTCCAAGATGGTGACACACTCGCTTTATATCCACCAGTTGCTGGTGGTTGATAGGGGCTTGGGGAAATAGAGAAACGGCATGGGTGACCATGCCGTTTTTCAATGCGGTCTTTTCCCGTTTTTCTGTGAGGAGGCTGGGTACTAGTAACTAAGCAGAAGAAGATGGAAAGAAGGTATGGTATGTCCTATAGCAAAGAGGTAGATAGGGAAGCTAGCTTAAGCTATTTCAGCAAGGTCGTGTTATGCAGCCAGTCGCCTAGGAGGAAGACGCTCCTAGACTTCATTGAGCTGACCACACAATCCCGTGAGACGGATGAGCGGGGCATTGAGGATCGCTATATGGCCCTGTATAAGGGGGACCCTTTTGTCGACCGGGTCGGCAAGACGGCAACTCATTTAGCTCATGCAAAGATTCCTGACATCAGGCAACCCTCGACTTTGTATATCGCGGCGGATACGATGGTTGTTCATCACGAGCAAATCTACAATAAGCCGAAGGACGAAGCGGATGCTTACCATATGCTGAGGTCTTATTTTGGTGAGACTCACGCTGTCGTAACGGGTGTCTGCCTTGCTCAAGAGCTGGCTTATGAGACCTTCTATACCGTAACTGAAGTTACCTTCATCCCTTACTTTGATCGCTTGGAACCTTTGATTAATAACTACATTGCCGAGGGCAAGCCTATGGACAAGTCCGGGGGTTACGGCTTACAGGAAGTTCCACCCGTCTTTATCGAAAAGGTTGAGGGGGACCCCAATAATGTGTACGGTTTACCCGTAGGTGAGGTTGGTAAGAGAGTCCTTTCCCTGAAACTTGATTAATTGATTATGTTTTGCTGGTTGATAAGCGTGAGGGCAGTTTTCTAAGAGAGTAGAGATCAGTCCCAATGAAATTACCATTTTTCCACCATCTGTGTTATACTATTATTACAGAATTGTTAATGACGCGGGGTGGAGAAGCTGGTATCTCGTCGGGCTCATAACCCGGAGGCCGTAGGTTCGAATCCTACCCCCGCAATTCGGAAGGGAGTTCGCGAAAGCGGGCTCTTTTTTTTGTGTTTATACAGAGTCAGTTTATATCTTAGCTTCTTCGAAATGGAATCAATCATGAGACGTTTAAGTAATATGCATATGATATTATCTACTTAAAATAGACTATTAAGACAAATACAAACCACTTGTAACTAATAATGTATAATCTCAAGCTATGTTTATAATGCTGAAGCGATGCTTATAATAAGGAGAATATAAGAAAGATGGCATAATACCCACAGTTTATAGACAACAAACGTATAACATTGGCGGAAACATTAAGGACAATAGCACCACATTATAGTGTTCTACGAATAGCAACAGGTTATTGGGATTTGCTCGGAACACTTGAATTAATTGATCGTATTAAAGATTATGATAAAATTCAACTGCTAATTGGGCAGGAGCCCTTATCAAATCATCTTCAGAGAAAGTATAATTTTTCAATGGATGATGAAGATTTATTCCCCGATACATATGTTGAATCCGATTTAGAAGATTACGGAGCTACTAAAGAGATTACCCAGCTTCGTGATACAGCGAAGAAATTAGTTACCCTGATTAAGAAGGATAGATTTGAAGTTCATATATAGCCAGAAAATTAAGGGTACATAGAATAACAGTTTCCAAGTTTGTACGTCTAATGCTTGAAGAGAATCACTATAAAGAAAATCACTAATAGTGCACATAACTATGCTGCAGGTAACAGTATACTGAACATTACAGGAGGAAGCTATGTCAGTAAAAAACAAAATCAAAGTCATCAAAGCAGACATCACGACGCTAGAGGTAGATGCCATCGTCAATGCAGCAAGCACAGACCTTTTGGGCGGTGGTGGCGTTGATGGGGCAATCCATCGGGCAGCAGGCCCAGAACTGTTGGAGAAGACGAGAACGCTAAATGGGGTGGAGACGGGGCAGGCGAAGATGACGGATGGTTACCGCTTACCTGCGAGATACATTATTCATACAGCGGGTCCTATCTACAAGAAGGGGAACAAGGAACAGGCAGACCTGCTTGCTTCCTGCTATAGGTCAACCTTGGAGCTGGCTAAGGATCATCAGTTAAGGACAATTGCCTATCCATCTATCTCTACAGGGATTTACGGTTATCCATTGGAAGAGGCTGTCCCTATTGCAGTTGAAACGGTAGCTGACAGGCTTAAGCAAGAGGAGTATGATGGAATGGAAGAGGTCATCTTCGTATGCTTTAGTGATCAGGTTTTTGATTTGTATGAAAAGGAAGTGTCTAAGCTGGGTTAGTTGTTGGAATGGTCCGGATGATGGAATAGAAGAGGTTGAATGTAAGGAGGACTTATGGAAGCTATTGAGTATATTGTAAAGTTAACATCGATACCATCGCCTACGGGTTACACCAAGGATGTGATGTCTTATTTACAAGAGACGGTGGCAAAGATGGGATATGAGTTTAAGACGACCAACAAGGGTGGTTTGATGGTCAAGGTGGACGGGAAGAACAGCGAACAGGCTCGGATGGTGACAGCCCATGTGGATACTTTGGGCGCAATGGTACGTGGAATAAAAGATGACGGCCGCCTGAAATTAGAAAAGATAGGTGGTTATCCCTTCAATGTGGTTGAAGGAGAAAATTGCCTGATTCATGGGGAAGATAGGGTTTATACGGGGACGATTTTGTTGCATCAAACCAGTGTCCATGTCTATAAGGATGCGGCAACAGCTGAACGGAACCAGGACAATATGGAGGTCCGCTTGGATGAGAAGGTGGAATCCAAGGAGGATACGGAGAAACTTGGCATAGCTGTGGGTGACTTTATCAGTCTGGATCCCAAGACGGTGGTTACGGAATCGGGCTTTATCAAATCGAGACACCTGGATGATAAGGCAAGTGCGGGCATCCTATTGGCCACTTTGGAAAAGTTCAAGGAAGAGGAGACCCATCTGCCCGTCACTACCTATTTCTATTTTTCCAACAACGAGGAGATTGGGTACGGGGCAAATTCTAACATCCCTGAAGAGGTCGTCGAGTATTTAGCAGTGGACATGGGCGCCTTGGGCGATGGTCAGACTTCCGACGAATATACCGTGTCCATCTGCGCGAAGGATTCTTCCGGCCCTTACCATTATGGCTTCCGCAAGCACCTGACCTGCTTGGCAAAAGAAAAGAACATCGACTACCGTGTGGATATCTATCCTCACTACGGTTCCGATGCCTCTGCCGCCTTGAGCGCTGGCGTTGACGTTAAGCACGCCCTCTTTGGGGCGGGTATAGAATCAAGCCACGCCTACGAGAGAACTCACCAGTCATCCATCGATCAAACTGAAAAGCTCTTGCAAGCCTATTTACTCAGCGGTCTGGTGGACTAGGGTTTTCTAATTGTGCACATTTATAGTTGATTTGCTGGACTCAGTTTGAGACCCAGCTAAACAAGAAATTAGGCTAGCCATTTGCGAAGACTTGGGTCTTAGTAGATGGCTAGCTTTCCTTTATCCGTGTTGACGATACCAATCTCCGTGTTGAAGATAGAGCTGAGTAGCGGCCCATCCATGATATCATCTGGCTTGCCGAAAGCGACGATTTGCCCATCCTTCATGGCACAGATGTGGTCGGAGTACTGGGCAGCAAAATTGATATCGTGCATGACGGTGATAATAGTCCTTTCAAAGTGGTCAGCCGCTTCTCTCAGGTGCTTCATCATCTGAACCGAACGGGAAACGTCCAAGTTATTGAGGGGTTCATCCAAAAGTACGTGGTCAGTTTCTTGGCACAGGACCATCGCTAACATAGCGGCTGTCTTTTTGCATGACAGGCTTTGGTGCAGCAACTAGGTCGACACCCCAGGCTTCCAAGGTCTCAAATGTTCTGTTATCTAAGGAGACGATTCGCTGTGGGTTGGCAGGAACCTCTTGGCTACCTCGTTGGTCATTGATGGTGACCGTATCTTTATCGGTGGAAGTCTCATCAGCTTGTGAACTTTCACTTTCCACTTGTGTTTCTTGACTACTGGTTGACGTGTTTTCTTCGTTGTTTGTTTCCTGGCCGCAAGCTGTTAAGACAAGGAGCAGGGCAAGGAAGAGGGACAAGATTGACTTCTTATGTAAATTGTTCATAGTGATACCACTTTCTAAATATTTGCATTTGTTAGTATTAGCTAACAAGCAAGGAGGGGTATCCTCTTAGTAGCATATTCAGCTAACTATTGTTACCGATGACTAACGCGATTATGGTAACAGGCTTTTTCTTGGTTTGCAATAGGATATTTTAGCGTTACACTTATAAGTGGTAGATGTTGGTTTTTAAAGCGAGAGACTGTTTACGGAGGAGACTATGAGTAACAATCCCTATATTACGGCAGTTGTTTCCGCAGCAGGTCGAGGCAGCCGCATGGGAGGGGACCAAAATAAAATGCTGCTTCGTTTGCAAGGGAAAACGCTCTTGGAGCTTACTTTGCGCGCTTTGGATAGAGTTGGCCGAATTGATCATTTTGTCATCGTCATACGACCAGATGATGAGGAAGTAGTGAATCGCATACTTCCACAAGTTTTTCCGAAGAAGGATTGCTATACGACAACCTATGGCGGAGAGACGAGGGAAGATTCCACTTGGCAGGGCTTGCAGGTCCTACCAGAGCAGACCACAATTGTGCTCTACCATGATGGAGCTAGACCCTTCATCAGCAAAGAGGTTGTGAATCGGACTTTAGATGCGCTTGTCAAAACGACTGCTGATGGAGTGATTTGTGTGGTCCCGGTTAAAGATACCATCAAAGTGGTCAATGCCCAGAAGATGGTGGAGACTACGCCTAACCGCGCCAACCTCGTAGCTGTTCAAACGCCTCAAGTCTTTAACAAAAAAGCGCTCGTAGAAGCCTACTGCAGGTCTAGAACAGAGGAAGTACAAACGACAGATGATGCCCAGATTGTCGAGCTCTTTGGTGGCAAAATTCAAACGGTCTTGGGCGACTATGAGAATATAAAGATTACGACCAGAGAAGATCTTTTGATTGGAGAGCGGATACTGGAAGCAAGGAAGGAAGACAAATGAAAAAACTACCATTTCGCCAAGGGATAGGTTACGATGTCCACCAGCTTACCGAAGGTCGCAAGCTCATTTTGGGCGGCGTAGATATTCCCTTTGAAAAGGGCTTATTAGGGCACTCGGATGCTGATGTTTTAGTGCATGCCATCATGGATTCCATCTGCGGGGCATTAAACTTGGGTGATATCGGCAAGCTCTTTCCCGATACGGATCCCCAGTATAAGGATACTTCTTCCTTAGAGTTGTTAAGGAGGGTCAAGGTTCATATGGATGACTTGGGTTATGAGCTGGGCAACCTCGATGCTATCATTTGCGCCCAACAGCCAAAGCTTTCCCCTATTATCGATGAGATGAAAGCGAATATCGCTGAGGTTTTGGGCTGCAAAGTAGACCAGGTTTCAGTCAAAGCTACTACGACAGAGCAGTTAGGTTTCGTTGGCAAAGAAGAGGGATTAGAGAGTTTTGCTACAGTACTTCTTTTGGCTAAAGAGGACGATTAGGCTGAGGGTTTTGATTGACGGAAAGACCCTATTCTGTTATCGTTAAGGGTGAAAATTTCATATCGACCTTATGAAGAGCGGTGGAGGGACAGGCCCAATGAAACCCAGCAACCTTATTAAGTTAGGTGCTAAATCCTGCAGTGATACTGGAAGATGAGGTAAACAGCTTGTCCAGTGGACAAGCTTTTTTTAACCCTACTTGAAGCAAGTGTGAAGAAGTAAACGGAAGCGTTTGAGAAGAGAAGTAAAGAGAGGTAGAAAAGTGAAAAGAATATATACATCGGAATCCGTAACCGAAGGACATCCAGATAAAGTTTGCGACCAGATATCAGATGCCATCCTAGATGCTATCTTAGCCCAAGATCCTGATGCCCATGTAGCCTGCGAGACATTTGCCTCCACTGGTGCTGTTTTTGTCATGGGTGAGATTACCACCAAGGCTTATGTAGATATCCAAAAGATTGCTAGAAACACCATTCGAGAGATAGGGTATACCGGCTCAGATATGGGCTTCGATGCTGATACTTGTGCGGTCGTTACCTTAATTAATGAGCAATCTCCAGATATTGCTGTCGGCGTTAATAGCTCCTACGAACACCGCCTTGGCGGGGAAGATGAAAATGATAGTGTCGGCGCAGGTGACCAAGGCATTGTCTTTGGTTATGCTAGCGATGAAACGGAAAGCTTCATGCCTATGCCTATTTATTTGGCTCATCGTCTAGCCAAACGCTTAGCGACTGTTCGCAAGGAAGATATTGTGACCAATCTGCGCCCGGATGGAAAAACGCAAGTTAGCGTGGAGTATGAGGATGGGCTTCCTGTTCGCGTCTCTAGCGTATTAATTTCTGCTCAGCACACGCCAGACGCAGACCAAAGCGATTTGAAAGAGCAGATTTGGAAAGAGGTCGTGCAACCGATCATTCCCATGAATCTTTTAGACTCCGAAACAGCTTTCTACTTCAATCCTACAGGTATTTTCGAGATGGGCGGTCCCCAAGCAGACACCGGTCTAACGGGCAGAAAGATAATTGTGGATACCTTTGGTGGCATCGGTCACCACGGAGGCGGAGCTTTCTCGGGCAAAGATCCCACAAAGGTCGACCGCTCAGGCAGTTACTATGCCCGCTATGTGGCAAAGAACCTGGTCGCAGCAGGCTTGTGTAAGCGGTGTGAGATCAGTGTGGCTTATGCCATAGGGATGGCCCAACCCTTCTCGGTAGACTTAGATACCTTTGGCAGTGGTGTAACCAGCGAGGAAAATCTTCTTGCCATCGTGGATAAAGTTTTTGATTTCCGCCCAAACTACCTCATCAATAGCTTGGACCTTCGTCGCCCAATTTATAAGCAGACAGCAGCCTATGGCCACTTTGGCCGCGACGACCTCGACTTGCCATGGGAAAGACTCGATCAGGTTGAGGCCCTGAGGAGGGAATATGAAGCCTATCAACGTCAGCAGTGAGATTGCCCCGTTAAAGGAAGTCCTAGTTCATCGACCAGGAAGTGAGCTTTTAAATCTGATGCCCTCCATGCTGGAGGAGCTACTTTTCGACGACATCCCTTATTTGGAACAGGCTCAACTGGAGCATGATGCCTTCACGTCTATCATGAGAGCGGAGGGAGTTCAAGTCACTTACCTAACCGATCTTTTGGTGGGAACTTTTGAGCAGAATCCAGAACTGCTTAAACGCTTCTTGAAACAGTTCATCCGAGAAGGGGGAGTCCACCTTCCTTACTATCAGGAAAGACTATTAGACTTCTTTCTCTCTTTAGAAGATGTCAGAACGATTATGGAAAAGACCATGGCCGGTGTAACCGCTAAAGAGGTCGACAGGGAGGAAGGGGTTTACAGGTCTCTGTCAGATGCAGTAGGCAGCTATTCTATCTTCCTCCTAAAACCAATGCCTAACCTCTATTTTACGAGAGATAATATGGCAAGCATAGGTCATGGTGTCATCGTGTCTCGCATGTTCTCGGAGACAAGAAATAGGGAGACCATATACACCGACTACATTATCGACCATCATCCCCGCTTTGCAGGAAAAATCGATAAGTACTACCGCCGCAATAATGATTTCTCCATTGAGGGTGGCGATATTTTAAGCCTTAGCCCAGAGGTGGTTGCCATTGGAATCTCTCAGCGGACATCGCCTGAGGCAATCGAGACCTTGGCTAAGACCTTGCTCATCGACAAACCTAGCAGCGTAAAGCAGGTGTTGGCAATCCAGATTCCAAATAGCAGGGCCTATATGCATCTAGATACGGTTTTTACACAGATTGACCACAATGCTTTCACCTACCACCCCGGCATGTTGACTAATATCCGTTTCTTCATACTTTCGGAAAAGAAGGGACAGGTAGTTTTTGAGGAACACTTTGCTTCCTTGGAAGATATGCTCAAGTTTGCCCTAGACCTAGATTCCGTTAGCCTCTATCCCTGCGCAAGGGGAAATCTCATTGCAGCAGAGAGGGAACAATGGAATGATGGATCGAATACCCTAGCAATCAGTCCAGGGGTCATCTTGACTTATAACCGCAACAACCTTTCGAACGATATGTTGAGAGAGGCCGGTTTTCATGTGCACGAACTTCCCTCCTATGAGCTGTCCCGTGGACGGGGCGGTCCACGCTGCATGTCTATGCCTTTGATCAGACGTTTTGAGTAAAAGATTTCAATTTTTTTCCTCTAGCATGTATAGTAAAAGAAGGAAAATGTGGAAAGGGAGTAAGGATAATTATGGATTTGAAGGGACGAGATTTTTTAAAGCTATTAGACTTCTCTAGCGAGGAGATTGAATATTTGATTGATTTGAGCTTAGCCTATAAGGACAAGAAAGCAAAAGGGCAAGCTCACGAAGACTGCAAGGGGAAAAACATTGTTCTTCTCTTTGAGAAGACATCGACGAGAACGCGGTGTTCCTTTGAGGTAGCTGCTTACGATTTGGGGATGGGTGTGACTTATCTTGACCCTCAAGCCAGCCAAATGGGGCACAAGGAGAGCATCGAAGATACAGCTAAAGTTTTAGGTCGCTATTACGATGGCATTGAGTATCGGGGCTTTGGCCAGAATGTGGTCGAAGAACTAGCTACCCATGCAGACGTGCCTGTTTGGAATGGTTTAACAACGGAATTTCATCCTACCCAAATGATTGCCGATATGATGACCATTAAGGAGCATTTTGGCGACTTGAAGGGAAGACGATTAGCCTATTTAGGGGACTGCCACAACAATGTCTCCAATTCCCTCATGGTAGTGTGTGCTAAGTTGGGTCTAGATTATGTTGCTTGCGGTCCTAAATCCCTTTGGCCTCAAGAAGACCTGGTCAAAACCTGCCAGGATATTGCTGATGAGACAGGATCGACTATTGTGCTCACAGAGGACCAAGAAGAGGGACTTAAGGGAGTAGATGTAGTTTACACCGATGTTTGGGTTTCCATGGGCGAAGATAAGAATGTTTGGGAAGAGCGCATTGACCTTTTGACGCCATATCAAGTTAATGAGAAGCTCTTCGAACAAGCGAAAGAAGAGGCGGTATTCATGCACTGCTTACCAAGCTTCCACGATATTAAAACGGCAGTGGGAAAGGACATCTTTGATAGCTTTGGTCTACAAGAACTAGAAGTAACCGATGAAGTATTTCGTAGCGACCGTTCTATCGTCTTTGATCAGGCGGAAAACCGCATGCACTCTATCAAGGCAATTATGGCCGCAACCTTAAAGTAGGGAAGATATGGCTTATTTTCGCAAAAACATGGCAATTGATTTAGGGACAACCTCTGTCCTCGTCTTTTCTCGCTCAAAGGGAGTAATCCTTAACGAGCCTTCTGTCGTTGCCATCGATACGTATACCGATAATATCGTAGCAGTAGGACAAGAGGCAAAGGACATGCTAGGTAGGACACCAGGCAACATAGTTGCCTTGCGGCCTATGCGGGACGGTGTCATCGCAGATTACCGTTCGACGGAACGGATGCTCAAGTATTTTATCCGCAAGGCTGGTGGCCGGTCTCTCTTAGGGGCGGATGTCATTATCTGCATCCCCTCTCAAGCGACCCAGGTGCAAAAGCGCGCAGTAGTTCAAGCTTCTGCGGCTGCCGGTACCCATAATACCTATCTCATTGAGGAGCCTCTCGCTGCAGCAATTGGTTCCGGAGTAGACATAGCTGATCCAGGCGGCAGCATGATTGTCGATATCGGTGGAGGAACAACCGACGTTGCCTTAATCTCTTTGGGCGGCATCGTTATTTCTAAATCCATTCAGGTGGCCGGAGATGAATTTGATAAGGCAATTTCTAATTATATCCGCAATAAATTCAATATTGTCATTGGAGAGAGGACCGCAGAAGCTATCAAAATACGTATTGGATCGTCTAATGCTACAGGCATGGAGGAAACCATAGAGGTCAAGGGCCGCTCTTTGACGGATGGACTCCCTGTTCACATCTATGTCAGCTCGACAGATATTAATGAGGCGTTGAGCCCAGCTATCGAGCAGATAATTGACACCATTCACCAAGTTCTGGGCGAGACGCCCCCAGAACTTGCTTCAGACCTCTTTGACCGAGGAATTCTCCTCACCGGAGGTGGTTCACTGATCAAAGGACTTGATGACCGCATCCAGGAAAGGGTAGGCCTTGAAGTCAAATATGTTGAAAATCCTATAACTTCTGTTGTCCGTGGTACAGGCAGGGCTTTATCTTGGATTAGAAAACTTAATCCAGGCGATGAAATCTTAGCGGAGAACACCCGTAAGCAAATTATGAATAGAGAGATGTTGAGAAAAAGATAGACATCTTAGGCATAAGTAAAGCCCCAAACCTTGGAGTGAGAATCCAGCGTTTGGGGCTTTTTGTTATTCGTACTGTAAATTAATCAACTAGTTTTAAACCCTCTTTTTCCAATAAATAATGCTTATCGAAATGAGAAAGTAGATTGTAATCATGAGTGACCAATACAATTCCCTTTCCTGTGTTTCGAAGCTCTTGAAAGAGGTCCATCATAGCTTTGCTATTCTTATCATCAAGATTGCCCGTGGGTTCATCAGCAAAGATAAGGTTACAAGGTTTATCGTATACATTGCAGCTTGCTTACTTGGCATCAAAGGCATATCCATTCTCATATGTAAGCCTACCATAAAAGCAATAGTAGTAATAATGATGCTAGAAGTAATGAGCCTGAAAAACAGTTCGAACGCTATCCTTCTGGTAGTGAAGCCATGGAGGAGTTTTATCTTAACTGTTGATCTGTTTTGAAGATATACGTGGATATAAAATGAAATAATTAGCACAGAGAGCATGATTGCAGGTCGTATAGTCATTGAGAAAACCCTGAGAAGAGGACTCGTGAAATATGCGCTGGCCACGACTTCGACGAAAGGGCTGTCGCCGAAAAAGTTGCCGAGTTCGTCCTTCCCAGTTGGTCTTCATTGTACTAGCTAGACCATACTTATTCTTAATCTTACTCTCCATTAGCATGACAATAATAAGCGGCGGCACAGCGATCAGAATGAAAAAACTGTTCTTATAGTACAACACAGCTATCAAGGAAATAAGAAATACAATTCCCATAAGAAAGTAAGCTAATAGTATTTTTTTCTTATCCATATTAATCACGCACCCCTCATGTATAATAATTTTGTTTTCTTTCAGTATAGGAGCTATCGATTAGATTAGATCGATTGCTGTTACGATAGTATTTAACTAAGGTTCCAGTCAAATACCTTTCGTTTTCATAATCCCATCTATAGCGAACACCTCGAGAGTACCACACGTCTGCTAAGCCTTCAGATATTACTTGTGAAGCTACAGTACCAACTATACCTGTTGCAATTCCAGTAAATCCAAATGCACCTAAAAAATAATAACTACAACTCCAATTGTTATTCCTCGATAAAAACTGAGATGACCATATGTCCATGTGTATTTAGGTCATGGTCTATAATAGGAGTCTTCGTACCCACGCCAAACTGAAAACGTTTTCTAACATTATTAGAACAAGTATAAGTAATAAAGCAAGGAAACATAACTAAATTGTTCAAAACAACTATAAACTCAATTTCTATTCGACAGTGTCTGTTTGTCCAAAACCAAACCACTTTCTCGCCGTCCGTGAACCGGCTTTTCTGACCGCCCTAGTCACGGCCTTCACGACTAACTTTCCATTATCTGCGATGATGCCCCCAAGATTTGCAATTGCCAAGCGTGAGGCTCGCTTGCGGATTTGTACTTTGGTTTCAGGCGTCTCCATACCTAAGTAGCTCTGGGCAATCGATCCTATGCGCAGGATAAAGAAAGCATTGAGGGCACCTTCCATGATGGAAGAAGTCACCAGATTCGCTAGAGGGGCAAGACCAGGGGCTGCTGAAGTTAGGCTTTCGCCTAGGAGAGCGGCAATAAATTGCAATTGATTCTGTTGCTTAAGGGCCTTGATTTCTGGATGAACATGGTGATTTTTGGCCAAAATAGTAGTCATTGCTAACAAGTATTGTCGGTATTCATCCTCGGTGGGATTCTCCCTTAAGGTTAGCGCTTTAGGTCTGCTAAGTAGGCTGAGGATTAACCTGAAAATAAAGTAAGTAAGGAACAAAAGCAGTATGCCTAGGATAAGCTTGGCAAGGGTAGGGTGTATTGCCCTTAAGAGATTATAGAAGCTAACAAACTGATTAATGACAAATACGGTTAAGAGTATAGAGAAAAACACTAATAGGGCTAAGCCTAATCGCTTGATCGTTTTCTTTGGGTTCATAAGCACTCCTTCCTGAAAGCAGGGTTCGGAGTCTGAGGAATATTACCTCAATTGATGTCTACAAGTATTACCCCAATATGTGCAACAAAAAAGGGAATGGTTGAAATTAACCATTCCCTCGTTACAATCGGGGTGAAAGGATTCGAACCTCCGGCCCCATGGTCCCAAACCACGTGCGCTACCAAACTGCGCCACACCCCGTAACAGATTTATATTATAGGCCATGAGAAATAAAAATGCAAATTTATTTTTTTCACGTGGCTGCTATAGGAGTTTAGACAGAATGCTAGTGGATAGTAGTTTGTGGCAAAACAGCTTTTTTGCAAAAAAAGCTTGACAGGTTATATAGTCGTCTGTCTACTCTACTTAGATGGTTAGTTACTCAAGTAATTAAGTAGTTAAATAAATAGGCTGAGAGGTGGAAGATGCGAATCAATCAATATGATGATCGGCCTATATTCCTACAGGTGCAAGAAGGTTTGGAAACCGCCATATTGCAGGGGGCTTTTCCGGAAGAATCTCAAATCCCATCGACAACGGAGTTATCCATGGAATTAAAGATTAACCCGGCTACCGCACTTAAAGGAATTAATGGTCTAGTCGATCAAGGTGTACTTTATAAGAAACGAGGTATAGGAGTGTTTGTCAAAGAAGGGGCGGTAGAAATGATTCATACTAAAAGAAAAGGCGATTTTCGTAATGCCTATATTGATCCCATAGTAAAGGAAGCAAAGAGGTTGGATATCACGCTCGATACTATCATTAAGTGGCTGCAGGAGGAAGACAATGAAGATTTTACGAACTGAGCAATGAACAAAGACTTATGGAGATGTGATT
>CAYFUF010000028.1:16735-18024 GCA_964346245.1 uncultured Peptoniphilaceae bacterium | reverse complement strand
CCATACATGGTGATAAATATTTGAGGCATGTGGTTGTATCTTTGGATAGAAATACCAGACATATTCGTAAACCAATGCTTTAGCCATCATTGATGGTGAGTGGCTTATTAAAAAGATACTCTGTCTTCAGCTTGCCGAAGAAGCTCTCCATGGGTGCGTTGTCGCAGCAATCGCCTTTACGGCTCATACTTGTCCGGGCATCATAAGATTTTAATGAAGCTTGATACTCGGTCGAGGCATAGGTTGAGCCCCTATCTGAGTGCAAGATGCAGTCTGGTGTTAACGCGTATTCTCGGATCATATCCAAGAAACAGCTCTTAACAAGATTTTGATCGTTCTCACGGCGGCCAAAAATGCCTTTGTTTTCGAAAATGCTAAGGTCGAAAATCGCGTCAGCGTACTTGAGGAATTCTCAATCTAAAAATGCTAGGGTCAAAAACGGCACTGGCCTACTTGAGAAAATCGAGATTATCAAAATGCTACGGTCAAAAGATATTCCTTCTTGAGTGAAACAAGTGACTGTTGGGCAATGTATTCGTCAACCATTAACTACGCTAGCAAACAAAGAGAGGACCTGGCCTTTGTGCCTGGTCCTCTTTTTATAATTAGGCTATTTTGCAACAGCCTCTCTTATTGATTTTCTTATAGGACAAGCTTACTCTGCCCCATTCATTTCCAGGTATTCGCGGCCGATAGCATCAGCAGTCAGCATGGCGGCCTTGAGGTTGTCGAAGTTAACATCCATAGGAATGTTGTGGGCGGTGTCTTCTTCGGAGACAGCAGCTTCGATAATCTTGTTGATCTTTTCGTCGGTGAGGTCGTCGACGCCCAGCTGTTTAAGGGTCATAGGCAGGCCGACAATATCCAGAAAGTCTAACACTTCGAAGAGCTCTTCATCGGGAACGTTCTCGAAGACAAGCTGGGTCAGGGTGCCGAAGGCAACCTTCTCGCCATGGAGTCTTTCGTGGGTGTCGGGAATCATGGTTAGACCGTTGTGGAGGGCGTGGGCAATAGAAAGTCCACCACTCTCGAACCCTAAACCGCTCATGAGGGTGTTGGCTTCGATGATGCGCTCAACGGATTCGGTAACCTGTTGATTCTCGAGAGCTTTCTTTGCCTTGTAGCCTTCGGCCATCAGGGTGTCGAAGCAAAGCTTGGAGATGGCGTTAGCAACCAAGGTGTTCTTGCCGAAAGCGAAGTTGTCGTGGTTAGCCTTGGCGTTGGCTCGGGCTTCGAAGTAGGTGGCAAGGGCATCGCCCATACCAGCGATAGCAAACTTAACAGGGGCT
>CAYFUF010000028.1:0-16635 GCA_964346245.1 uncultured Peptoniphilaceae bacterium | reverse complement strand
CTGCCGTGGTGAGACGTGGTTTTAAATGGGGTCCGCGGAACATGGCCCTAAAAATGCCCAACAAAAAACCTCCCCGCCTGGGATGCCTGGGTCTTTGACGACCAGGGCCGGAGCTAGGGAGGAAATGTTTATTTTATACGGACAAAGAGCTGCTTGGTTTTGCCGTCTTGGGAAACTTGGCGGTGCTCGATTTCAAAGTCTTCTAGAGATTCCACGAAGGTAACGAGTTTCTTGTGCCCATAATTTCTGACATCAAAGTCGGGGAAGCGCTTAGACAGCTGGTTGCCCAGGTTGGCCATGATCATCCAATTATCCTCATCGGAGTTTTCCTGGATGATGGTCTTCAAAGCCCGCTTGATGGTCGACAGTTTGGTCTGGGGTTGGGGGTTCTCCCGGTCGTTGTCCCTGCGACCGTTCCTTCTAGGTGTGAATTCTTTGGGATTGTTGTTTCTTTTCACTTGCCTTTTGCCGAAGTGGTCGGGAGGGGTCAACTCTTCGGCGACCTCCTCGGGCTCCCGTTCGTTCTGGTAGAGGATATCCAGATACTTGAAGGTGTTGCAGGCAGCGATGAAGGCGGCGGGGGTCTTGCTTTCACCCATGCCGATTACGCTCATGCCCGATTCCCTAAGGCGAGAGGCGAGACGGGTAAAGTCACTGTCCGAAGAGACGAGGACGAAGCCGTCCACGCTCATGGAGTAGAGGATATCCATCGCATCAATAATCATGGCGGAGTCGGAGGAGTTCTTGCCGTCCGTATAGCTGTACTGCTGGATAGGGGTGATGGAATTGTCCAAAAGGACTTCCTTCCATCCGTTGTTTCTCGTGTTAGTCCAATCGCCATAGATGCGGCGGTAGGTTGTAATGCCGTAGTTGGATGCTTCGTCCAATACAATCTTGATGTATTTGGGCGACACATTTTCTGCATCAATCAACACAGCATATCTTTGTTCATCACTCATTTATTAACCTCATATTTCGTTTCATTTTCTACGCGCTCCTCGACCTTGGAGAATTGGTAACTAGACACGATGCCAGCAAGGAGCATGATGGCTCCGAAGGCAAGGGCAGCCCCAAAGGATAAACCAGACTCGGCCAAACCAGCTTCCATGTAAGCAGGGAAGACGGTGGCGGGGAATATTCCTAGGGACGATCCAACGACCATACCGAGAATAGCGTGATACATTTTCGAGTAGTAGCGGTCAAACAACCAAGCTACCAGTTTAGACATCAAAATGACGCAAGCAACAGCCCCAATGACGAAGGGAATCAGCATGCTCATATCGAAAGAGCTGATGCCAGCGGCCATCTTGTCATACAAGCCAAAGTAAATCAAAAAGTTGCTTGGGGACATGCCTGGGACAATAAAGCCCAGAAAGACAAGGGCTCCAGAGAAGAACCAAACCACAGGCGATGGCTCAATCGCCGGAAAGTTGCGACCAGCAAACATCAGGGCAAAGGTTGCGACAGCGGCAACAGCCAAAATGGTTAAATCCACGCCCGACCGCCCCTCTTTACCCGCTGCCCTATAAAGGGAAGGGAAGGTGCCAATAACGAAGCCGATGAAGAGGCAGACGAATTGGGCTTCATACTGACCGAAGGCAACCATGACCAACTTGGAAAAGAGTACGACGCCGATTACCCCACCGAGTCCAACGGGGATAAAATAGCGGACATTCTCCAAAAAGCGGTGCTTAATATTGGAGAGAAAGCGAATCATCGGATCATAGATGCCAAATATAACGGAGAGTACCCCTCCGGACAAGCCAGGTAAGATAGCACCTATGCCCACCAAGATTCCCTTAATCATGCGAATCAGCCAGTTCTTTGGCGTTGGTTTGGCATTGGGTGCCTGAATATAGTTTTCCATGTGTGCTCCTTTTTGTGAGCCTTAGCTCAATTTCAACATCTTATTATAACACACCGAGCCTCGTGGGGGCCTTAAGACCATCGATTGGATATGGCCCTTGCCCTACGTCCAAGAAAACGGAGAGAGTGGAAGGCATCGAAGATACGGCACTAGACTTGACATAAGTTATATATAGATTAAAATAATATTTAATAAGGATTAAATATATGTTTATGAAAGGGGCGAAGATGGACTATCGTTTTCGGGTGAAGCGGGAAATCAACTTATTCTATGAGAGCATTCAGCTCATGTATATGGCGGCCAAGTATGAGGGAAACTTCGATGCAGGGGAATTTCATCTGGTGAAGAATGTGGACCGGTTTACCAAGTCTCCGGAAGAGATTGATGAGGAGTTTGCCGATGTGAGGGAGTATTTGGCAAGGGTCTTCGAGGAGGCGGTGCCGCTGATGGGGGACCACTTTTGGAAGAAGTTGGCAGAGCCTTTGGGATCCAGTGTCTTTGACCACAGCTTTCTATCGGCCTATGCGCTGTCTAGTCCAAACACCACTACAGCAGATTTGAGCTATGAGGAATTCATGCGGATGCAGCTATCGGTGCTGGGTACGGTAGCGGAGGGGCTGGAGATGGGCTCCTTCGATAGTGGCACTTATGGCAACTCCAGTTGGAAGGATGTAATAGATATCCACTGGGAGGACATCTTCCAACTCTTGAGCCTCATGCAGATTAGCGACGAGGTCAAGCTGACTTACCTGTCCATTTTTGCAGACAGTCAGGGCACTTATGAGCGCTTTCTGGACAAGATGACGGCTTGTGAGAAAATCATTCGAAAGCACCTGCCACTGGTCAAAGACCGCCTGGAAACAAGTTGGGCAGACTTCGAAGAGGGCACTTACGACGACCGAATGGCTGACCTCTTCTCTTTGGATGAGTTCTTAGAGGCAAGCCCCAGCTTCATACAGGACCGCATTAAGGATGGGAGGATACCAATCGACGTGTGGATTGGACCTTGCAGCTATGCGACGGGGTCCTTGGGCGCTTACTCCCAAAAGGGCGCCAACCTCAGTGTTTTCTTCGGTCTCTTGTTTTTCGCCTTAGACGACTATTCGACAAACCGCAAAGCGCTTAACAAGGAGCGCTTTGTGGAAAAGACCAAGGCATTAGGGGACTCCCTGCGTTTCGATATCTTACAGATATTGCAGGAGAGGCCCCATTACGTCAAGGAGCTGGCTGAGCGCTTGAATATATCATCGCCCAGCCTATCCCACCACTTGCGAATCCTCTTCAACGCTGGTTTTATCCATGTCATGGTCGATGAGCAACGCGCATACTACAAAATCAACTATGAGACCTTTGACGAGTTGGCCCACTATTTTCAGTCCATAGAAAGGAAGCCCAATGGAAAAGAGTAAGACAAGTGAACAGAACAATTTTAGAAGAACTCTTGTCTTCGACCTGCAGGATGAGGAGGTCATCAAGGACTACCTCCATCCCGGCAAGAGGTCGAGGTGGGAAGTTCTGAAGAGGTTATACCAGCCCGTAAGGAAAGATAAAAAGTTGACTTTTTATCATATCGTTTATGGGCTAAGCGCAGGCCTGCTTGCCCTCCTCTCCGCCTTTATTCTCCAATTCATCATCCCGATCATGGAAAAGCTTTTGGGTCAGGGGGTAGATAGCCTACAGGGAGCCCAGGAACTACTGGTCCCCATTGCAATCTACTCGCTCATCTACCTGCTTTTAAATATCCTTGCCATTCAAGTGGAGGAAAGGTCGGGCGCTAAGTTTACGGCCATCCGCATGGGCGAGGTTTCTACCATTTGTCAAAAGACCACCCGGATGGAGATTGGGCTTATGGACAACGCCCGCTTCCGCAACCAGCTGGGCAACTACTTTGATCCCCTTATGCAGACAGGACAGGGCATGGAAGGAATCTACAATAAGGTCTTCACTTCCAGTAAATCTGTGGTAGCGGTTTTCCTCCTCAGCTTCCTTTTGGCTAGGATACATATCCTTATTCTGCTAGTGACCTTCCTTGTCATCCTGCTCGTTACCTATGCAGATTATAGGTATGGGCTTGCCCACAGGGCAAAGATGGCTGACTTTTCCGCCAACGATCGCAAGTACGACAACCTCTTAGAGAGGGCTCAGGATTTCCAGTACGGCAAGGATGTTCGCGTCTATAAGATGGATAAGCCTCTGTTAGAGCGAGCGCAGGAGATTATCCATAAAGATTTCCTTTTACAAAAGGAGCTTCGGTCAAAGAAGCGTCCCTCCTCACTGCTCAAGGGCTTTGCCCTCAGCCTCCTGCAAGTGGTCATTCTCTACTTCCTCTTCCGCGGCTACATTGGTCAAGAATTCAGCTTGGCTTTTCTGGTCATGATTCTAAGCGTTTTAACCCTCTTTACCAGCGAGATGTTCCAGGTATCCCAGATGATTGCCTTTGTTTACGAGCAATCCATCAGCCTAGATTATTTATATGATTTTCTGGATGCTGATCTCTATGTGGAGGGTGGGCAGGACTTTCCCGCTAGCTTCCAAGAACCGGCGGACATTGTCTTCGAGGACGTGTGGTTTCGCTATCCAGGAAGCGAAGACTGGGTTTTGGAGGGCGTTAATCTGACTATCAAGGAGGGGGAGACCTTGGCTCTAGTCGGGGTCAACGGAGCAGGCAAGACCACGCTTAGCAACCTCCTCTGCGGCCTCTATACTCCCGAAAGAGGAAAGATAACAATCGGTGGATACGACCTGCAATCCTTCTCCAAAGAGGCTTTACAGGATTATGTTGCCGTTGTCCTCCAAGACTTTGAGCCCCTTGCCCTAACCGTCAAAGAGAATGTGGCGGCCGCAAGTGAGCACATCGATGAAGAAAGGGTTGTAGAAGTCCTCAAGCAGGTCGGCCTCTACGACAAGATTGAAAGCTTTGAGAAGGGGATAGATTCCACCATGCTGAGGGTCCTGGAAGATGACGGCCTAGTCCTTTCTGGTGGCGAGAACCAGAAGCTATCCATAGCGAGGGCCATGTACCGAGAAAACGCCAAAGTCCTCATCCTGGATGAGCCAACTTCCGCTTTGGACGCCCTAGCCGAGCAGGCAATCTACCAAGACTTCGCCCAGATTATGGGCGGCAAGACAGGTATCTTCATTTCCCACCGCCTAGCATCCACCCGCTTCTGTGATAAAATTGCCCTCTTGGATGGGGGGAAGATTAGCCAGGTGGGCAGCCACGAAGACCTCTTGCAAGAAGACGGTCTCTACCAAAAACTGTACACTACCCAAGCCAGCTATTATCGGAAGGAGGGCCATGATGAAAAGCAAGCTTAATATCCTGAAAACACTAGGCAGACTTTATCGTCTCGCTTGGACAATCCGGCCCAGCCTCTTCTTTTGGAACATCCTTCAGGCAGTCCTCTTTACAGCCGATACGCTCATTACGGTTTTTTTGGCCAAATTTGTCCTCGACGGTATCAACGCTGGTTGGTCCTGGCAGGACATGGTCCTCTTTGTGGGCATCTTCGGTATAATCAAGCTAATTCTTATCTACAGCAAGGACCAGGTGGATCAGAGGAATAACCATGAGATGACCCAATTCAATTCGCAGGCTAACCTTCACCTATCGAAGAAAATTATGCGGGTCAAGTATTCCCTCTTGGAAGACCCTGAGACCTTAGAGCTTAAGGAAAGCGCCAAGGTGCCCTTCATCTATGGATACATCTACGAGATCATTTCGATAGGACAGTCGATGCTCACCTCCCTTCTGACCATCGTCGGTGTGGTGGTTATCCTACTTAGTTTTAGCCCCATCCTTTTCGTTATCATAAGCGGCTTAACCCTCTGCGGTTACTTCTTTGAACGGCGCATCGCAGCGGCTATGGTCGACTTCCAAAAGAGGCTAATTCCGATCAACCGCCGCTTCAACTACTTCCTCAACAAGCTCCTTGATGAACCTCTGCAAAAAGAGCTCCGCCTTTATCCCATCAATGACCTGCTCATTGACCGCGTTGACCAAGCGAATAAAGAGGTGGAAGTCGAGCTATCCACGGTCAGGCGCAAGCTCGCTTCGGGCAAGTCTTTTGCGCTTATCTTCACCGTCCTGTCCCGCTTCTTCCTTTACGCCTACGCTGGGCTGAGGGTCCTGGGCCTCTTTGGCAGAAGTCCCCTTTCCCTCGCTAACTTCACCATGATTATCGGAGCCAACGAGAGCTACACCCAGGCCTTGCGCCAGTTAAGTGTCAGCGTTTCCGATATCTTGTTGCGGGCGCCTGTCATCGCTCCCCTCTTCGACTTTCTTGACCTGGAAGAGATGGATGAAAGCATACCTGCCGACAGTTTGGAAAGGAAGCCGGGCAAACTGCATAGCTTAAGCTTCGAGAATGTCTTTTTCCGCTATCCCAAGACGGAAAAGTGGATACTGGAGGATGTTTCCTTTACCATCAAAGAGGGCGAGTCGGTCGCCATAGTCGGCCGCAACAACGCCGGCAAGTCAACCATCGTCAAGCTGATCTGCCGCCTCTTCGATGTGGATAAGGGAAGAATCCTGTGGAATGGCGAGGATATCCGAAACTTCGCCTACGAGGACTACCTGGAGGAGCTTGCCTGCGTCTTCCAGGACTTCAAGCTCTTTCCCTTTACCATCAGGGAAAATCTGACGGGAATTATCCAAAAAGGAAAGCCCGCTCCCAATCAGCGGCTGGACGAGGTGCTTGACCAAGTGGATATGAAAGACAAGGTCACTAGGCTGCCTAACGGCCTGGATACCTACCTAGATAAGACGGTCAACGAGGATGCCACAGAATTCTCCGGCGGTCAAAGGCAGAAGTTGGCAATCGCTCGGGCAATCTATGACGATTCCTCCCTTGCCATCCTCGATGAGCCCACCGCCGCCCTTGACCCCTTAGCTGAGGCCGAGGTATACAGCCACTTCGCCGACCTGATCCGCGGCAAGACCGCTATCTTCATCTCCCACCGCATGAGCGCTAGCCGCTTCTGCGACCGCATCTTGGTTCTGGAAGATAGGCGAATCACAGGGGATGGCCCTCATCACAAACTGGTTAATCAAAACGATCTTTACCACTCCCTCTATGAAGCCCAGGCCCAGTATTATCAGGAGGCTTAGGGTAAGTGCTCATTTTAGGGTAACTATTTCCTATAGCAAAAAGAAGGGAGAATAGTATGGACTTTGAATTAAGAAAAGATGGCTACTATTACAATAAAGATGGCAAAGATTTAGGCGTAATTAACTGGAGGCTTACGGATGGTGTGATGGAGATGACCCACACTTTCGTTGATCCCTCACTTCGCGGCCAAGGTATCGCAATGAAACTCTTGGAAGCCGCTGTTGCCTATGCCAAAGCGAATAATTACAGGATGAAGCCCTACTGCTCTTATGTTGTCAGGACAATCGACCAGGTGCCTGGAGGGCGTGAGCTAGTGGTATAAGCTGTTGTAAGAAGAGTAAACACCAGAGATTTAGCCGTCTCTGGTGTTATTTTTGTGCAAAACTCTTCCTTCCCAGCATGCTGGAAGGGGTCATAACTAGCAAGCAGAGCCTTGAAGACAAGATTTAATAAAAGACCTTGATAAACTTGAAACAGGAGACTATAATATACTTAGCAAGCTAATTATTAGCAGGCTATTCAGTTGGACTGTAGCACTTACATATGGGAAAAGGAGATAGACATGTTAGAAAAGTTCACCGCATCCGCAAAGAAGTTGCCAGAAGGTCTCCAAGTGGAGACGACCTCTAGGAATTTTACCTTCCTTTTCGATGAGCCGGTCGAGTTAGGCGGAACGGACAAGTCGATGAATCCAGTTGAGGGCTTGCTCTGCGCCCTATCTGCTTGTCAGACAATTGTTGCCTACGCTTTTTGCGATTCTCAGGGAATCAAGTTGCAGGAGTTTTCTGTGGAACTGGAGGGTGACTTAGACCCAGACGGTTTTATGGGCAAGGCTGATGTGCGCAACGGCTTCCAAGAGATCCGCTACACGATGCACTTCAAGGCGGATAACAGCAAGGAAGAGCTAGAGCGCTTTGCTAAGTTTATTGAGGACCACTGCCCAGTTGGAGACAGCATTCAGAATGGTGTGCCCATGAAGTTGGCCGGTGTGGTTATCGACTAGGCTTTACCTTAGCGACTAAGTTTTCATTTGGGGCTGTGTCAGAACAAGAGAGTTGTTCGACATAAGCCCCTTTTTCAAATGAGAATTCGTCAAGTACACCGAAGCCATTTTTGACCTTAGCATTTTCAAAATCGAGAATCCTCAAGTACGCTGGAGCTGTTTTTGACCTTAGCATTCCGCAACCCATATTTCCATAATTCCCACGCCCCCTCCAACCCAAGACCTCATACCGAAGTAGTTTCCAGCCCACACCTAACGGTATCAAAAACCACCGATGAGCGGAATCCGCAGGAGCGAAGCTCCGAGGACTTAGCGAGTCGGTAGTTTTTGAGCCATTTGAGGCGTGATAAATTAAAGACAGATTTAATAATCATTACTATTGTTTAGTGCTATAATATGTTATCCATTGAATTTTTATATAGAAGAGGGGGTGTTATCTTTGAGACTAGACGATTGTATCGCTTTTCTCACCAATAAGGTCGCAAAAGAGCTTGCCGATGTGTTTAACCGGAAGCTGTTAGCTCATGGTATTACCCGGTCCCAATGGATCGCGATGTATTACATCAGCCTGCATGATCAGATCAATCAGAAAGAGTTGGCGGATTTGGTTGGGACTAAGGAATCAACGATAGCGGGCATTTTGAATCGCCTGGAAAATGAAGGTTTGATTAAGCGGGAAGTCAGCACGGAAGACAAGAGACAGAAATTCCTCCGTTTGACGGAGTTAGGTGAAGAGAAGAATAAGGTTTATAGCCAGGTTGCCGAGGATTTTAAGGACACTTGTGTCGAAGATATCGACCCAAAGGACATCGAGGTGTTTGTCCGCGTCCTAAACTCCATGTGCGCAAAGTTCAGAGACGAGGATTAGGAGGAAAGAAACTTTCCACCCTAAACGTTAACGGACGGTAGACCAACTCATGAATACGAAAAGAACAGGTAGCTAAGCTGACGCTTGGCTACCTGCTTTTTTTGTATATGTTTTTCAGCTGCATGTTCAGCTGTTTTCCTGTGACGTTCAGGTTAGGCTACTGCTTGACCTATTTATCCAAGGAGTAGTTAGCTGCGTTTTCGCCAGCGATACGGCCAAAGACGGTGATATCAGCGATGGCAGCAGAACCAAGGCGGTTGTTGCCGTGGATTCCACCAGTAACTTCACCAGCGGCATAGAGGCCTTCGATAGGATTGCCGTCAGTATCGAGCACTTGGGCATCCGTATTGATTTTCAAACCACCCATCGTGTGGTGGACAGCTGGCCCTGCTTTGAGCATGTAGAAGGGGCCTTGTTCAATGGTCCATCCCAGCATGCGGAGGTTAAAGCCAGGATCCTCGTTGTTCTTGGAATTGGCATTGAAGGTTGTGATGGTGTCCATCAGCTGTTCAGTGTCAACACCAAAGTGCTCCGCCAGCCACTTCCAAATCTTTGGCAAATAGCTCAGGGCTATCCTCAATGCCTTCCTCTTTTTGTAGCTCATTGCCTGGGGCAGCGTATTCGCCACCAGAGATTTGGGTGTTTCCACCAACTTGCCGTCTTCCAGCTTTACGGTGACGGTCAAGTCGCCGTTAAAACCCTTGGCGGTAGCACTTCCCTCTTGGGCGCCACTTGTGCTTTCTTCTTCGCTTAAGCTCTCTTCATCGGTCACTTCCACGCTCCCTGAACTGTCAACAGTGCTCTCTTCGGATGACTCCCCATCCGTGTTGCTGCATGCAGTGAGAACTAAGGAAAGTGCCAAGACGAGACCCAGCAATTTCATTATTCTTTTTATTTTTGTTCCTCCTATAATGTATATGAATCCTTGGCTGGATTCGAGTGCGAATCAATTCTAAAACAAAAAACCCTAGTCCATATGTAGGACTAGGGCAATTCTCTAACAATTAATCATTTATTAATACTTATTTAACAGTAACGGTTTCTTTGGCTGGCTCTTCTTCAGTGGGCGTCACCTTTTCCGCAGCTTGAGCCGCTTCTTTTGTTTTTTTCTTCGCTTCCTTCTCCTCTTTGGTGATGACGCGGCCAGGGTGGCCGACAGCGGTAGAGTCAGCAGGCAGGTCATGGATGACGATTGCCCCCGCACCAATCTTCACATTATCACCGATGTGGATAGGACCCAGAATCTTAGCGCCTGCCCCAATGAGGACGTTGTTGCCCAGGTGGGGGTGGCGGAAACCTTCATCCTTGCCTGTGCCGCCCAGGGTAACACCATGGTAGATCGTGCAGTAGTCGCCAATAACCGCGGTCTCGCCGATGACAACCCCCATACCGTGGTCAATGAAGAGGAACTTGCCAATGGTCGCGCCGGGATGAATCTCGATGCCCGTCTTCTTCCTTGCCCGATGAGAGATCCACCTAGCTAAAGTCGTGTGTCCCTTTTTGTAGAGCTTGTGGGCACGAGCGTGACTCTTGAGTGCTCTCATCATGGGATAGAGGTGCATTGCCTCCCACATCGTTTTGCAGGCGGGGTCCATCTTCATGATATACTCACCCAGTGCCCGCCAATATGCGCGATTACTCATGGTCAAACAGCGCGGTCGACATGTAACGCTCGGCTAGGTCGGGCAGTACAGTGACGATGTTGCCGTCAAACTTCTCAGACAGGCGGAGGGCGCCAACGATGTTAGCCCCAGCAGAAGGACCAACAGTCAGGCCTTCCTCCATGGATAGTTTTTGGGCCATCCCATAGGCCTCCTCCGTCGACACTCCAATGATTTCATCCACTATATTGCGGTCGAAATTCTTGGGCACGAAGTTGCCGCCGATGCCCTGAATCTTGTGGGGAGCAGCCTGTCCTTGGGACAGCATGGGGGACTCTTTTGGCTCGATCGCAAAGATTTTGATGTCGGGGTTGTGCTTTTTGAGGACATGGCCCACACCCGAAACCGTACCACCCGTACCGACACCAGCCACGAAGACCGCGATGTCATCAAGGGCGCTCAGAATCTCTGGTCCTGTCGTCTCCTCATGGGCACGGACATTATCCGGATTGGAGAACTGGTCAGGCATGTAGTAGCCGTCCTGTTTGGCTAGCTCAACCGCCTTGTCCACCGCCCCTTGCAGGGCATTCTCCTCGGTGAGGATCAGCTCAGCCCCAAAGGACTTCATCAGGGCACGGCGCTCCACGCTCATTGACGAAGGCATGGTCAACACAACAGGGTAGCCCAGTTGTTTACCGATCATCGCCAAAGCAATGCCCGTATTGCCCGATGTTGGCTCCACAATCTTCATGCCAGGCTTGAGGTCACCCCGCTCGATTGCTCCCTTAATCATATAGTAGGCAGGGCGGTCCTTGACACTACCCGCCGGATTCGCTTTTTCCAGCTTAGCAAATATTCTTCCCCCACCAATCTTTTGCAGCTGAATTAGTGGCGTCTTTCCAATCGTATCTAATAGTTTAGTCATGTTCTTCCTTCCTTTATCAAGCGGGGCTCGCTTCTCGCAGCCCAGCCTATCCACAAACTCGGCAGAAATCTTCCTTCCACCTAACTTTCTTTGTTTCGGTAGCTAAGAAAAGTACATCTATTTTTACCCAAATTCGTAGAACCTTACTAGGATAGTGGAAAAAATTGTATTTGGGAAGTCTCTTGGTGAGATTTTCGGGATAGAACAGATGGTTGCCATGCCCCCCGCCACAAGTCAGCAAGTGAAACCAAACGCATAATCCAATAAAAAAGACCAGGCACCAGCCCGGTCTTAAGACACCTATTTAATTCGATACGTCAAAAACTGAGGGCGCAGCAGGCGGTGAAGAGGCTTCCACAACAAGCCGATGATGACCAAGCAGATGATGAGGTCTGGCAAGAGGAAGGTGCCGTTGTAACCGATGCTGTAGCCGATGCCGCCAGATAGGTTGTCCCAGGATAGGGCAGCGAGCAGGCTGGCGCCTTGTTCGGTGAAGTCGATGGATGAGTAGAAGATCATGCCAGACAGGACATGGAAGATAAAGCGCATAAAGGTGGCGAAGATCATTGCAGGCAGGTAGCTGATGAAGTCAGTTTTACCCCTGTTGACCGGAAGGCCGGCGAGACCGCACATGGCGAACGCTAGGGGATAGTCGAAAACCATCTGCAGGGGATGAACCACATAGCCACCCAGTAGGACGTTCACCAGGCCGTAGGCGCCGCCAACCAGGATGCCCCATTTCCAACCCCAGCGAATCGCGAAGATGAATAGGGGGGCCATAGCAGCTAAAGTCACCGATCCACCCATAGGCATCCGGAATAGGACGATAAAATCTAGTATTTTAGCAAGGGCAATCACTAAGCCCGCTTCTGCTAACCGTTGAGCTGAAGACACACTTGGTCTTCTGTTTGTTTCTTGAACCATAATTTCCTCCTTCATAGTTTTCAATATCGCATGAAGAAGAGATAAAAAGAACGCCACTGCTAGCAGTGGCGTTTGTTGTCAGCTTATCACTTCCCTCCGCTATCATTACATAGATCAGGTTAAGGGTTGGAACGTATCCTCTCAGCCGTAGCACCCCTAGTTGATATTGAATTACTTTAATTATAGTCCTTGGGCAGGCAAAGGTCAATGAAGGCGCTTACAGGGCATTCTGCAGGTGGACCATAGCCGCATACTCCCCATCTAAGCGGAGGAGGTCCTCGTGGCGGCCCTTTTCCACCACCTTACCGGCCTTCAGCACATAGATGGCATCCGCATCCCTTATCGTAGACAGGCGGTGGGCAATGATGATGGTGGTGCGACCCTGCTTAACCACATCCATCGCCTGTTGAATAACCTGCTCCGTTTCCGTGTCGATCGAGGCAGTCGCCTCGTCCAGAATCAGGATTTTGGGCTGGTAGGCGAGGGCCCTGGCAAAGGAAATCAGCTGCCGCTGCCCATTGGACAGGTTCTTGCCCCGTTCGGTGATCTTTTCATCCAAGCCTTGGTGGCCATGCCCGAAGAAAGCACCTCCACCCACCTTGAGGAGGGCATCCTCCGCCGCTTCCCTGCTGATTGCCTCATTATTGAGGCTGATGTTGGAGTATACGCTGCCCTCGAAGAGGAAAGGCTCTTGCAGGACGATGCCCATCTGCTCTCTGAGTGACTTCCTTTTGATCTGGCGGATATCCATTCCATCAAGGAGGACGCTACCTTCCTGAGGGTCATAGAAGCGGAAGAGGAGGTTGAGCATGGAGCTCTTGCCCGAACCGGTGGGTCCAACAATCGCAATCGTTTGACCCCTCTTCGCCTCAAAGTCGACGCCCTTTAGAACAGGTTGGTCAACCAGGTACTGGAAGAAGACGTTGTGGAGGGAAATGTCCCCATCCACCTCACCAAGCTCGATGTCTCCATCCTCATCCATGGGCTTGTCCAGTATTTCGAAGACCCGCTTAGCGGATACGATGGACCGGACAATTTGTGCCAGCACATCCAAGATTATGTTAATGGGGCCGTATAGGCTGCCGATGTAGTTGATCAGGGCGTAGAGTTCGCCCGGTGTGATAGGCAGGTTAAGTTGCAAGTGGGCGTAGACTAACCAGACGACACCCGAGATCATTAGGATTTGGATGGTCTTCTCGGGAATGTTGAACATTGCCCAATCGAAGCGGGTGAACTTTCTGGTGACGGTCCATTGGTCCTCGGTCAGCTGTTCGAAGCGCTCCGCGACGGCCTGTTCTCTTCCATAGCTTTGGGTCATCTGCACGTTTTTCGTGATCTCGTTGATTCGACCATTGATTTGCCCGTGCAGCTCCCGCATCTCCTCCATGTAACCTGAGGCTTGCTTGGTGTAAATCTTTTGGAAGTAGTAGACCCCGGGGACGAGGAAGATCAGGACGAGGGCAATCTCCCAGCGGATGGTCGCAACAGCAATAAAGATACCGACGATTTGAGCAAAAGCTACCAGGGCATCGGAGAAGACATGGATGTAGAAGTTCTGGCGGATGGTCTCCGTATCGTTTGTAATGCGGGAGACGATGGTGCCAGCAGGCACCGTGTCGAAAAACTGGATGGGCATGCGGTGGATATGACCGTATACATCATCCCTAAGCTGCTGAGTAAAGCGGTTGGAGCTTTTAACCATTAGGTAGGAAGCCACATAGTTGAGCACAGATGCGCTGACACCAACCGCTACATAGATAATTAAGGCCTGCTTGATTAAGGACCAGGGGATAAGGCCCGTCCCCTCCACGGGCAAGAGGATGTCGTCAATGATGTGCTGCCCTATTCTTGGCAAGATCATGTTGAGGGCAACAGAGATAATGAGAATGATATTGGCGACTAAAAAGACCCGCCAATAGTAACGGATGTAGCTGAATAGGCGTTTAATCGTTGGCATTAATCGTTCCTTTCCGGCTGGGAACCTTTTTCTCATTTTCTTGGAACTGGTGAATGAACTGGCTCGCGTACCAGCCACCCAGCTCCATCAGCTCCTCATGGTTACCTCGCTCAGTAATCTTGCCCTCATCAAAGACAAGGGTAAAATCAGCCTGCTCCACAGCAGATAGGCGGTGAGAGGAGATCAGGGTGGTTTTAGCTCGGCGGGTGCGGAAGATGTTCGCTAGAATCTGTTTTTCGGTGATGGCATCCACCGCGGAAAGGCTGTCATCTAAAATCAGGAAATCCGGATTCTTGATGAAAGCTCGGGCAATCGACAGGCGCTGCCTCTGCCCGCCAGATAAAGTCACACCCTTTTCCCCAATGAGCGTGTCCAGCCCTTGGGGCATCCCCTCCTTCTCCAAGGGGAAGTTGGCTAGCTCCAATGCGGCGATAATTTCTTCATCGCTCGCCTCATCCACGGAGAAAGCCACGTTTTCTCGCACAGTGCCCGAATAGAAGGAGTGGCTTTGGGCAACATAGCCCATCGGTTGACTCAGCCCATCCGGCGCGATGTCCGCTAGAGGAAGTCCATTAATCTCAAACACACCAGATCCTGCAGGATACTGGCGGAGGAATTGGCGCAGGAAGGTCGTCTTGCCCGCACCGGTCTTGCCGACGACACCGACCATCGCTCCTTTAGGAATATCCAGGCTGATTTCGTCTAAGTTGGCCTCCTCACTGGAGGGATAAGAGAAGCTGTAGTCTGCTATGTGGACCTTATCCACCTCATCGATAGTCGCCTTAGCATCCTCCATCCCGTCCGTTTGTGTCATAATCTCGTTAATCCTCTTAGCGCTCACATTAGCATTTTGGAGGATGTTGAGATTTTGCCCCATATTGGTAATAGGGAAGGCAAGGTTGGATACATAGAGTTGGAAGGTCACCAAGGCACCTATACTCATCAGCCCCGCTGACACCCTTTGGCTGCCAAGATATATGGTCACCGCAAAGACGAGGACTTCAGCGATGGTCGTGGTCATCCCATAGGTGTAGGCTAAGCGGGAGATGCTATTGGACATCACCGTAAAGTTCGCCGTCGATGCCTGGAACTCTCGCTCAAAAGCTTCCTCTTGGGCGTATACCCTGATGTTTTGTACACCTTCCACGCCCTCAAGAACCTTATCGTTCATGATGGAAAAGGCCTTCTGCCGTCTCTGCCACCTTTTCTCCGATTCCTTTTCCCTAAAGTGGGACAGGATCAGGAGGAGGGAAAAGGGCGATATAGACAGAATCGAGTAGGCCATGCCACCAATTCTAATCATCAGGATAAAGTAGACCACAATCATTGTCCCGGAGTAGATGATAATGCTCATTCCCCAAGACAAGAGGTCCGTCAGGTAGTCCACATCCATCGTCGACCGAGACATCAAGTCCCCCGACGTGAACTTCTCATAGTAGCGCTGCCTTCTGCGGATGCTGTAGTTGATAATCCGATCTTGAAAATACTTCTGAGCAAGAGGCCGGCTCCCGTAAATTGCCACCGTCCAATAAAAGGCAGCAAAATAAGCGCCAATGATACTGCAGACCACAATGGCGAAATAGAGGAGGATTTCCTCCATAGTCAGTTGATTTTTAATTAATTGATCGATAATGCGGCCGATGAAAAAAGTAGGAACGGCTTTCAGCACGTTCTCAATGAGGGCCATCAAAAAGCCCAACACATACCGCTTCCTTTGATTGACCACAAAAGGCCAAACATAACGCAATGAATAGAACATAAATCCCTTTCTCAATCTTCACTAAATTAGCGTCATCCAATAGATCAAAAAAGGCACAAAAAAAAGGGCACTTGCCCCAAGAATGAAAGAATCATTAATTGGCAATTTTTGATCAGCTATACTGTTGTTTGCTCGTCCTCAAATTCATTTGGATGCTCATTGCCATGACTCCTTTCTTCATAAATAATGTTGTTATTTATACCAACATGTATAATCTAGCAAGATATTCACGATGTGTCAATCAATATTTCTGCCAATCCTTAAAAAATGTGATATACTTCTTTTTACGTTAAGAATACCTACATGTTCGCGGCGGGGTGTGGCGCAGTTCGGTAGCGCACTTGTCTGGGGGACAAGGGGTCGCAGGTTCAAATCCTGTCACTCCGATTAATATAGAGGGAATGGCTGACATTCAGCCATTCTTTTTTTATTGTCATTCTATAATTGCGGCTCATTGAGTGGCCCTAATCTTTCCATTCACTTGTCACTAAAGTACTATTCGACTCAGCGAAGGAAGCATAGTCTATTGTTGAGGAAGGCTAAAAATCAAGAAGATAAGGCGGTAGGTAATGCTTTTATCGCAGAATCAGCTTAAAGAAGAAGCATGAGGATCATTCCAA
>CAYFUF010000027.1:1781-20401 GCA_964346245.1 uncultured Peptoniphilaceae bacterium | reverse complement strand
ATTTAGTTGACAACGATTTCATAATAGTTTTAAATTAAAGACAAGCCTCAAACTTCGTTAGCTAAGTAAAATAAGTATAGTTGACTTTTGCGTAGCGGAGTAAAAGCACTTGCCTTTGCATAACTTTTGCACTATTTTGTTGCCACCGAATAGAGCATTTTAAGATATGTATAAAGTAAAAAGGAAAAATCGGATAAATTCACCCTTAATGCGGTATATTGGATTGAAGAAGAGAAAGAAATTCCTTTTATTCTATAGAAGGAAAATTAGAATTGAGATAAAGATGAAAGACCAATTTCAACGACAAATTCGATACCTCCGGGTCTCTGTAACCGACCTGTGCAACTATAGGTGCCACTATTGTATGCCCCCCGAAGGGGTTGACCAAAAGCCTTGCAAGGATATCCTGACGCTGGAGGAACTCTACTATGTCATCCACCACTTCGTTGAGCTAGGCGTTGAGAAAGTGAGGATAACTGGCGGAGAGCCCTTGATTCGGGCTGGCATCGAACACTTTATTCGGTCTCTGGGGCGCCTGAAGGCAATCAAGGATTTGGCGATGACTACAAATGCTTCCCAGCTGAAGGATAAGGCTAAGCAGCTGAAGCGCGACGGTCTGAAGCGGGTAAATATCTCCTTGGACACCCTCAAGGCCGACAAATTTGCCCAGCTGACAGGCGGCAATCTTGACGATGCCCTGGCTGGTTTCCATGCAGCTTTAGATGCAGGCCTAGGCGTGAAAATCAATACCGTGCTCTTGCGGGGCATCAATGACGATGAGGTGGTTGACCTCATGAACCTGACCAAGAAGTACCCAATCGACGTCCGCTTTATTGAAGCTATGCCCATCGGGGCAACGGCTGCCTATACCAGGGACCACTTCATGTCCCTGGATGAGATTATCGGTCAGGTCGACTTGAAAAAGCTTGACAATGATGACCCCAGCAGTCCCGCCCAGCACTACATCTTGGAGGGGGCTTACGGTAGGGTAGGGTTCATCCAGCCCCTGTCCCACCACTTCTGTGGGGACTGCAACCGCCTGCGCTTAACCGCTGATGGCATGATAAAGCCATGCTTGCATAGCAATCAGTTTATCGATTTGAAGACGCCGCTACGGGAGGGAAAAAGTATCCTTCCTGGCATAGAGGAGGCATTGCGCGTAAAGCCAGAACGCCACCATTTAGACGAGAATCAGATTTCAGAGCTATCGATGAATAATATTGGAGGATAGATGTTTACGCATTTGGATGAGAATAAGAGAGGGCAGATGGTCAACATTTCTGATAAGAATGTGACTAGCCGCAAGGCGGTTGCGCGAGGAGCAATCCGCTTGAAACAAGAGACGGTGGATGCTATCAAAGACATGAAGATCAAGAAGGGGGACGTCCTTGCCATCGCCCAAGTGGCCGCCATTCAGGGCGCCAAGAAGACGGCGGATTTAATACCCATGGCCCACCCCATCTTATTGAACGGAATCCATGTGGACTTTACCTTTTCCGGGACCCTCCTTTACTGCGAGGTGGAAGTTATCTGTGAGGGGAAGACGGGCGTGGAGATGGAGGCGTTGACGGCTTGCTCTGTGGGTCTCTTAACCGTTTACGATATGTGCAAGTCGATGGACAAGAGTATGGTCATCGAAGAGGTCATGCTGATGGAAAAATCTGGTGGTAAGTCTGGTGACTACCACAGGAATCTTGACTAGTTTAGGCGTATAATAGAATAAGGAGTCAGGCGGATGGCTAAAGTGATTGCCTTATTTCGCTCGGTGGAGAAGAGAAAAAAGAGAGAGCAGGTTGACTGCATGGTCCTCGAGGAAGGTCAAGGCATCGTTGGCGACGAAAGATCAATGGGTGGGCCCAGACAGGTCTCTTTAATTCCTAGCGAAGCGATGAAGGATTTGCCTCATGATTCGCCAGTTTTTGAGGGCCGTTTGGGGGAGAATATCCGCACAGAGGGTATCCTCCTCCAGGAGCTTAAGCTGGGGGATAGAATCCGTGTAGGCGGGACCCTCCTGGAGATTACCGAAATCGGTAGGACCTGCCACCCCCACTGCCGAATTAAGAATATGACGGGCAAATGTATTATCCCCTTAGAGGGGGTTTTTGCGCGCATTATTCAAGGTGGACAGGTCTGCCTAGGCGATAGCATCGAGAAAGAGTAGGAAGAGGATTGAAGTTATTTACCGTTTATTCAGTGAAGGAGGCAATCGAGAAGATTGTCTCTAGTATGGGTGACTTGGGCTTAGATAAAAGAGAGCGGTTGGCGACGGAAGATGCCTTGGGCCGCATCCTTGCCCAAGATATTGTTGCGCCTGAAGACGTGCCGGCCTTTCGAAGGAGTACGATGGATGGCTACGCCGTAAACAGCAAAGCCACAGGAGGCGCCACCGAGGCAATTCCATCTGTTTTGGAGCTGGTGGAAAAGATCCCTATGGGTCAAGTGCCTAGCTTAGCGATTAATGCCTCCCAAACTAGCGCAATTTCAACGGGTGGCATGCTGCCAGAAGGTGCCGATGGGGTAGTTCCCGTCGAGTACACGGAGGAGATTAGCGAAAACTTAGTGGGCATCTACCAGGCAATATCTACTTTAGAGAATGTGGTGGAGGTTGGAGAAGACACAAAGAAGGGCTTCCTCTATTTCAGTAAGGGGACGCGGGTTACCCCCCAGGTCATCGCTTCTTGCATGAGCCTGGGTATTGTGGAAGTGGAGGTCTATAGGAAGCTTACCGCTCGGACCATATCTACTGGTGACGAGATCGTGCCTCCCCATGAGGCCCTGCCCCTTGCCAAAGCAAGGGATGTCAATAGCTACTCCATCAAGGCAATGCTGGAGAAGCTGGGCTGTGAGGTTGTCGAACGCAAGCATGTGGCTGACCAAAGAGACCTTTTGACTTATGAGTTAACCAAGAAGGATGTGGACCTGATTGTTATCAGCGGGTCGAGCTCCAAGGGCGAAAAGGACTATGTGCCTAGCATCCTGGAGGAGGACTTAGACCCCGGCTTGCATTTCCAGGGCATATCCATTAAACCGGGTAAACCAACTAGCTTCGCTACCGACGACCGCAAGATGGTTGTGGGTTTACCGGGACACCCGGTCAGCGCTATGGCCGTCTTCCAATCGATATTCGTGGAGGCCTTTCACCAGTTTTATGGGATGGAAGATCTGGTCGCGATCCCTTGCCGAATCGACCAAAATGTCTCTGCGACCTTAGGTCGCAGCAAGATTCAGTTTGTTCGGGCACAGAAAACGCAAGAGGGTTGGGTCTGTAAGCCCATCTTTGGCGCATCAGGCAACCTGTCCACCTTAGCTAAGGCTAACGGTTATTTCATTATTCCAGCAGAACACGAGGGGGTGAATAAGGATCAAATCGTAGATGTTTACCTATTTACCATTTGATCGATGATTATGAGAAAAGTATATTTGCAGACAAGAAGTTTGGACGAGGCAAAGAAGACTTACTTTGAGGAGCTTGGCGACTACTTGACGGAAAAGAAAACGGAGACTATATTAGTTCGGGAAGCTCTTGGCAGAGTTACCGCCAATGCGGTCTATGCCAGGGTCAGCTCGCCTCTATACCATAGCTCGGCGATGGACGGCATCATGGTGGAAAGTAAGAAGACCCAGAAGGCAAGGGAAAGTGAGCCACTCTTCCTTTCCGAAGAGGACTTCCGCCTGTGTGATACGGGGGACCCGATCGTTGAGCCTTACAACGCGGTCATCATGGTGGAAGAGTTGACGCCTGTGGATGGCGGTTACACTATCAACAAGGCGGTCCACCCCTGGGAGAACATCCGGCCCATGGGAGAGGATATCATCGAGCGAGATTTGATCTTTCCCCAGCTCCACCAGCTCAAGCCTATCGACCTGAGTGTCCTCTTGGCGGCAGGCCTAGACCAGGTTGAAGTTTACAAACAGCCCAGGTTGGCTATCATACCAACAGGAGACGAAATCGTATCTGGTCAGGAAGATTTGACCCTAGGAGACATTATTGAGTCCAATTCGGCGATGTTTAAAGGGATGGCCCAAGAAGCCGGCGCCCAAGCGGACGTCCTTCCCGTCGTCAAGGACGAACGGGAGGCCCTCTTCCATGTGGTTAAGGAGGCAATGGACGACTACGATATGGTCTGCATGATTGCAGGTTCTAGCGCTGGTCGAGACGACTATACCGCAAGTATAGCGGAAGAGCTGGGGCAAGTTTATGTCCACGGCATTTCCATCAAGCCTGGCAAGCCTGCCATCCTCGCTAAGATTAATGGCAAGCCCTTCGTGGGCTTACCTGGTTTTCCCGTTTCGGGTCATATTATCTTTGGAGAGATTCTATCTCCACTTCTGCGCAAGAGGGCCCACCTGCCTGAACCAGAGCAGGCCACTCTCCAAGCTAAGCTGACCAAGAATGTGGTATCCAGCTTGAAGTACCAGGAGTATGTCCGAGTTAAGGTGGGCAAGATTGGGGATAGCTATTCCGCTACACCTATGGACCGGGGAGCAGGCGCTTCGATGTCCCTTGCCCTGAGTGATGGTTACCTGATTGTGCCCCAAAATACGGAAGGTTACACCAAGGGAAGTTTGGTGGAGATTCGCCTTCATGAACCGATCAGCCAGTCCGTTCTGGAAAATCGTCTGGTCATCATTGGGTCGCACGACTTAGTGGTCGATGTCATCGATAATCTCCTGGCGGAAAAGGGGGCAAAAAGCTCTTTAGTATCTTCCCATGTGGGTTCCCTATCGGGCTTGAAGAGTTTAGCGACCAAAGAGTGTCACTTAGCGCCTTCCCACCTCTTAGGTGAGGACGGGACCTATAACGACCAAGCGGTCAGGCTCTTTTTCAAGAAGGACAAGATGGTCGCCATCAACGTCGTTGGTCGCAGGCAGGGCATCATCGTGCCTAAGGGAAACCCTCAGAACATCCAAGGCTTGCAAGACTTGCCAGGCAAACGGATGATTAACCGGCAACGAGGGGCGGGGACAAGGGTCCTCTTCGATTACCTGATTGGGCAAGAAAACCTGTCAGTTGAAGACTTTGAAGGTTACGATAATGAGGCAACCACCCACCTTGCTGTTGCCCTCGCTGTGAAAAGTGGCGATGTTGACTTCGGTATTGGCGTGGAATCGGCTGCAATCAAATTGGACTGCGACTTCATCTACCTAGCTGATGAGGCCTATGAATTTATTACCTATCAGGACTGGTTGGTGGAAGATGCAATCAAGGAAGTACTGGAAGTTTTAGGGTCTGATGCCTTTAAGAGGGAAGTGCATTTACTAGGCGGCTACTCGACCGATGAGAGCGGTAAGGTACGCCAGATAAATGTTGAGCAATAAGGAGTAGTTACACACGACACAACTATTGAAAACAAAGGAGAAGTTATGAAAAAGAAAAGTCTACTATTACTATTGGCTGCTGTCTTCATGCTTGTCTTCGCCGCATGTAGTAATGACGGGGAAGAGGTATCGGAAGAATCAACAGCAACATCGCAGGAAGAGTCGGTAGAATCAAGTGAAACCGAAGAGACGGCTGAAAGCAGTGAAGAAGCAGAGGCACCAGAAGCGGCTACCCTTCGCTTGACAACAACAACCAGCGTCAATGACTCTGGTTTAATGGAATACCTACGCAATCCTTTAAAGGAAGCAACGGGTATCGACATGGAGATTGTTTCTAAGGGATCTGGCGCCGCCATCGAAGATGGTCGCCAAGGGAACGCTGATGTTATCCTCGTCCACTCTCCAGCAGCAGAAAAAGAATTCGTTGAAGAAGGTTACGGCAAGGAAAGACAAAGCTTCATGCACAACTACTTCGTTATCGTTGGTCCAGCCGATGACCCAGCAGGCATCAAGGGCAAAACGGCTGAGGAAGCTTTCCAAGCGATCGCAGAGAGCGGATCTCCTTTTGCTTCTCGTGGCGATGAGTCCGGTACCCACACCAAAGAGTTAAAGATTTGGGAAGGCGCAGAACTAGACATGGCTGAGATCGAAGGACAAGACTGGTATAACGCTCTAGGCGATGGTATGGGCGCAACCCTTACCTTTGCTAGCGAGAACCAAGCTTACACCCTAACAGACCTCTCTACTTTCCTGTCAAACCAAAACGATTTGAACTTGGAAGTCTTAGTCGATGAGTCTGACTCACTGAAGAATGTCTATTCCGTTATCGTCGTTAACCCTGACATGGTCGAGGGAACCGATGTTGAAACAGCTGAACGCTTCGCTGAGTGGATCACTGGCGTCGAAGCAGCTGAACTGATTAAGGAATATGGAAACGAAGAGTATGGCCAACCTCTATTCTTTATCGGTGAATAGGTAGGTCTACAATAAGAAGTAAGGTCTTAGCCCGGTTTAGGCTAAACGGTTGGGGACCTCAGCAGAGGAGTTTAGCCAAGTGGGAGATAGGTGGAAAGTGGGTGGGTCATGTCACCAACAAATGAAGTCATTGCTATCGTGCTCTACACCTTACGGGTTTGCGCGACATCCACTTTCATCTCCCTCCTGATTGCCCTTCCCATCGGTCTGCTCTTGGGCTTTTATCACAATCGGTTGACTCGTTTTCTCAAGCCAATTTTTACAGCTTTCACAGGCATACCGCCCGTTATTGCCGGAGTAGTCATCTACCTGCTCTTTTCTAACATCGGGATTTTTGGTAGCCTGAAGTGGCTCTACACGAGCATGGCCATCATATTGGCCCAAATGATCATCGTCATACCGATTATTGTCAGCCAAATCTTTCCTGTCATCGAGCCAATCAGGGAAAGATATATACTCACCTCCACGGGGCTTGGCCTTTCCAAAGCGAAAATGTTTCGCCAGCTCCTTACGGAGATTCCATCCAGCATCGTCGCGGCGGGCTTGTCCGGTTTCGGTCGGGCCATAGCCGAGGTAGGTGCCGTCATGATTGTCGGCGGCAACATCCGTTTTAAGACGAGGGTAATGACCTCCGCCATCGTGCTGGAAACCAACAAGGGAAACTACCAGGTAGCCCTGCAACTCGGCCTCCTGCTCGTTTTGATTTCCTTGACCATCAATTTTTTGGCCATGCGAATTTCCAAGGGGGTGCGCCATGATAAGACTGCGTGATGTGGAAATTAACATCAGGGGCTTGCACCTGTTGACCGTCGATGAGTTTACTTTCGAGAAGGGCTTCATTTATCTCTTGACTGGGGAGAATGGAACGGGAAAGAGCTCTCTACTGAAGTCCTTTATTGGTCAATTCCCTTTCATTACGGGAGACATCGAAATTGATGGCAAGCTGATTTACCAGCCCCAAGACCCTTACATCTACCAGCGAACGATGCTCGATAATTTCAAGCTCCTAGGCCTTAAGAAAAAGGATACGGACTCGCTGGTGGACTTATTGGATTTGAGGGACAGCCTCAGCAAATCGGTGGATGTACTCTCTGGCGGCCAAAGGCAGAAGTTAGCTTTTATCCGGTCCTTCCTTTTAGCGGAGGATATCTTAATCCTAGATGAGCCATTTGCTCAAATGGATGCACTTTCACGGGAAACTTGCCACAAGCTCATCAATCAGTGGATGAATGAGAACCGGATTGTCATCATGGTGTCCCACTATCAGGTGGGCGCTGACAATTACCACAAGGAAGTTCAACTTAAAGATAAGTCATTAAACGAGTTATAAAATAACCGCCACAGTGGACGTTCAGTCCAACTGTGGCGGATTTTTTTTCCTTCCTATAATTCCCTGAAGAGATTAGGGTTGATTCTCTTGCGAAGAGCTTGGAGCACAGGCAGGTAGCTGATAGCGACAAAGGCGCCCAGCATAACGGGGATGCAGTTGAGGGGGTGCTTGCCCTGAGCGGCGAAACCGGTCATAAAGTAGAGGGCAATGTGAATCGGACCGGTAAAAACAGCACCATTCAGCTTCACATAAGCCCAACCCATAAAGGTAATGATGCCCATATTGAAAAAGACAAGACCTAGGGAGTGGTCCTGATAAAAAGCCCTGTTGGATTGACCAGTATCCTTTAGAAGGTTGCAGTAACCTCTTATTCCCCGATTAAGAAAGAGCCCAAGAAAAGTGAGCAAGAGGGCCATCCCCAGGATAAAACACGAGGCCAACGTATCGCTTCCCTCATAGAGGCCGGTGGTCGCCGGTTGGAAGACCACCCTAATCATGCGAAAGCTGTTGACAAAGAGGATGCAGAGCAGGCCGACAACAAAGCCGATATTGTAAAGGTTAAAGCCTTTGTGGTAGGCACCCTGGGCACCAGCGACGCCAGGTGTGACCAGGCCGATCAAAAATCCGGTGACAGAGCCAGCCACTATGCCAGCGGGCAGGCTAAAAAAGCCATTTAAGGCAAGCGTGCTAACGATTGCCGAAGCGCCCGTGCTAAAGAAAATGATGGGCAGACCGGGCTTGATGCCCATAACGTTTGCATAGGCAAAACCGCCCAGGACAATAGGGGTGGAGTTCAGAAAGTTAGTTCCATAAAAGCTACAGCCAAAAACAAAGAACATGCTGGCAATCAAAATACCAGACATGGGTGCTTTTAATATATGTACGAGAAAGGTCATGATAAACATGTTGATTCCTGCATTCAACAGAGTGGCGCTGATACCACCGATAGCGAATAATCGCTGTTTAGCATGCTGGGGCTTGCAAGGATTCTCTTGAATCCTTCATAGGTAGTTGACGGGCTTTCGAACAAGACAGAAGATATAAGCGTTGCTACAGCAATAAAATAGAAAAACTGGATGACAATTTTTCTGTCTTGTGCAGTAAGACTCGTTTTATGGGCCATGAAGTTTAACTCCTTAATTATTAATTTTTCTTAATCATTTTCGAGTGGCTGGCAGTCAAGCTCGAAATTCACTTGAATAAATATAGACAAAAAGAAACGATTTCCAGCATCATAAACTAGTATATCATTAGCTAACTTGTAAGTTTAAACTTTGAATTCGCCAAAATATGAATAAAAATACATTACAGAATGTACAGTTTAATACTTAGATTTTCGCTAAATTTTACATTCTATGCAAAACATTGATAGTTGCTGTATTACAGCTCGGTTTTCTAATTTAAATGGAGAAAGTTTGAAAATTTTTCATTGTTTTTTCATGAAATATAGTGTAACCTTATGCGTATAACAAATAAGGAGAAAGGAAAAAAGTATGTCAAAACGATTTTCAAGATTCTTATCGGGTTTACTGGCAGTTCTACTGGTAGTGACTTCCTTTGGCTCGCCCGCTATGGCGGCTCGCAATACTGAGCTACCGGCGGAAGCTACAGAAAAAGTCTTTACGAAAGAAGAACTTCTAGAACTAACCCAACCAGGGCAGTATGATGCTGAAAAGCTGACCAAAATCCTGGAGGAGCAAAACGCTGATCCAGACTTTGAAGGTCCAAGCTTCAAGTTACCTCGCACCGTTAGAGATAACTTGACCAAAGGTGACTACCTCACGGCAGATCAAACGGGTAACACTGCTGAGAGTAGACAGCGTGTCATCATCGTACTGAAAAGTGACTCACTGGTGGAAACCGCTGAGGCACAAGGCACTAGCGTTAAGTTCTTACCTAAAGAGGCAGTAGATTCTCAACTGAAAAACTTAACGGCTGAACAAAACAAAGTAAAAGAACAATTGGAGGCAGATGGTATCGTTCTTTCTGCACAAGGTGGAGAAGGAGACCTTCCAGCTGATCAAAGTTTCACCGCAGCGATCAACGGTTTCTCCGCATATGTCTCTCCTGCAGAGATTGAGAATATCCGCCAAAATCCAAACGTTGAAGATGTATTCCCTGTAATCGAGTACGCTCGTCCTGAAGAACCAGATATGAAGAGCTCAACCCTTATGGTCGGAGCTCCATATGCCAATGAATTAGGCTACGCTGGTCAAGGTCAAGTCGTTGCTGTTATCGATAGTGGTATCGATCCTAGCCACCCCGATCTACAGAACCTATCTGATGATACCGTTCCAGCATTAACACAAAAAGTGATTAACGCATCCGGTCTTCCAGGTCGCTATCTCAACGAAAAAATTCCTTATGCCTACAACTACTATGATCAATCAAGCTTAGTAGAAGACATCGGTAAAGATGGTCAACACGGTCAGCACGTTGCTGGTACCGTAGCTGCTAATGGCGGCATCAAGGGTGTTGCCCCTGAAGCACAAGTCCTTGGCATGAAGGTCTTCTCTGATGATATTCTTTACGCCACAACTTTCTCAGACATTTATTTGAAAGCAATCGACGATGCTATCTTGCTAGGTGCAGATGCAATCAATATGTCCCTTGGATCACCAGCTGGTATCTATATCGATGGTTCTAGGGAAGACCGTGCAATTAACCGAGCATTAGAAAATGGTATCCTCGTTACGATTTCTGCTGGTAACGAATCCAATATTTTCGATGGTATTGCTAATTTTGCTAACTTCTTAGTCATTCCTTACGGTTTAACTCAAGGAAAGAACCCGGATATTGGTGTACTTGGCAGCCCATCCGTAAACACCGACTCTTTCTCTATCGCTTCTGCAGATAATGCCTTTGTATTAGCTGGTAAGCTAGAGTATACGGTGGATGGAGAAGCTCGTGAAACAGCCATAACGGTTGCTTCAGGTTCTCCAGATCCAACCACTCTCTTTGATGGTCCTGTCGAAGTAGTCGCTGTTGGTTCTCAACCAAATCCAGGTAAAGCAGCTGACTGGGAAGGTGTTGATGTAGAGGGCAAGGTCGCTCTAGTCTCTCGTGGTAACACCTTTACCGAAACCTTAGCGAATGCACAAAGCGCTGGTGCAGCTGGTTTAATCGTTTATAACCATGCCGAAGGTGGAGAAGCCCTCGTTAGCATGGCTGGCGGAGAGCAAGCTTCTATCGCTTATGCTTTTATTGGTAACACCGCTGGTATGGCAATGGTCAATGCTGAAGAAGCAACCGTTACCTTCACCAACGAGACCTTGAGTGTTCCTAATCCAACGGGTGGAGAAATCTCTAGCTTCTCTTCTTGGGGATCAACACCTGAATTGGGATTAAAGCCTGAAATTACAGCACCAGGTGGACAGATTTACTCAACTCAGAACGCTGGCAACTACGGCACCATGAGTGGTACGTCCATGTCAGCTCCTCATGCAGCTGGTGGTGTAGCCGTTGTCAAACAACGTGTTGAAGAAGACCCCGTATTTGACTCTCTAACCTTAACGGAAAGAGAACGCGCAGATATGGCAAAGAATCTGATGATGAATACCGCAACCCCCATGTACGACCCAGATGGTTACCTTTATTCTGTTCGTCGCCAAGGTTCTGGTTTGATGAACCTTACTGGTGCGGTTACAACTGATGTCTACGTCGTTGATCGAGCTACCGGTGAAGCAAAGGTTGAACTAAAAGACTTCCAACAAAAGGAATTCATGGTTTCTCTGAACGTAACCAACCTTGGAGACACACCAGCAAGCTATAACGTTCAAGCAGATATCATTAAAGATTATGTTCTTCCTGCAAACGGAACAACATTCAATACGTTCACCGCAGATAACGTAAATACGACTGTTAATGGAGACACAGCTGTTACCGTTGCTCCTTACGAAACAAAGACAATCACCTTACGAATTAACTTCGCAAACGATCCAATTGCTTGGAACAACTTCGTCGAAGGCTTTATTCGCTTAGTTCCAACTAGCGAAGAAGGCATGGAGCTTTCTGTACCAGTCCTAGGTTTCTATGGTAACTGGGATGAGCCAAGAGTTGTCGATGAACCATTGAGAAATCTTGACGATGCAGATCCAACCAACAACCCAGAATTTACCCTGACCACGCTTGCCCAACTTGACCCTGATGATGGCGGCTTGTACTTTGTCGCAACAGAGCAAGACTCGGTTGCCTACATTTCCCCTGGATCTCGGTATACAGAAGGAAGTGTTGGTTTCATGGGCACTATGCTACGTAATACTGATGAGATTAACTTTACCATTAAGGGTGAAGAAGGACAGACACTACGTCGTTTAGACTCTTACTACAATGTCCGTAAGATCATCAATATGGGAAGAGGCAGCTACCCATTCACTTATTTCAGTAACGCTGCTTGGGATGGTATGTTAGATGGCAAACCACTTGCCGATGGTCAAAAGGTATTCTACGAAGTCGAGTTTATTCGTGATACCAACTCTGAGCCTCAATACCTCAGCTTCCCTGTTGTTGCTGACTCCGTCGGTCCAGTGCTGAAGGATATCGAGTATGATCAAGAAACGGGCAACTTAAAGTGGACAGCTTATGACCATGTCAGTGGCACGTCTAACTTTGCATTGATCCGCGTGGACTTCCTCTTCCTCTACTATCTAGGAAACCTATTCCCAGAATCTGGCTTCCCTCTAATCATTGGTGGTCCTGCTGATAAAGGATACGAAGAAGCACTGTTTGCCGTTGATGGTAAGACAGATTACGAATACAATCTTGCTCCTCTGCTACACCGCGAAGATGCAGGCGTTATCGCTCTTATCGCTAACGATAAAGCCGGCAACCAATCACTTGAAGTGGTCGTTGTTGATGCAGCAAGCGAGACGGTTAAATCCGGCCTTCACAATGAAGCTCCAACCGTGTACAGTGTCTACCAAGACTCCACTACAGTTAGTGGTAAGGCTATCGTCAACGATATCGTCGAAGTATATGACGCTAATGATGTCCTTCTTGGCTCAGCCGTTACCGGTTCTAATGGAAACTTCACTGTAGAAATCGAACCACAGGCAGCTGGAACAGTTCTCAAAGTCCGTGCAATCTCTATCAACGGCGGCGCTTCTGATTTCGTTGAAGTCACTGTAATCGGAGAGAACGAACCAGTTAAGGTCAGCATGTTCACAGCAACGCTAGATGGCGAGCCTATCGTCAAGGAAGCAGAACCAGAAGGTTTCAACTTCCAAGACTTACGCTTAGTCGTTAAAGAGAATGGTACAGTAGTTCAAAGTGGCAGCTTCCCATTTGAAGATACGAAGAGCAACTTAGTCATGCAAGGCGTGCCAGACTTACTACCAGGCACTTACACTGTAGAAGTCAGCAACGTACCTGCTAGCTACTCCTTCGTGGGTGGATCTAAGACCTTTACTGTAGTCGATGGCGAAAACGCAACGGTTCAATTGGACTTTGTAACGGCTCAACCACTACCAGACAAACCATGGAGCGAAACGGGACAAGCGCAGATTCGCTTGAACGCGCCTGATCTACTTGATGCTTACGACAAGGCCAATGTTCCTTTCGAAGGTGAAGTCTTCGGCGTAGATGATGTCATCAGCGTAACAGTCGATGACAAATGGGATTTAGATTTAACAGAAAACGAAAACTACTCTGTAGTAATCAATAACAACGAAGCATTCTACGGAAAAGTTTGGACATTCAATGAAGAAATTATCCTAGATGCCGGCTACTATGAGATGCCAATCAAGGTAACCTACGCAGCAGCAACTGCTGATGATCCTGAAGCAACTGACTCCTTTACCATTGTCCGCCGCTTCTGGGTTGACCCAGTAGCTCCAGTCTTCGATGCTGTGACAACAGCACCTAGAAGAGTTGATAGCAACCAAATCGCGGTTACCCTAGACATGTCTGATAACATGAGCGTTCTTGATTTACATCGCGATGATGAGTTCATTGGATCTTGGGATCGAACGGATGAAGGCTTCAACTATGTAAACATCCAAGAAACGGTTACCGATATCGTACCACTAGTTAAGGGTCAAAATGAGATTGTCTACACCCTTACCGATATCGCAGGTAACTCAGCAACCTACACGCTCGAGGTTGAGTTTGTAGAGAAGGAACACCTAGCTAAGCTTATTGATCTAGCTGAAACGCTAGAGCAACCAACGCAAGCGCTACTAAGTCTTCTAGTCGATGCGAAGGCAGTCCTCGCTAACGAAGATGCAACCCAAGAAGAAGTCGATGCGATGATCGCAGCTCTGCAAGCAGAACTCGAAGGCATGAATGCTACCGCTTTGGCTCCAGTAATTCTTGGCGCCCGTGATAAGACCGTTAAGGTTGGCGATGACGTTGACCTATTAGCAAATGTCCTCGCTTACGATGCATTTGGTAAAGACTTAACTCGCCGCATCCAAGTCGACCCAGCAAGTGTCGATACAAGCGCTGCTGGTGAATATGTTGTAACCTACACGGTAACCGATGATTATGGCAACACCACATCACAAAGCATCTATGTCACTGTAGAAGCAGTTCCAGTATCTACAGCCGTACTTGAGGGTGTCATTTCTGCCGCTAAGGTAATCGACTTAGCACCTTACACTGAAGCTAGTGCTCAGGCATTAACTGATGCAGTCACAGCAGCAGAAGAAGTACTTGCAAACCCAGATGCTACACAAGAACAAGTTGACCTAGCAACACAAGCAGTACGCGATGCCATTGCCGGCCTAGTCTTGCAACCAAATAAGGACGCACTGGCACAAACCGTCGCTGATGCTGAAGTTGTTCTACAAAATCCACTTCTAAAAGCCGACAGCAAGACAGCTCTAGAAGCCGCTCTAGCTGATGCAAAGGTAGTATTAGAGAATCCAGATGCTACTCAAGATGAGGTTAACGCAGCGAACAACGCACTTCTTGAGGCCCTAGCAGCAGTAGCCTACGGTGCTGATAAGACAACCTTGAACGACTTAATCGGTATTGCAGAACAACGCCTACAGAGCGCAACATTAACGGCAGAAAGCCGTAAGACTCTTGAGGATGCTATTGCAGCCGCTAAGACGGTCGCTGAGGATCCAGATATTTCTCAAGAAGAAGTCAACGATGCTGAAGTCGAGCTTGCTCTAGTCCTTTCTAAGCTTGCCGAATTCGTTCCTGCAGATATGACTGCTCTTGAAGAAGCAGTGGCTAAGGCAGAAGCCCTAGACACCACTGGTGCTGACAAGTCTCTAACTGACGCGCTAGCACAAGCTCTTGAAGAAGCAAAGATGGCTCTTGAGAACCCAGAGACTCCACAAGAGTTGGTTGACCAACTAGCTGAACGAGTTAATAAGCTAGTTGCTCAGATTGAGGCAGACCTGGCTGGCCAAGATCCAGACGATCCTACTCAACCACTTGATCCTGAAAAACCAGTTGACCCAGAAGAGCCTGAGGACCCAACGCTTAATGGCTTTGGTCCACACGACACCCTCCCTGGTTACCGTGCTTACTACGTCAATGGCGTTAAGCACACTGGTTGGTTAGACCTTGACGGCAAGGTATACTACTTCCGTGAAGGAACCGGCACTCAAGCCTTCGGATGGCAGTTCATTGATGGATACTGGAGATACTTCAAGGATCCTGAAGGCCAAATGGCTGTATCTGAGTGGGTATGGTTAAGCGTTCCTGCTAACGATACTGGATACAACTGGAAGTTCTTCAACTCTAAGGGTCAAAGCATGGATCAATTCTACGAGGAGAATGGCAAGATCTGGCTATCTCAAGAAGGTCCAAGTGCTGATTACTACAAAGGTTGGTGGACAGATCCAGCCAATGGTCAGAAGTACTACTTCCGCACCACCTCTGGAAGCCGCGTCGAAGGATGGCAATTCATTGAGGGTGACTGGAGATACTTCCGTATTGGTTCAGGCACTCAAGCATTCGGATGGCAATTCATCGAAGGCAACTGGTACTACCTACGTCAAGTTACAGGTACTCGCGTAACTGGTCGCCAATGGATTGACGGAAGATGGTATAACTTCAATAATGACGGAACCTTACAAGGCAGCCGTTAACAAGCAAGAAGAACCTCGGAGATTGTCTCCGAGGTTCTTTTTTATTGCCTTTCAAGCTAATGCCTCTCAGGCTGATCAATTGGTTTTTGCTGTCGCTGAGGTTTGGCTTTCAGCCAAGACCGATGCAATGCCCTGGTGACCTTTGCTTTTTGAGAGTCTAAACCCTGTTCTTTTGTCCTTTATTTGATAAAATGAGGAAAAGGCATTATGTAGGAGTAAAGGAGAAGACAATGACCGAAAAGAAGGTGTACAAGTACGCGATTATCATTGCGAGCGACAGCCGCTCCACTGGGGAAAAGCAGGATCTCTGCATCGATGCGATTAAAGAGGCCCTGCCTTCACCATATGAATTTGTTGATTCTACCATCGTGCCTGATGATGTGGAGGCACTGATTAGGGCTATGCAGACCTATATAAGTAACGAAGAGATTGACCTGGTTTGGACCTCTGGAGGAACTGGTTTCAGTGCTAGGGATAACACGCCTGAAGCTACTCGAAAAGTCATACAGAAAGAGACGCCAGGTTTATCTGAGGCAATCCGCCTATTCTCTAAAGAGAAGACCGACCACTGGATGCTGTCTCGGGCAATTAGCGGAATCGCCGATTCCACCTTAATCATTAACTTGCCTGGCAGCCCTAAAGCGGTCAAGGAAAGTGTGGAAGCGGTGTTGCCTGCCTTGGGGCATGGCCTAGATATTATGATAGGCAGCTTTACTCAGCACGATTAAGCTTTAGCCTCTTTGCAAAATGCGCAGGGTGGATCCCTTGCTGACCCTCTCCACAGAATTGCCCAGGACCCGTCCAACCACTGCGGTACCAAAGCCGTTGAGGGAGAATTCTGAATCGATAGTCTCTAGCTTATCTCCCCGGAAGTCACCAGATCCGCTGATGAAGCATTTCAGGTATTGGACAGAACCGGAGAGTACTTGGCAATCGCCAGCGCCGGAAATCCGGACGTCTAGGTGGTCTCCGTTGATTTCTTTAATGTCGATATCGCCCGCTCCTGCTATATCAATCTTGGCGGACTCGGCTCGGTTGATGTTGACATTGCCTGCGCCTGCTATGCGGATGGAAGCCTCACCGACAGCATCTAAGTGGACATCGCCTGACCCAGATATGGAGACGTTGGCTTGCTTGAAGGCAATGGAGGAATTCAAATCGCTGGAGCCTCGGATGGTTACATCCAGTAAGTCAATCGTATTGACTGGGCAGTAAATCTTCAGTTCTCCTTCGCTGTTGTTGGAGGTGAAGAAATTAAAAATATTACGGCTGCTAACCGGCTTCACGTTGAAGTGGATAATGCCGTCATCTTCGGTAACCTCAAAGTTGTTCATGAAACTGGTTGCGCCTTGAGCTTTCCAGGAGAACTTGCCATCATGGGCAGGCAGAAAATCGATGGCGCAGTAGCTGGAAACATCGATGTGGTAACCCTTAACCTTCTTGCCTGTTGAGCTCTGGTCCTCATTTTGTTCATAGTGGGGCTCTTCATTTAGCCTGTTGGCATAGACGAGTTCAATTTGTTGGCCGCCTCGGTTAATAACTAAGCCTTCATTGAGGTCGACTTCGCTTCCATCGGCGAAGCGGACTAAGTCCTTATCTACCTCGCTAGCTTCAATATCTGCGTAACATGCCCTGTCGCCATAGGAGGCAACCAGAGTCAAGCCTTTGTATTGCTTGGGGAAGTCGTAGGATTTGCCATCTTCTTCAAAGGAAACCTCTTCTTCGGGCAGGGGCTTTGTACCCAAGAGTTGGTCCATGCTTAACTCCAGGATCTTTCCTATCTCTGGTAAGAGACTAATGTCTGGAGAGCCTAGACCATTCTCCCATTTAGACACTGCTTGAGGCGATATACTAAGTGCCCTCGCCAAGTCTGTCTGTGATATGCCGATTGTCTTTCGGCGTTCAGCAATCCGTCTACCAATATCATTTGTTTGCATGCTCATTTTCTCCTTACGGTTTCAGTCTATAGCACATAGTCCCGGCTACAAGTTAATCATAATCATTTTGGTCAGGGATTTGTTCACCGGCTGGTTGTATTCGTCCCTTTAGTATACAACAATTGGTTGTACAACTGCTGGTTGTAAAAAAAGAGATGCTGATGACAGCGGTTCGTCATCAGCACCTTAGTTTGCATGGATTCTTGTTAACGGTTTAAGCGATAGAGGTCGTAATCGCTCAGATCATTACCCTTTGCCCAAAGCAGGGCGGCTTCGGATCCGATGGTGGAGTAGATAGTACCGTTGCCACCAGCCGCGCAGATGACGAAGAGCTTGTCATTTCCGGGAACGGTGCCCATGTAGGGGATGCCGTCCTCGCTTTCTCCGAAGAGGGCTGCATAGGAATATTCAGGCTGGAAGCTGAAGTTGGGATTATTGATCATGTCCTTGGTCTTGTCCACCAAGTCTTGGTCGTGGAGGTTGACATCATGTTCGCTGAGTTGTCCGTCTTCCTTATCCATACCACCAATCATTAAGCGGCTATCGAAGGTCTCTCGGAAGTAGGTATAGGCATCTTTCATCTCCCAAACTAAAAAGTCCTTCTCTTCATCGAGGGAGATGTCTTTTTGCGAGATCGTGACATAAGTCTTGTTGACCTGTAACTTGTCTAGATAGGGTTTGAGGAAGTCGAGAGGATTGTAACCTGTGGCAAAGAGTATCCGCTGGAAGGGGACCTCTTCAATGCCATCATCAGTCTCAAGGCTTGCGAGTTGCGCCTCTTGGCTTTCCTTCACATCTACAAAGCGGCAATTCTCGAGGACGGTGAGATTATAGCGGTCAATTGCTTTTTTCAGAAGCTGGTGGACGAAGCCGTAGGGATTAAGGGCAATCTCTCCTTCAATCTGCATGCCTCCATGGGCATCCACATTATCTGTGGTTAGCTCTTGAGGATTGTTGTAGTCAGCCGAGTAATCCTGCTCTTCTTGGGCAGCGACCTCCTCTTTCAGCGTGTCG
>CAYFUF010000027.1:0-1681 GCA_964346245.1 uncultured Peptoniphilaceae bacterium | reverse complement strand
GTCGCCTTTTCTTTACCAACTTGGTCGATAAACTCATCTAGACCTTGGTCACTCATGTATTGAATCAAGCCGGTATTGGCCGCACTGGATCCAGAAGCGATGGTGTTTTGTTCGATGAGGGAGACGGCATGGCCCTCCTTAGCTAAGCGGTAGGCAGCGATTGCCCCAGAGATGCCGCCGCCAACGACTAGAATTTCTTGGTGAAGGTCTGCGGGACCTTTGGCGAACTTGAGCTCAGGTTCTTTGGTGACATTCGGCCAGAAGAGTTTTCCAATGTGTAAAAGCATTAGCTTATCCTCGATTCTTAGTGTAGGGATAGTGCAAAGGATGCTTGCTGTCATCATAAATATAGCCAAAATGTAACATTTCAGACAGGAGCTGAGCTTAACTTTCTTCAAGACTTTTGTGTGAAAAAACGAAAATAGGTAAGATATGCTAGTATAGAAGAGGAAACCAAGAAAAAGAAGGAGCACAAATGAAAACAGTATTAGTTGAACCGCTAACCATAAGCGGAGATTTATTGGATGAGTTATCGAAAGAATTGCAGGAGAAGGATAATAGCTTTACCGCCTTTGATTCCAAGCCATCATCAGTAGAGGAGTGGTTGGAACGGGTAGGGGATGCTGACCAAGTCATTCTCGCCAATACAAAGATGCCAATTGAAGTGATCGACCAAGCACCAAACTTGAAGTATATTAACATTGCCTTTACTGGTACGGACCATGTCCCCGTCAAGGAAGCAAAGGACAAAGGCATCCTGGTATCCAATGCTGCTGGCTACTCTGACGAGGGTGTTGCTGAACTTGTCATTGGCTTGACGATCGACCTGCTTCGCACAATCAGCGATGCGGATAAGGCAATACGAAAAGGTGGTAAAGCTGCCGACTTCCTCGGTAAAGAGATTGCTGGCCGCACGGTAGGCATCATTGGAACCGGAAAAATTGGCAGCCGGGTAGCGGAGATTTTTAAGGCAATGGGTGCCAAACTCATCGGCTACAATCGGTCAGAAAGTGAAGAGCTGAAGAGCTTGGGGTTGGAGTACAAGTCGCTTGAGGATGTGCTGAAAGAATCGGATATCATTACGGTCCACCTGCCCCAAAATGAGGAGACCAAGGACTTTATCAGGGGCGAGCATTATGAACTGATGAAGGACTCAGCAATTCTGATCAACTGCGCACGCGGACCAATCGTCAATACGGAGGCCTTAGCGAAAGCGCTGAAGGATGGGAAGATAGCGGGTGCTGGCATTGACGTCTTCGATACCGAGCCACCTTTGGAAGAAAAGCACCCTCTATTCGATACACCAAATACGGTGTTGACCCCACACGTCGCTTACTTCACCGAGGAAGCGATGGAGAAGAGAGCCCATATTGTTTTCGAAAATGCCCTTGACTTCCTGCATGGCAGAGAAGTAAAGACATTAGTATAGTTAATAAAAAAGGGGCTGTTGCAGAATAGTCTACTTATAAAGAGAGGATCAGGCACAAAAGCCAGGTCCTCTCTTTATTTGTTGGTGTAATTAATGGTTGACCAACACATTGCCCAACAATCACTTTAATTTTATTCTAGAAGGAGTGCCTTTTGAGCTTAGCATTCTTAAAACCAAGAAATCCTCAGGTAGGTTTAAGTCTTTATTTACCTTAGCATTTTTAGAAACGAGAAATCCTCAGGTAGGTTTAAG
>CAYFUF010000026.1:0-20535 GCA_964346245.1 uncultured Peptoniphilaceae bacterium | reverse complement strand
CAAGAATTGGAAATCAAGTGCCAACCCAGTCCAAGACTTTGCCGTACAAGAAGACACTGGGAAGAGGCGCTATTGATATCTATCAAAGGTCTGGAAGAACAGCTCAAAAGTGGCCAATAACGCTAATCAACCGGATACTGGCTCAAAAATCGATGTTTGCTCTTATTAAGTAGATAAAGCCTAAGAGTTGTTATATTATAGATGAAGTAAGGTAAGATGTTATCTTTTACCGATAATATTAATGGGGGTTAAAATGATTCAGGTTAATGCAATTTGTAAGCGCTTTGGGGACAAGGTAGCTGTAGATAATGTTTCTATGAGCTTAAAACCAGGTTCTATTGTTGGTTTTATTGGTCCTAACGGAGCGGGGAAGTCAACCAGCCTAAAGATGATGACAGGTATTTTAGCGCCTGATTCGGGCTCTATTTCCATCAATGGCTATGATATACAAAGGGATCCATTGGCTGCCAAGCAAGAGTTCGCCTATATTTCTGATGACCCAGATAAGTTTCTAGTATTGAAGGGGACTGACTACATTAAGTTCATTTGCGATATATATGGTGTTCCCGAAGAAGATAGAGCGCCTCGTCTGGCTCAACTCTTGGATGAGTTTGAAATGGGCGATGATGTTGCTAATCGCATCGAAACATATTCTCACGGTATGCGCCAGAAGATACATATCATCGCTTCATTGATGCATGAGCCAAGGATTTGGATAATGGATGAGCCCATGACTGGATTAGATCCGCAATCATCCTATCTGCTCAAGCAAAAGATGAAAGAGCATGCTGCAGCAGGAAATACGGTACTCTTTTCTACCCATGTCTTGGAAGTGGCGGAAAAGCTTTGTGATGAGATTAATATTATTAATAAGGGGCGTCTGATCTATAACGGAACCTTGGAAGCGTTGAAGAACCGCTATCCAGATAAAACGTTAGAAGAGATTTTCTTAACGATAACAGAAAGTCGGTATTTAAACACAGGTTTGGATAGGAATGAGGACTTGTATGAGTAACAAAGTATGGCCCTTAATCCGCGTTCAAGCAAAGCTTGGTTCCAGCCAAAACCTGTTTGGCCAGGCGTCTAAAAAGAAGGCGTCAACATCCAAGATCAATAAGAAGGTATCTCAGGTATTTATACTTATCTTCTTATTTGCTATCATTGGCGTGCCTTACGGTTATATGTCCTATGAAATGACTAAGCTGGCGAGTTCACCAGAAGCTCAGACACAAACGGTGCAGAACTTCTATATCATTGGCCTGCTCTTTTGCTTCATCGTTGCGATGACTACGGTCCCAACGACACACTTTTTCTCTAATAATGCTGAGACCTACATGACTATGCCGGTAAAGGAGAATGAGGTCTCCCTAGCTATGGTTATTGGATCTAGCATTCAAGTATACTTGATTCTCTTCATGATGATGTCGGGTATCGTAGTGGGCAACTTAGTAGCAAATTTCTCTATTCAAGCGCTAATCGGTTGGATACTCACTTTGTTTTTTATGCCTATTGTTCCCATCATTTTGGTAAGCATCGTTTATATACTACTTATTCGTTTCATCCCCGCCTTGCATTCCAAGTATAGGCTGCAACGATTTACGACGGTATTCACGATGGTAGCTACGATAGGTTTGGTTCTGTTTTTGAACACATCGACAAGCAATACGATTGCTGATAATGTGAGTGTAGGGATGAACATGCCCCAGCCGTTGCAGGGAAGTCTGTCATGGTACTTACCCATGCTGGGCGCAGGGGAGATGGTCGCCTTATCCTTTGTGAAAGGGCTCTTCTACCAACTGATTACTTTGGCAATCTGCCTAGTTGTCCTTGCCTTAGTGACCAGATCTGGCTACTTTGCAATCATTCAATCAGTCCAAGGCTCAGCAGGTAAGAAACTTTCCAAGGAAGAAAAGTGGGAAGCACAAAGTTCAGTTTCCAAACAAGCGTCCAGTGCGAAGACCTTGCTGAAACGAGAGATAAAAGCCGTGTGGTCAACACCAGCCTATGTGGTGAACGGTCCCTTAGCTAACCTGATTGTTCCTGTTGTCATGATCTTCTCTTTAGGCTTAGGTGTTATCAGAGAGGCTGGCGGCCTAGACGGTATAATGGAAATGATTAGGGCTGCCCATGAGTTTCTGCCTATTGTTGTTGGTGGAATCTCCAATCAAATTCTGTATGGATCCTTAATTGGATTTGGCATTGGATTTACCTTAGGGCCGATGAATTCCCTCTCTGCAACTGCCTTTTCTCGAGACGCAAAGCACCTTGATTCACTGATGAGCTTTCCTCTTCGGGCTAAAGAGATTGTGTTTGCTAAGCTGTTTCCAGGAATTGCTTTTGCCTTCCTCGGCAGTATCCTCATAATGATTCCCTTGCTTGTCGTCGGTTGGACGATACCGGTCTTGTTTATCAGCCTGTTTATCACGAATATCCTGGGCATGATCTTTATCAATGAGCTTGGTTTGCTGTTAGATTTTAAGTCGCCTAAGTTGAATTGGGATGATGAACTGAAGGCAATCAAGGGAAACGCTAACGCAGCAATCTTAATCTTCCTCAGCTTCGCCATTGTAGGAGCTTGTATAGCTGCCTTTTTCGTCTTGCCCTTTACTTTTGAACAAACGGGCATGCTTGTCTTAGGCTTTTTATTCTTGCTACTAATTGTCGTAACGGTCTACTTGTTTGCTAGGGTAGACAAGCTTTGGCACAAATTAAGTTATAAGTTGTAGTAAGTATTCCATAACACCTATTTGAAAGCACGCTAAAGCGTGCTTTTTTTACTTTCCCTGGGGATAAAACAAGACTGAATTTGTACTGATTTGATTAATCTTTAAACAAGATGGTAATAAGTAGTTAAGACGAACAAAGGAGAAGTCATACAAATGAAACGAAAATATTCCTTCTTTTTTATCCTCTCCATCCTAGTATTTTCTTTATTTGCCTGTGAGAGCCTTGGTCTGCCTGAAGAGAGAAGTGGGGATAGCCATGGTAAAGATTTATCTGCGATTATTACGATGGAGAAGATTCCCTCTTCCGAAGAGCATGCCGAAGAAGATGCTAATGAGGTAATTGAAGACGAAGACTATTACGAAAAGGACCAGGTTGCCTTATATATTCACTTATATTCCCAGCTACCTCCTAACTACATTACGAAGGAAGAGGCTGATGACATGGGTTGGTCAGTGGAGGATAATGGAGGATACGTCATCGGAGGTAACCGCTTTGGCAACAGGGAAGGGCTCCTACCTGAGAAGAAAGGCCGCCAATACTATGAAGCTGACTTAGTAGAGGGTTACACCGACCATCGGGGGCCTGTGCGGCTGGTCTATTCTAATGACGGCCTGATATTTTATACTGATGATCACTACTCTTCATTTACTCAACTCTATTAGAAAGGGGAGGCAGATGAGGTATTATATTTTATTTGGCGAGTCCTTCAGCTCTCGTGATGATACTTATGTATATTTACGCCGCGTATTTAGCTTCCCTGATACGTTTGGCAATAACTTGGACGCCCTATGGGATTCCTTGACTGATCTCAAGGGAAGCGAGATTCAAATCGTCAATGCTAGGCACATCATTGAGCAGATGGGCGACTATGGCATGAAAATACTGAACGTCTTCGGCGATCTGGCGCTTGAGGGCTACTGTAATGTAACGATTAATTGGTAGAAGAAAAGCGACCCAAGGAATGGATCGCTTTTTCAATGCTATTCGTTTTTAATCAAATGGGCACTGCTGTGGGCCTGCTGGTGCTTCGGCCTCAACTTCTTCCCCTTCAAGGCAGTTTTGTCTCAAGTAGTCGATAATATCGTCTGACTCGTACATAGGCTCATCATCGATGAATAAGCAAGGCACTTGATTTTTTCCGCCATGTTCAACCAAGTAGTCCTTGTTAGCTGAATCTTGAATGATATCTTTCATCTCAATATCAATATTATTTGCTTTCATAAAGCCCATTACCTTCTGGCAGAAGGGGCAGGAATCTTTTTTATAGAGTACTAGTTTTGGCATTATTGTCCTCCTATTTTCTTTATTTTTTTATCCTTTAAGTTCTTACCCTAGTTCATTTAAGTGTAACAAAACACGTGTTCGTAAAACTTGTCTTTGTCCGATAGTGGACCTTTAGGGTATATTGCAAGGAGTAAAGGAGGGATGAGATGATTAAGAATAAGCCGACTAAGGATTTTATATCTCCCTATGAAGGTCGAAAGCGGGAGGACATGGGTGAAGAACTAGCTTGCCTGCAAAGAGAATGCCAAGCGAAGGATATCCCAGTAATCATTATGGTTGATGGTTGGGAATCTTCTGGTAAAGGTTATGTGATCAATGACTTGGTCAGGGAGCTAGATGCCAAGGCAGCGGATGTATCAGTCTTCAATCGTTACGATGAAATCGATGATTATTTCTATACGTACCAGTTTTGGCGAAACTTGCCAGCAAAGGGTAATATCGCCATCTTTGACCGCTCAATGTACTATGATGCCTTCAATAGGTTGAATGGGGATAGTGTTGGCCGAGAACAGAAGATTAGAGAAATCAAGAACTTGGAAAAGCTCTTATATGATGACCACACGATTATCATCAAGTTTTTCCTCCATCAGAGTCAAAAAGAGCAAAAAGAGGCGATAGAACGATTAGAAAAAGATCCGTACCGCAAGTTTATGGCTAACGAAGCGGATTATGAGCAGAATGAGAACTATGACTTATACTTGGACCACATGAATGAGATAATGAAGGAAACAGATTTTCCTTTTGCGCCTTGGATAGTGGTTCCGTCAGGGAACAGGAAGATGGCCTCTAAACACGTTCTTGGGACCTCCATACAGATAATCAAAGACAGTCTAATACTGATTGAAGAAAAAGAGAAAGAAGAGGCGGGCTTTGTTCATCAAGTTGGTGAGCTTAAGGCTGATTTAGAATCGCTAGATCTAAGCCCGGAACTTGACAAGGACGAATACAAAGAAGTGATTTCTGACTTGCAGAAGAGGGCAGGTGATTTAGCCTATTCCCTTTACTATTGGAATGTGCCTGTCGTCATTGTTTTCGAGGGAACCGATGCTGCAGGGAAGGGTGGTGCCATCCGCCGTCTCTTGAAGCATATAGATGCGAGAACGTACGATATCAACCCGACTTCAGGCCCTTCAGAGATAGAAAAGGACCACCATTATCTCTGGCGCTTCTATAACAACTTTCCCCGCGATGGAAACATTGCCATCTTTGATCGGAGCTGGTATGGCCGGTTGATGGTTGAGCGAGTCGAAGGCTTCGCTAATGACTATGAGTGGTCAAGAGCTTATGAAGAAATCCGTCAGATGGAGAATGAGCTGTTAGAAAACGATATGATTCTGTTGAAATACCTGCTCATTACCTCCAAGGAGGAGCAGGCTGAGCGCTTTAAAGACAGAGAAGAGGATAAGCCGTATAAGATCAATGATGAAGATTGGCGAAACCGGGAGAAGTGGGATGAATATATGGTGGCCATGAATGAGATGTTAGACGAAACATCAACCAAAGAAGCCCCATGGCATGTTATTTCTGGCGAAGATAAACGCTATGCTAGGGTAGAGGTACTGAAAATCTTTATTGATGCGGTAGAGAAGCACTTGAAGAAAATTGGTGCATTGAAGAAAAAAGATTAGGATTATTAAGTAAAGTAAAGGCGGCTGGCCCAAAGGGCAGCCGCCTTTTCCATTATTCGTCTTCTTCAACAGGTTTGTACTTAATCTGTATGTTCGACCGGCCAGTATCAGGGTCTATATTCCCTTCAACGGAATCAAGATATATAAAACCATCAATAACGTTCCCGATTATCTCTTGGTCTTCGTGTTGGAGCGTAAGCTCCCCAGTCGTTTCATCATAAGAAAAGATCGCTTTATTCTTTGCAGAAGGTAAACCGTCCGTTAAGGTGTATAGTTTGACCATGCGGTCATGGGAGAAGTCCATCCCTAAGGTGGTTGTTGCATTGATCACTTCAAAAGGGGTTTCTTCACCATCGATTAGCACACTGACCCCAATCCATGAACCAACCAGTTCTTTCTTTGCGAGGACTTCTTTAGATGCATCGCCAGACTCTTGATCCGTAGAGCTTGCGCAAGCTGCAAGTAATAAGAGCAAGCTCAGTACTAGAATTAAACTTCTTTTCATTGTATTACTCCCTTTCTCTTAACTCTTGCTCGTACTCATCGATGAGCATTTGGGCAACATCACCATCAACGGGCATAAAATGGATAACGCCATTTATCTTATTGTCATCCTCCAAGCCCCTGCCGAGGAGGAAGATAACGGAGCGCTTACCATTAACCAAGAATTCGCGTGCTTTATCGTAGGCAGCCCGAATGGCTTGGGGACGGTCGATAACCTGAATCCATGGACAGTCATAGGCATCCAAGTAGGAGGCAATTTCTGCATTGATATCTTCAACCGTTTCTTCATCGGGATTATCGCTAGTTAGGACGACAAAATCAGCGTGGCGTCCTGCAGCTTCGCCTAAGCCTTGTCTGCGATTAACTGCTTTAGAACCAACAGAACCCGTTACGACGATTTGCTTATGTTTCGGCATTGCCTTCTTCACTTGTGTGAAGAGGGCATCAGCGGATAAGAAGTTGTGGGCAAAATCGACAACGAAGGTAATCTCTTTGTCCAAGCTGCTATAAAACTGCATGCGGCCAGGTGCATTTACCTCTTTTATACCAGCTTGGATGGCTTGTGGTTGAACACCAAGTTGGTCAGCTAGGCTAATAGCTAAAGTCAAGTTCTCCACGTTATAGTCACCAATGAGATTAGTAGAATAAATATGCTCACCGCCGTCAGGATAGGTTAGCGTGAAGGTTGTGCCTTCCTGGCTAGAATGGATTTGATTAGCAACATAATCCGCTTGTGTCTTCAAGGAAAAAGTGGTTATCGGTAGTCGCTTATTGACATGGGCTAAAATATCTTCCAGATAATCCGAGTCCAAGTTGATAAAACCATGCGAAGATCGGTCAAACAATTGTAGTTTGGACTGGAAGTAATCTTCGAAAGTGGGGTGCTCGACTGCCGATATGTGGTCCTCAGAAATATTGAGGAAGGCTCCGTAAGTGAAGTGAATTCCATCAACTCTGTGGTATTTGAGCGCTTGGGATGAAGCCTCCATAACCACGGTATCAACACCATTATCAACACAAGCTTCCAGGATAGCAAATAACTCCAAGGGCTCAGGAGTTGTTAAGCCAGTGACTATCTCATCTTTTCCATCGTGGTTGATAATCGAAGAGACGATGCCAACTGGGGCCCCGCTTGTCTGTTGACTATTTGCCACAAGAATTTGGTAGAGGGCGACGCTAGTCGTTGACTTCCCTTTCGTCCCAGTGATACCGATGACAGACAAGTGCTCTTCGGGAAAATGATGGAAGCGGCGGGCAAAGTAGGGGATGGTAGCTCGGACATCTTCAACAATGATGCCTGGGATTTCTACGTCCATATCCTTATCCGCCAAGTAAGCTCTTGCGCCATCGTTGATTGCGCTCAATAAGAATTCTCTTTTAAAGTGGTTGCCTTTACAGAGAAAGAGCGTGTTATCTCCCACTTTTCGGGAATCATAGGCAACTTGCCTTACGGGGAAATCATTCAAATTCCCCGTAATGTGATACTTGATATTCGCTTGATCCAAATCATTAATATAGTCGCTCAATTGGTACTCGGTTTTAATCATAATCCTTCCAATCCTTTGCGTTTGTTTTATTCTTCAGACCACCTAGGATCTCCCTGGGAGGCCTTTTCGCTAGCTAGTTGTCCTGTCCAGCTCTCTTTGGTTGGTAGCATAGTTTTGTCGACAACAAGCCCCATGAAAGTCTTGTTTCTTTCCACAAGGCTTGCTACAGGTAGACCAATTATCCCAACGATGACAAATTGAGATAGCATGATTTGACCCGTCACTAGAGGGAAGATTGCCCAAGTGATTTCGCCTAAGAATAGAGCTTGTCCACTATAGAGAAAAGAGAAGATAGCGGGCCATATGCTGGCAAACACTTTTGTCTTCGTCCTTGCCATCAACAGTGCGGCTAAGAGTGTGCCTGTCGTGCCAACCACCATATCAATAATACCATAGGGGCTGGTTATGTTTGCAATGAAGCATCCAACAGATAGGCCAATGATGTTCTTTGGATCCCAGAAAGCTAGCCATGTCAGTAACTCGGAATAGCGGAATTGGACCGGTCCATAACTCAGGCCGAAACCCGATAGGGTGATGACTGCATACAGGGCAGCGATAATAGCTTGTCTTGAGATCGTTCTTGCGTTCATTTTAAATTTCATAGAAACCTCCTCATTATTATGGAGTGTTTCTGCATCAAAAAAATAGGCGCCCGAAAGGACACCAATCCTTGATTTTTTAAGTGGGTGCCAAGAAACACTGTTTTAACATTGTACAAAAAAGTAAGTGCGCTGGCAAATTAACTTTGCAGCTACCACAAGGACGAAAAGAATTCTTTTTCATGGTAAAATAGAGCCATGACATTTTGGAGGAAATTATGAAGTATGCAATTGGTATAGATGTGGGCGGGACAACCGTAAAGTACGGACTCTTTCAAGAAAATGGCAAATGCGTAGACCGCCATGCCCATCCCACTGCAGCGGATGCTGGTTATGAGAGATTAATCGATGAATTAGCCGAAGAAATCCCCGCTTTATATAAGAAGCATCAGCTCAATCCCAATCAGATTATAGGGGTTGGTATCGGCCTTCCTGGGCCAGTCATCAATGACTCCACCATCAGTGTGGGCGTCAACATTTCATTAGAAGAAGAACTGAATATGGGCAAGGTCTTAACGAAGAGAATCAACTTGCCCGTGATTGTCGCTAATGACGCGAATGTTGCAGCTCTAGGCGAGCAGTGGCAAGGAGCTGGATCCAAGCATAATTCCTTGGTGCTCTTCACCTTAGGTACTGGTGTCGGAGGCGGAGTCGTTATCGATGGGAAGATTATATCTGGCACGAACGGATCAGGCGGTGAGCTAGGTCATATGCCTATCTTAGAGGAACCTTCACAGAGGACTTGTGGCTGTGGCAGTAAGTCTTGTCTGGAGTTAATGTGTTCCGCTACTGGTATTAAAGCTCAAGTGAGAGAACTCTTGGAAGCTTCCGATGAACCATCTACTCTTCGCAACTATAACGGCCACTACGATGCACGAGCTGTTTTTTCAGCAGCAAGAAACGGTGATAAGTTGTCCATGGAAATCGTGGAGACCACTTCCTATCATCTAGGTAAGGCTTGTGCAGTAATCGCTGCGGTTGTTGACCCCGAATTATTTGTTATTGGAGGCGGGGTATCAAACGCAGGGGACCTGTTGCTTGAGCCTACTCGTGCCCACTATCAAAATATGGTTTTTTCACCTATGAAAGATACGCCAATAATCAAGGCCCAATTAGGCAACAATGCAGGTATCTATGGGGCAGCCAAATTAGCCCTAGATCGGAATAAAGCAAAGAAGAAGCAATCTTAGCAAGGAGGAAATAATGCTCAGGCTTTATCCATCCCGCTACCCTGACCAGGCCAGCCATGCCTTGTATGAAGAACTGAAGAAATCGTACCAAGGAGGGAGGAGGTGCTACCTCGTTGTCCCATCTCAATATACCGTCGAAGCTGAACAGGAGTTGTTTCAGTACTTGGAAACGGACGTTCTTTTACAGGTCCAAGTCAAGAGCTTTCAGTCATTGACTAGGGAAATCCTTCAAGAGGGAAGTGGTTACCGTAGACCAGTAATCGACGAAATTGGTCGGGCAATGCTTTTGAGACTCATCCTTGAAGATGAGAGCAAGGATTGGGAAGCCTTCCCACCATCTAGTCGCAGGGAAGGCTTAGTTCAAAGGCTTGCCAAAGAACTTCGAGAGTATAAGGAGTATGGAATCAATCATCAGACTCTTCTGGATATAGCTAGCGACCTAGCTGGGTCTAGCGAGAGTCAGACTAAATTCAGTGAGCTAGCGGAAATCATTCAATTATACGAAGAGAGGTTGCAAGATAATTTTGTAGACAGTGATGATCAGATGAGGGCAGCCTTTGATCAAGTGCAGGACTTAGATCTCTTTGATAATGTGGACTTCTTCTTCAATACCTTCGACTCCCTTTCTCATTTGGTACTCGACGCTCTTCAAGCCCTCTTGGTGCGAAAGAGTAAACTACATATGGCCATTACGCTTGACGAGAGTGTAGCACGCCAACTCATGGATAGAAATCTCTTCTCGCCTGAACAAGAGCGAGCTTTTTTTGATGCCCAGATTTCGGATTACGATGCCTTTTCGCTTTCAGTATCTTTCTTTAAGAAGCTACAGCAATTGGAAGGAGCTGAACTTGTAATTGCATCGACAGCTAATGCTCAAGGCAAACCGCATCCTGTTTTTTCACATGCCGCATCGTCTATCTTTTCTTTTCATCCCCAGAAGAAGGAAGCCAGAGGTCTTTTTAAGGCCTATGAATATCGGAATACCGAAGCCGAGATTGATGGCTTGATTATAGCAATCAAGAAGAAAGTTCAAGAAGAGAACAAGCGCTTTAAAGACATTCAGATTATCTTAGTCGACCACGAGGAATATGCGCCATATATTCAACAGAAGTTCCCTATGGAAGGTTTACCTTTCTTCATGGATGAAACAAGAACAGTCTTTCACCATCCCTTTGTTCGATTTGTCCTTGCCCTTGTTGAGATAGGGAAACGGCATTACCGCAGAGATGATGTTCTGAATCTTTTGAAGACCGGATTCTGTGGCTTGTCGGAAGACCATGTTCATATCTACCAAAACTTTGTCGAGCGTAGGAAAATCGAAGGGTGGAAGTTTGAGTCAGCCAAATCTTTTCAGATTGCTGAAGATTACTTAGCGAACAACCCTAGGGAAGAAGCGTCCCTACGGGAGGAATATCAAATATCCAACCAGGTCAATCAAAGAGTCTTGGCGATTACTAGTGATTTAGTTAAGATTTCGAAAGAGAAAAGGAAAATTCGAGAATTTGCTATTGAGCTGTACAAGCAAGTGAAACAGGACTTAGTTCAAGATGCCATCGATAATTATGAACTCAGCCTTGAGGAGGCTGACGATGCTAATGCCCGTGATCAATTGGAAGAGCACCGGCAGATATGGGACGCCTGTATGGACCTCTTAGACCAACTGGTTGCTATTGGAGGTGAAGAGCAAGTCGATTATGCCACCTTTGCTCAATTGATGGAAGAGGGGCTTGCCTCCATTAACTTAGGTGTCATTCCACCATCCCAGGATCAGATTATGGTCAGTGAAATTCTACGGTCTCGAACTCAGACAAGAAAGATTGTCTTCTTTGTCGGCATGGGCGACATTTATATTCCACAAGCACAGAAAGCAGCCACGGTTCTCACTCAAGAGGAAAAGAAGCTCCTTAAGGAGAAGGGTTACTTCCTACCTTCGATGAAAGATTTTGCTCAAGAGGAAGAAAAGTTAGCTACATTCAAGGCATTTATGCAGATTGGGGAAGAGGCGACCATTAGCTTTGCGATACAAAATGCGAAGAACGAACCTATCCGCTTAAGCTTCTGGATGAGACAGCTCATGGCTGGTTTTTCAGATGTGGAATCGACTGTTGTTGATGAGTTTGCTCTTAGCGACCAAGTCTATGCTAAAACGCTTTTATCGCGGTCGATACCAGAAATCCTTCAAGCACCCCAGAGTCATCAAAAGGCAGAGGCGGACACTTTGCTTAAGGCACTACACTCCAGTGACACGGCTTTGAGCATAGCTCAGGCAATTGAGGCTGGTAGAAAGTACCATAATAAACGATTAGCTTTATCCCCTGCACTGGTCAGTGAACTTTACGGTAAGAGCCCAGCCATCAGCGCTTCACAGATTGAGCGCTATGCCGTTTGTCCCTATCGCTACTTTGTTGATTATGGGCTCCGGTTAAAGGAAGTTAGAACCATCGATATCGATGCTCGAGACCTAGGCAATGTGAGTCATAGTTCAATTGATAGTTGGACTCGGATAGCTGCTGAAGACCTAGACGCTTTCCGCCAAGTTTCGCAAGAAGAGTCGGAAAGTATTCTGCTTAGTGCGTTTGATCAAAATCAGAGGGAGGCATTGGATGAAGAGAAGAGGGAAGAGCCAAGAAATCGCTTTATTCTTTCCCTCATGTCCAAAACATTACAAGAAGCAAATGATAGTTTATATCGACAAGTTCAAGAATCCGATGTGACGAGCATCTACCATGAGGAGAGCTTTGGACGCCACGGTAGTCTACCTGGTATTCAATTGGACCTAGGTGGGCGGAGTGTCTTCATTGAAGGCAGGATTGACCGGGTAGACATCGCCGCAGATGATGATCAGCTATATGCACAGGTGGTGGACTACAAATCGAGCGATATGGAGATTGACTTGACCCGCTTGCTTGGTGGACTCCAATTACAGCTAACGATTTACTTACAAGCAGCTTTGGAAGGCGGCAAAGAACAAAATCTTCTGCCAGTAGGTTGCTTCTATCTGCCGATAACCCCTTATGGCCAAATCGACGAAGATAAACTAACTGAGGTGGAGAAGGAATTGGCCGATAAGGGACTTTTCCAGGGGATCTACCGTGAAGATGCTAGGGCAATGCAACTTTTCGATCATACGTTAAACCCTACCAATAAAGAACAGAAAGATAACGATGCACCCATATCCCTACTCTATCGTTACAAGGGGCGGAGTAGAGATTTCATTAGCAAAGATAACGTCCTTAGCAATGCCCAGTTCAATAAGCTGATTGATGAATCCTTGAAGATTGCCCAAAAGCTTATGCGAAAAAGGGAATCAGGCGACATCTCAGTAACCCCTTATCGTTACAAGAAAGGTAGAACGACAGTAACCGGTTGCCAGTTCTGCTCTTATCAGTCCATTTGCCGCTTTGAAAAACACTACGAATTTGACCAGTACCGTATGCTTGAAACGACTGATTGGAAAGCATGGAAGGAGGAAAACAATGGCTGAGAAGTTTAAGAATACACCTGAACAGCAAGCTGTTCTTGATGTAAAAAATGAGAATATCATTGTTTCCGCCCAAGCTGGAGCTGGAAAAACGAGAGTTTTAGTACAGCGAATCCTACAGTTTATACTGGAGGACAAAGTTAGCTTAGAGAATATGCTTATTGTTACCTTCACAAAGAAGGCTGCCAATGAGATGAAGGATAGAATTCGGGATGGTCTCCTAACATCTTTGGATGAAGACGGAGCGGATACGATTTGGATATATACGCAGCTCAATAATGTTGCATCAGCTAATATTCAAACCATGCATGCGTTTTGCCTAGAAGTTTTGCAGGAGCACTTTGACCTGTTGGGCCGAGATCCGGGCTTTCATGTTCTGAATAATAAGAGCCTTGGCCAAATCCAGGAGAGGGCGCTAGATGATGTCATATCGAGAATCTATCAAACAGAGGATCCCCAGCTTAGATCGTTCATAGAGGTGTATGGTTTCACTAACCGCAGAGATGATAGCCCGCTTCGGGAATTAATCTTAAAGCTCTACCAGATTGCGAATAGCCAGACCTTCCCTGAGGAATGGTTGAAAAGTGAGCTCCAACGTATGGGAAGTGAAGAATACAGTCAGGAGACTCAGGACCTGTGGTTCAAGGAGGCTATCGCTAGCTCATTAATCGATTTTGCGAACAGTTTGCGGGTCTATGGTCACTATTTAGACAACCCTTTGCTAGTCGATAAGCTTGAGCAATTGGTGGACAGTGACTTAGCCACTTTCAACGCTGTATTCTTCGGTTCATATGTGAATTACCTAAAGGTAGATCTGAGTGTCGATGACTTGACTAAGGTAAGCTTTGATCTCATGAAAAAGTGGCAAGATTTACCTGACACGGTGAGTCTGGATAGGCTGCCTACCATAAAAGCGCCCAAACATAGTGAAGACGAGATTATCCTCAAAGATCAGATAAAAGAGCATAGGAACGAGCTAAAGGAAGAAGCTAAAGAGCTCATCGCAGCAATCAAAGGTCTGCTGGAGGTGGATGTTCAAAGTGAGAATCTGTTGATGCGAAAGACGCTTCTCATTCTTGCCGACTTGGCCATGTTGTATAAAGCGTCCTATCAGGCAGGTAAAGAGGAAGAGAATGGGATTGACTTCTCAGATATTGAGCACGATATGGTCCGTTTATTGGAGCGAGATAGTGTAGTTAAGGAGCTTCAAGACCGCTATGCTTATATCTTTTTTGATGAATACCAAGATGCCTCAGGCATACAAAACTATATCGTGGAGAAGATGAGTCGAAAGGACAACCTCTTTTTTGTCGGGGATATCAAGCAGTCTATCTATGGTTTTCGCTTGGCGGAGCCAAAGAATTTTATTGCCCGTTATCAGCTGTACAGCGAACAGGGGAGCGGTAATCAGGCTTTGGATTTAACCGCTAATTTTAGGTCCAAGCCATCGATTCTTCACTTTATCAACTTCATCTTTTCGCCGTTGATGACAGAAACTAGGGGAAGTATTCCTTTTGATACCGATACTCATCGGTCAAACGCTAAACGAGAAGATCCTAATCAGGAGGGCGGGGTCCATGTTGTTATCCTAGAGGAAAAGAAAGATGAAGAGGAAGGGGACGACCGTCCCGCTTCCTCCTTGGATGAGATCTCATCCCAAGCCTTTTACGTTGCACGCAAGATTCAAGCGCTGGTTGCTCAAGGGCACCGATACCGCGATTTTGCTATCCTCTTTCGCACCAAGCACCGCATCTTCCAATATGAGCGCATCTTAGATGAATTCAATATCCCTTACTATTCGGACTCCGAGAGCTTTCAGGAGACATCAACCGAGGTAGCTGTGTTTATCCAGCTGCTCCGCCTCATCGATAACGGCCGCGTTGACATGACCCTCCTTGCCAGCCTCTCATCATACGCAGGCTCTTTTAGCGATGAAGAGCTGGGTGCTATCCGCGTTGCCTACAAGTCCTCTTCCTTCCACGAAGCCTTTTATGCTTATGCTGAGGATAAGGAAGCAAAAGATCCTAACCTGCAAAAGAAGATCAATGAGTTCTTGGACGAGCTCAGCAATTGGCGAAAGCTGATGAAGAGGATGAAGCTAAGCGATTTTATATGGACTGTTCTCGTGGACACTGGCTTATATGCCTTCTACTCCGCTTTGAAAGAAGGGGAGAATCGTAGAGAGAACCTCATTACCATCGTCCGCGCTGCCAAAGAATATGAAAAGCAGGCCTCAGCTAGCCTCTTTGGCTTCTTAAGCTATCTGGAAACGGATGGTGGCCAAAGCGGCGAGGACCTGCCACAAGCAAGCGATCTTTCTGAGGAGGATAATGTCGTCCGCTTAATGACGATTCATAAGTCCAAGGGCTTAGAGTTTCCTATCGTTTTTCTAGTCGAGATTGAGAAGGAGTTCAGCGACCTATCCGCAAGAGACATTATCTCTTCACACAGCCAGCTTGGCCTGTCCATAAGGCGGAAGTATGTTGACGAAGATACGGGTCTAATCGTCAAGGCCTATCCAATACGACAGAGCTTGATTCGAAGAATAAACCGCAGAGAAGAGATTGAAGAACAGATGAGAGTCCTTTATGTGGCCATGACCCGGGCAGAAACAAAGCTCTACCTCATCGGCCAAGTGAATAATATGGAGAGGCTGTTTTTCAAACCCAAAGGTCCTAACCTAGAGGCTAAGTTGGACAAAGGTTCATCCTACATGCAGTGGATTATGAGCATATTGGCCAACGATAAAATCTTATACGATAGGGTTAGCTACGGTGATCAGATCGTTATCACGCTACCTAGCCATGAAGATAATTACTTTGACCGCAAAGGTTTAGCCTCCACCAAGGAACAGATTCATGTCCTGTTGGCTAAGGGAAGTGACTACCGGTCCATCCACTACGGACAAGGGGAGGTTGAGGGAGCCCAAAAACTTGGCTCACAGGAGGATTTGGTTGATATCCTGGACTTCGCCTATCCTTATCCAGAAGAGGTGAAGCATCCCATCAAGAACACCGTTTCAGAGATTTCGAAAAAGAATCAAATACTAGATGACCGCTTTCAGGATTGGCCAAGCTATAATGGTCCAAATCAATGGGTGAGAGAAGAGCGGAAGGTGCCCGCTTTTATGGAAGAAAGCAGAAAGCTTAGCCCTGCTGAATGGGGCAGCCGCATGCACCTAGCTTTCCAACTGCTACCTATCAAAACTTACGATAGGCATACGCTCACGCAATGCTTAGATTCCTTAGTGGAAAGAGAACTATTCACCAAAGAGGAACGGGATAGCCTTGATGAAGCCCTCATTTTGCAATTCTTCCAGTCATCCTTGGGCAGTGATATCATCAACAATAAGGACTCAGTTCAAAGGGAGCTAGCCTTCACGATTGCCCACCAAATCGGCGAGGTCAAGATCAATATCGATGGACAGATTGACCTAGTCTATGTTAAGGATGATGCGCTCTATCTGGTCGACTTTAAGACTGACCTGAAGCCCATTGCCGAGAAGTACAAGGACCAATTGTACTTCTACACAGAGGCAATAAGACGAGCTTATTCCAATAAAAAAGTAGAGACAGCTAGTCTCTACTGGGTGAGGTCGGGCCATATTACTACTTTTGAAGCCGATGCCTTGCACTTGGCTGAATGATTAGTAGCGAGATACTTCTTTTATCAATTAAACTCAGTAAACACGAGACTAATAGAAGACAAGGCCGCCATTAGGACTGATGATTTGACCAGTCAGCGAAGCTGCCTGTTCAGAGAGTAGGAAAGCAATCCATTCAGCACACTCTTCTGGGGTCATAAAGCGCTTTTGTGGAATCTCATCCACGAGGGCGCTTTTTACCTCATCGCCCAATTGGTCTAACATCTCCGTGTCCACGACACCAGGGGCAAAAGCATTGACCGTGATGCCTGAGTAAGAAAGCTCCTTGGCGCAAGATTTGGTGAAGGCGTTGACTGCCCCTTTGCTGCTGCCATAGAGAGATTCGCAGGAAGCACCGACGATGCCCCACATAGAGGATATGTTAATGATGCGGCCCCATTTCTGGCTAACCATATGGGGGGTTGCCTTTTGGGTAGTTAAGAACATACCGTTGACATTTGTTGCAAAGACTTTGTTCCAATCATCCAAAGTAATATCTTGTATCATGCCATAAACGCTGATGCCAGCATTGTTAACCAAGATATCGACACCAGTGAAGTTTTTCTCAATAGCGTCAAATAGACTGGCAACTTGGACAGGATTGCCCACGTCAGCTTGAAAGACCAATGTCTGGGCACCCTTGGCTTGGCAGGCAAGAGCCGTTTCCTTTGCCCGGTCTTCGTTTTCAACATAGTTAATGATAATATTTGTATCAGGACCAGCCAACCTTTGGGCAATGGCAGAGCCAATGCCTCGAGAAGATCCCGTGATGAGTATGGTCGTCCGATGGGTAAGTTTCATTTGTTGCCTCCAATTAACATGTGATATGATGATTATTCCGTAGTGAGCTAACAACTACATATCTTATCACTTTTATTGTATAGAAAGGAAATTATGACTAAAGAATACACACCCAGTTCCAATCGTGAATTGATTAAGGTTCTCCTTCCTTACTATAAGAAGAACTTGAAGATTTTTATCAGCGATATGGCCTTCGCCGCTTTCACCACAATCTGTGAGCTGGTTCTACCTATATTGCTTGCCACCATTACCGATGTGGCCGCTTCCAGACCAAGCGATTTAACCATGGGCTTCATTGGCCGCATTGCCATCATCTATATCATTTTGCGCCTATTGGAAGTAGTCGCCCAGTATTATATGCAATCGACAGGTCACATCATGGGCGCCACCATAGAGCGGGACATGCGAGCGGATGTCTACCGCCATATCCATACCTTGCCACATGAATTCTTTGCCACATCCAAGACGGGGGCAATCCTCGCGTCACTCACCACCGACCTCTTCGACATTACCGAGTTTTCCCACCATTGGCCTGAAGAGATGCTAATCGGGCTGATCAAGCTGATTGTTTCCTTTGTCATCCTGATTCAAGTGGATGTGGTCTTGACCCTAGTCATTTTTGCAATCATTCCGTTTCTCTTTATCACCTCCACCTACTTCCGCCGGAAGATGAGAAGGGAGCAGATGAATCAACGGAAGCAAATCGGCAACATCAACTCCAGCATAGAAGACTCGATTCTAGGTATCCAGGTGGTAAAGAGTTTTGCCAACGAAGACATCGAAGAAGAGAAGTTCGAAGTGGACAACTCCCGCTTCCTGGACATTAAGGCAAAGTTCTACCATGCCCTTGCGGGATTCAACTCAGTCACTCGCTTTTTTGACGGTTTAATGCTGACCGTGGTCATTATCGGTGGGGGAATCTCTCTCATTAACAACCGCATCAGCCCCGGCCAGTTCATTGCCTTTATCCTCTATGTGCAGACCCTCCTTGCCACCGTGCAAAGAGTCGTCCAATTCACCGAGCAGTTTGAAAAAGGCATGACCGGACTCGAGCGTTTTCGGTCAATCATGCAAAAGAAGAGCAACATTATTGAAAAGGAAGATGCGATTAAGCTGAAGGATGTTAAGGGCCATATCGTCTTAGACCAAATCGATTTCGCCTATCCCAACAGCAAAGAAAATGTGATAGACAAACTCGATATTGAAATTCAGCCAGGGCAACAGATCGCTATAGTCGGTCCTTCAGGCGGAGGCAAGACCACCTTAACCAATCTGATTCCTAGGTTCTATGATGTTACCGGTGGTAAGATTACTATCGATGGCAACGACATCAGGGATGTGACGCTCGATAGTCTGCGCAACAGCATCGGTATGGTGCAACAGGATGTCTACCTATTCTCTGGAACAATTCGAGAGAACATCGAATATGGCAGACCTGGGGCAAGTCACGAAGAAATCGAAGAGGCAGCCCGCTTAGCTGATGCCTATGACTTTATCACGAACCTGCCACATGGATTCGATTCCTACGTAGGCGAGAGGGGGGTCATGCTATCCGGTGGGCAGAAGCAACGAATTTCCATTGCCCGCGTATTCCTGAAAAACCCACCAATTCTCATCCTGGATGAGGCAACATCGGCATTAGATAACCGGACGGAGAAGTGGATACAAGCTTCTTTAGAAAAGCTAGCTAAGGGTAGGACGACGATAACCATTGCCCACCGCCTGTCAACCATTAAGAACGCGGACCGTATTTTGGTACTCACAAAGGACGGTCTAATTGAAAGTGGTGACCATGCGACACTCATGGCCAACAAAGGCCCCTACTACAGGCTCTATCAAGTTATCGAAAACCAAGAGGTTTTAGAAAAGAATCAGGCGAAAGAGGAAAGGCCAAGCGACAATCCAGATTATTACAAGGTAAGCTGAGCATTCATAATTTCAACATAGCTTAGGTTTATACTGGAAAAAGAGCAAAAAATAAGGTGTAAGGAATAAGCGCTAGTCGTTATATACGGGGAGAAGAGATGAAAAGAATTAAGGGAACAATTTTACTAGGTATCGGCAAGGTCTTTGAAGGCTTGCTGACGCTTTTCATATTCATCTTTCAGCTCATCTCTGATATGACAGATGTGGTCATCCGCGTCCTCGTATCCGTATTAGCCCAGGCTTGTGCTTTTCTCTTCATCCTACCGATATTGTTTATCCCGCTACTATCGAGTCCGATTTTTTTGCTTATCATGGCCATAGCCCTGATTCCACTAATCGTACGACCAATTCTTTATATATTAAAGAAATATAAGTATGCACTGACCAACTACTTCTACGATAAATCCGAGGCCCTTATTGCTGGCCGCCAGCACAGTAAAAGGGTTGGTGAATATGCCAGAGACTACGATCTGCAACAGCAGAGAAAAGCCAGAGAAGCAAGGCAGGAGCAGTGGGAGACAATCTTTGGAGATATGTTTGGGCGCCGGTCTAAGACCGGTCAAGGGGGTGGTCAGTCATCCAGCCAAGGAGGGCAATACGGGACTAACTTTAGCGGTTTCGATTGGCGAGACTTCGGCAACTTCCAGCAGGGAGGTTACAGTCAAGGCGGTTACGAAGGATACCAAAGAAGACAAGCTGCTAGCAATTCATTTACCTTCAAGCAGGACTACGAGAAGAATGCACAGATTCTGGAAGTCCCCTTCACAGCATCCTACAACGACATCAAGAGAGCTTATCGAAAGATGGCTAAGAAATATCACCCAGACATCAATAAGCAGGCTGGCGCAAGCGCCAAGTTCGCTCAAATCACTGATGCTTACAATTTCTTCAGCGAAGAGAAGGTTGCCCAGTATAAGCGGATGACTGCTTAGCATCAATAATATTGAACAAGCAATCCTATAAAGAAGCGTTCACTTAGGGATTGAAGAAAAACTTAAATGAACAGCTTCAAGCGGGGCAAAAAAGACCAGTCACTTCAAGCATTCATGCCTGATTGTGACTGGTCTTTTTATAAAGATATTATTTTTTGAATTAGCGATTGATATTAATCTATATCAACCCTAAATACTTCTCAAAGAATAACATCAACTTTTCGATAATTCCTTGCTTTTTCGCAGCTCTGCCTCCGCCAAAGCGAGATACAG
>CAYFUF010000025.1:0-20700 GCA_964346245.1 uncultured Peptoniphilaceae bacterium | reverse complement strand
CAGCCATTGCCCGCGAAATAATCATTATTTTTTTGTCGATCCGCGTAAGACGACGATACTTCCCAGAGGTAAAAAATCTTGGACCATGATAGACTCCTTTATTGTGTATTTTTAGCTGGATGATAATATATGTAAGCAAATAACACCGTTTGTATGCGATGCCAGTAAGCGAGGTCTAGGTTCTTGTACTTCATGAATAGTGAGCGAAGATGGAAGAAATAGGAATAAATAAAACGAATAAATTATAGAAAGATTATCTCATATCACGTTAACATGTTTTGTTAAATGCTGGTAAAATAGTAGACTAATTCAAGCTTTTGAAGAGTTTTCACACCCTTTTTTCTCGTTTGACTTATCTGTGCCTTTTACGTATAATATTCGGGTAACCCTAATGGAGAGTTGTCCGAGTGGCCGAAGGAGCATGATTGGAAATCATGTATACGCGCAAGTGTATCGAGGGTTCAAATCCCTCACTCTCCGCCATGCACTATACGGGGAGTTAGCGGTGCCCTGAACCTGCAATCCGCTATAGCAGGGTAGAATTCCCAGCCTCGACTTATGGATGGGATGGTCTGGTCGAAGTAAGTGGTGTTGAAGGTGGGGTCTTGCACAATGGAGCTCTGTGAACCATGTCAGGTCTGGAAGGAAGCAGCATTAAGCAGATACCTTCATGTGTTGCGAGGCAGCCCCACCGGAGCTAACTGCTTTGGTGCCGCATCTTGTTTGTTTGGCAAAGCTGGGTGTGCGCATTTATTGAGAAGCCTGCGGGCTTCTTTTTTTATGTTTTATAAGTGGAAGGATATGGGTATTCAGTAGAGGTCAATCGTTTATAGCAATAGTTACTATTGGAAATAAATAGCAGATATCAAAAGGGATAAGCAAGTTTCGCTTATCAGAGAAAGGACATATCATGACAGAAAAAGTAGCTTTTACTGGTCAAGTGAGCAAGCTCTTCAAAGAGTTTGAAGAGGGCAATTTTGAGAATTTGAAGCATCTAGAAATCATCGAAGAATACGGTGAGTTTGGTCAATCTGAGGATGGCGAAAGCTTAGCTTATTTTCTATGGGATGGCGGTCACCGCAAGTTAGCAAGGTATGATGAAGACGGCTCACTCTTTTTAGTGCAGACTTCCGAAATTCATAATCCTGATGGAGTGGATGAGGAGAGAGATTGGTTTCAAGTGGAATCCCAGGAGCAGGCGGAGTGGATAAATGGGCATTTGAACGGCCACCGTCTGTCATTGAACTATAAGGGGCCAAAGATTTGGACTCAGGATGGTAAAGTTCACTACAGGGAGAATTTTGGTGCTTAAGTTGTAATGACAAAAATAGAAATACTATTGTAGAAGCCTTTGGTTCATGAATGGACCGAAGGCTTTACTATTTTACCTCGATTTAACAAGAGATTTTACCGTTAGAAGACCTACACTCTAATCTTATCGGATAAATATGCTAAAAGACGACAAGTGAAGGAGGGATTTATGGTGGGACCAGAAGAAATCAAGTATGAAGATTATATCGACCCAGGCGATGATGAGCGTCACAGGTTCTTTAAAGGGAGGGCAGAAACCATCAACGGGCTACTCAATCAGGTGCAGTCATCGAGACAGAGCCTAGGTGCCTTAAGTGCTCATACCATATCAAACCTAGAGGGTGAATATGTGAATAGCTACTTGACTGAAGAGGAGCGGTTTACTAAGCAGCACAAGGATATCGTAGAAGACTTCGATGCGTTTATCAGTGATGAGAAGTCATGTTTAAGCGAGTGTGAAAGGTTGCGAGACTACTACGAAAAGAGTCGCCATAGAAGAAGGCAGGTGTAAGATGTATCAAGAGAGTTTTGCTGATGTGCTGGAGTTTAAGCCAGAGCTTTCGGACAGCAAGGTGAAAGCCCATCGATTTTCTTCCCGAATTGAAGAAGGTTAGGATGAACAACTTCCTCTTTTCGGCCGTGAAGGTAGGCATGATACAAAAGGGACTTCTTGAGGATGAGGACCACTTGTCCCAGGAGGGACTCCAAGTTACTAAGCGGCTTAAGGATTATAAAGATGCTAAGGAGTATTTGAATTACTCTGCAGGCTCTTTTGCACTGATTTCCGCACAAGAAGCGGTAGGTCTTCTTAAATATAAAAATGGCGACATAGAGATTGTCCGACTCGAAAGCCAAGACGTGAAGCAGGAGTTTGAGCAATTTAAAGCTGCTTTTCCAAGTATTGAAAAGCTAGAAAAGCAAGTAGATAAGGGGAAGGAGTAAGACATGGGTGGCGGTTGCAACGATGGAAGCGTTACGGTAAAGCCAGAGTTTTTAGAAGGACTTGCTGAAGAATATGGGAAAGCAGTCAGCATAGTTGAAGATATTGAAACAGCGATTGGCAATCTGTCTACATCCTTGAATGAGAATTAAAAGGGTGGGGGCAAAGAGAGGTTTCCTTGTTCGACTTAGTTAAAGATGAGATCGACGATAGGAGCTTCAAGCAGCAATTTGAAGACGAGTACAAGGACCTACAAGAAAAACCCAGCGAGAGCTTTAATCAGGCAATGCTGGCAGCCTTACTCATTAATCTAGATGAGGGGATTAGCATTGATGAGGTGTCCCAAGACGATAAGGATAAGATTGCATACTATTTCGATGAAGTCTATCGGTCCCTATCTTGGCAAGAGAAGATTGATCTAGGTTTGGATCCCTACCACAAACCGGATATACACAATGTGATAATCGATGTGCTAAACTATCAGGATGGTCATATTGGCCCCGGCATCTATGTGAATGGGCAAGGTAGAGACCCTTATAAGTCCTGTAAATTTGGCTCTTTGGGTAACTTTGCTGATAACGGCTGTATGGCCATGGCGGTGTATAACGCAAATATATCTTTGGGTCGTTTTGAGGGCATGGCTAATATTGAGCAATATGTTCAAGATAATGGGGGCGACGTCTTATTTGGGAAAGCTGGTGGCGATCCATTGGTCGCTCAGCGTTATTTTATCGAAGCAGGTTATCAGGTGAATGACATCTCTGGACTATGGAATAGTCAACAGGATTTGGAAGAATTTGTCAGAGATGCGAACGGCCCAACAATTACACTGTATGGGTGGAATAATGGGAAGTCGCTATTTGATGGTTTTAGAATGGGTGCTCATTATGTCATGATTGAATATGATGAAACAAACCCTGAGAAACCGTATCTGATTTATAATTTAAGCAATAATAGTGATGAGCCGGCTAGAAGAGCGAACTTAGATGATGAGATTGTTTTTGAACAGATTAAGCCCTAGTTTAGAAAAGACCGATGCAGTTAGCATCGGTCTTTTGCTTTTTTTGAGTTTACCTACACATTGAAACGGAAGTGGACGACATCCCCATCCTGCATGATGTATTCCTTTCCTTCCAAGCGGACTTTTCCTTTTTCTTTCGCTTTGGCTTCGGAACCCAGCTCCACAAGGTCATCATAAGAAATGACTTCAGCACGGATAAAACCGCGGGAAATATCGGTGTGGATTTTACCAGCAGCTTCCACAGCAGGTGTGCCTTTCTTGATGGTCCATGCTCTCGTTTCATCAGGGCCGGTTGTTAGGAAGGACATGAGGCCTAGAAGGTCATAGCTTGATACGATAAGTTTGTCGACACCAGATTGGGTTGCTCCCAGCATTTCCAAAAATTCTTGGCGCTCATCCGGATCCTCGAGCTCGGAGATTTCTTGTTCGGCTTGGGCAGAGATAACAACGACACTGGCATATTCGGTCGAAGCGAAGTCGCGGATTTTTTGAACCCAGTCATTGGAAGCGCCATCATCAGCGATATCTTCAGTCGATACGTTGGTCACATAGATAATGGGCTTAGTGGATAGGAGCTGATAAGAGCGGAGGAACTTCTCCTCTTCATCGGTAAGTTTGAGTACACGGGCTGACTTGCCTGCGTTTAATACTTCCAGAATACGGTTTAGGAGGTCAACTTCAGCCCGGACAGCCTTGTCAGCCTTAGCTTGTTTTTCCTTCTTTTGCAGCATTTTTTCAATCTGTTCCATATCGGAGAGTATCAGCTCTAGGTTAATGGTTTCGATGTCTCGCATGGGGTCAACATTCCCGTCCACATGAGTAATATTGGGATCCTCGAAGCAGCGGAGGACTTCAACGATTGCCTCGCACTCCCGTATATTGGTCAGGAACTTGTTGCCCAGGCCTTCGCCTTTGCTGGCTCCCTTGACCAGGCCTGCGATATCGTAGAATTCGATGGCCGCTGGGATGGTCTTCTTGGATTTGCTCAGATCGGTTAGGACCTGTAATCTCTGGTCGGGCACTTCTACAAGACCAACGTTCGGTTCAATGGTACAGAAGGGATAGTTAGCTGCTTCAGCACCAGCTTTGGTTATTGCATTAAATAAGGTGGATTTTCCAACATTGGGCAAGCCCACAATTCCTAGTTTCATGTTCTTCTCCTCGACGAAAAATTCATTGTTTCAATTTCTTTATCAATACATAAGTAGCACAGAAGGGCAGTCTACTTTTTCAAAGCGATTTTTAGTATGTATTATAACTCATTTTCAACACCGCTCATTATATCATCTATATAAGTCTTTTGAGGAAGATTAATTATTCGCTATAATGGAGAGAGAAGCAAATGATTGATAAGAAAAGAGGAGACGAGATGAACATCACTGAACGTGTAGAAGCGCTGCGCAAAAAGATGTTGGGTCGGGGAATCGAAGCCTATATCGTACCAACATCGGACCCTCATCAGTCAGAGTATGTGGCTGATTATTACAAGACACGTGAATATATTACAGGTTTTACGGGATCCGCTGGTACGGCGGTCATTACCCAAAAGGAATGCGGACTGTGGACAGATGGTCGTTACTTCCTGCAGGCCGAAGAGGAACTCAAGGGAAGCCCTTTCCAATTGTACCGCCTCGGTACCGACGACCTGAGTGTCGAAGATTTTATCATTAAGCATGTATCCAGCTTTGGTAAGGTGGGTTTTGATGGCAAGTGTATGGCCACATCCAGTTACCGCAAGTTATCTAAAGAGTTGGGCAAGCGGATGCTGATTTCCAATATCGACTACGTGGGCGACATTTGGGAGGATCGTCCCGCCCTACCCAGCCAATCAGCTTACTTCTATCCTAAGGAGTATTCGGGCAGGACGGTGGAAGAGAAGCTATCCATCCTCCGTTACATGATGCGGGATAGGGATGTCGACTACACTTTCATCGGTGCTTTGGAAGATATCTGCTACTTATACAACATCAGGGGATGGGATGTCGAATCTACTCCTGTTGTCTTGAGCTATGCCCTGGTGTCCAGAGATCAGGCCTATCTATTTATTGATGGCAACAAGGTAACCAGCGAAGTGAAGGAACCTTTGGAAGAGGCTGGCATCCGCCTTTATGATTACGAGGCCGTAGAGACTTTCCTCCGAGAAATTGAGGGGCAGAAGGTGGTTTACCTCGACCCTAACCGTACAAACATTTACCTCTATGACCAGCTAGGCAATAATGTAAAGATTCAAACGGGCATCAATTTGACCAGCTACATGAAAGCAATCAAGACGGATATCGAGATTGCCAACACGAAGGAAGCCCATATCAAGGATGGCGTTGCTGTCGTTAAGTTTTTCCGCTGGTTGGAGACGGGTGCTCGGACGAGCTATGTTTCGGAAGCCAGCGCAGCGGAGAAGCTCCATGAGTTCCGCCAAAACCAAGAGGACTTCCTGCAAGACAGTTTCGCAGCTATCGTCGGTTACGGACCTAATGGAGCAATCGTCCACTACAATCCTTTGACCGTGCAAAGGTCGGCTAGGGTGGAGGCGCGGGGTCTTCTCCTGGTTGACTCTGGTGGCCAATACTTGCAAGGAACAACTGATGTGACCAGGACCTACGCTATGGGCGAGACCACCTATGAAGAGAAGCTGGATTACACTTTGGTCCTCAAGGCTCACATCGCAGGCATGACGGCTCGCTTCCCAACGGGGACGACGGGCAAAGCTATCCACGAAGTTACCCGCTATCCTTTATTGAAGGAACTTAGAGATTATAACCATGGCACGGGCCATGGCGTTGGTCACCTCCTTGGCGTCCACGAGGGACCCCAATCCTTCTCCAAAAATGACCAAGGGGTAGAGATAGCAACAGGCATGATTACCAGCGTGGAGCCAGGCCTCTATGTGGCAGGTAAGTATGGTATCCGCACAGAGTCCTTGACCCTATGCGTTGATTGCGAAACCAATGATTTTGGCCACTTCCTTGAGTTTGAACCAATTACCTGGGTCCCCATCGATACCAGACCAATCCTGCGCCAAAAGTTAGAAGATTGGGAAGTGGAATGGCTCAATCACTACAACCAAACTTGTTTCGATAAACTCTCTGCTCACATGGAGGGCGAGGATTTGGCTTACCTCGAGGCACGTTGTCAAGCGATAGGGTAAGGCATGAAGGATTTTTCGGAACAGGTCCAAAACCTACCCCAAGCCCCTGGCGTCTATTTGATGTACAACGAGGCAAACGAAATTATTTATGTAGGCAAGGCAATCTCTCTGCGAAATAGAGTATCCTCCTACTTTCAAAAGAGTAGCTCAGGCAAAACGCCCAAGGTCTTGGCCATGGTAGAACACATCGACCACTTTGAGTACATCCTAGTGGAAAATGAAGTGGAGGCCTTAGTCCTTGAGTCTAACTTCATCAAGGAGCATGCGCCAAAGTACAACATTCTGTTGAGGGATGATAAGCAATATCCCTATATTCGTATAAGCAATGAGAAGTTTCCCCGCTTGCAGAAGGTTCGCCAGGTGGAGAATGATGGTGCCCGTTATTTCGGGCCCTATCCCAATGCCTATGCGGTCAATGAGACGATTCAACTGCTGCAGCGAATATATAGCATCAGAACCTGCAACTTGGATTTTGATAAGGGAGCAAGGTTGGATAGGCCATGCTTAAATTACTTTATCGAGCAGTGTCCAGCGCCCTGCATAGGTATTGCCGATGAAGCGGCCTACATGGCAAACATGGCCGAGGTCGAGACCTTCCTCAAGGGGAGGGATCAGAGCTTGCGAAAAGCACTGAAAGAGCAGATGGAAAAGGCTGCAGCAGAGTTAAAGTTCGAGCGGGCTGCGCGCTTCCGGGACGACTTATTGAATTTAGATGCCCTTCTAGAAAAACAGCAGGTCACTTTTACGTCAGCGAACGATGCGGATATCATCGCTATGGCCCGCGGAACGGCCAACATAACTATCCAAGTTTTCTTCCTGCGGGCAGGCAAGGTGGTCGACCAGGAACATTTCTCTATGCGGGAAGAGTTTCAGGAGGAGTCGGCTGATATCCTATCCTCATTTTTGAAACAGTTCTATTTGGATGCTAGCTATGTGCCCAGGGAAATCCTTTTGGAGCAAGAACCCAGCGACATGGAGGCAATTCAGGCCTTTTTGACTCATAAGAAAGGGCAGAAGGTCACCATACACGTTCCCCAGCGAGGGAAGAAGAGCGCCCTCATGGAGACTGTTCGCATCAATGCGGAGGACCAACTAGCCAAGCAGGAGAAGAGGGAGGAGAAGAAGGAGCGCAATAAGGACCGCGGCATCACTGCCTTGGAAGACCTTCTCGGTCTGGAGGACATTCGGCGGATTGAATCCTATGATGTCTCCAATATTTCCGGCGTTCAAAACGTTGGGTCCATGGTGGTTTATGACCGAGAGAAGAAGGTGCCAAAAGAGTATCGAAAGTTCAAGATACGGGGAGTTGATGGCATTGATGAGTACGCATCCCAAAGGGAGATGCTTACCAGGCGATTCGAACACGGCCTGAGAGATATCGCTGAGGGGAAGACCGAAACGGGTTTTGGGCAGCTTCCTTCCCTAGTTATTATGGATGGGGGAAAGGGGCAGGTGAATATTGCTGAAGGAATCCTAAAAGATCGGGAATTAGATATTCCCGTTATTGGCTTAATCAAGGACGATAAGCACCGGACCAAAGCCCTCTTATATAAGGGAAGGGAGTTTGCCTTGGAAGCAAGGTCTCCTTTATATAAGTTTATGTTTGCTATTCAGGAAGAGGTTCACCGCTTCGCCATCAACTATCACCGCAAGTTGAGGGAGAAGGATATGGTCAGCTCTGAGCTTGATCAGATTCCTGGTATCGGCAAAGTGCGCAGGCAGAGTCTCCTGAGGGAGATGGGCTCTGTGGAAAGAATCAAGGAGGCAGGTCTTGAGGAGCTGGAAGCTGTGGTCGGCATGACCAAAAAAGCGGCAGCTTCGGTCTACGCCTATTTCCACGGAGAATAGAAGGAGAAAATATGGACCAAGCATTGAAAAAATCAGTGAGGCTTCCGGAGCTCGTCGAGGCGATGGGCTTGGAAGTTGTCTCAAAGAGTCGAAACTATGAGGAAGTGCAGATATCCAGCAATGATGTGAACCGTCCAGGTTTGCAGATTGCGGGTTTCATGGAGAACTTTCCTTGGAAGAGGATTCAGATTATTGGCCGAGTAGAGTTTGCTTTCTATAGCCAGATGGACCCTGCCGAGCGCTATGAGCGCTTCAGGGGCATTTTGTCCTATCCAATTCCAGCTATCATTTACTCCTACAACCAGGAAGTCACCGAGGATATCATTGATTTAGCGGACTACTATAATAAGACGATCCTTAGGTCTCCACTGCCGACAACCAAGCTAATTGCCAACCTGAATTCGGTCTTAGAGAACCTATTGGCAGAAGAATTGACGGTCCATGCGGGGTTAATGGAAGTCTTTGGCACCGGCGTCCTCATCAGAGGCAAGTCCTCCGTTGGCAAGTCGGAAACGGGCTTAGACCTATTGATTCGAGGTCACCGCCTTGTCGCTGATGATGTAGTCGATATTAAAAAGATTGATGACAAGCTCTTGGGCTCCTGCCCTGAAAACATCCGCCACTTCATGGAGATAAGAGGACTGGGCATTCTAGATATCCGCCGCCTATACGGTGTGGGCTCAGTGAAAGAAGACGCCTTCATCGAGTTGGTCGTCGAGCTAGAAGAGTGGGACGAGGAGAAAGAATACGACCGCTTAGGCTTATGGGAGAACTACACAGAAATCTTAGGTGTTCGCCTGCCTCAAATCGTTGTACCGGTCAAGCCGGGACGAAACGTCGCCATGATTATTGAAGTTGCGACCAGGAATAATCGCCAGAAGAAGATGGGCTACAACGCAGCTGCCGTTCTTAATAGGCGTCTTATTGACGAAGCCAATCAAAATAATAGTTGATTTCAATCAACATTGTTGACGAAAAAAAATGACTGTATTATACTTAACACGCAAGGATTTTTCACAACGTATGAATCGTTTGAAAGAGAGAAATTTTGAGAAAAAGGAATTTATTACAAGGAATTATCTACCGCCAGTTAATTCTTTGTACTATTTTTCATGCGATGAAATGCGTAGTAAGATTTCGTAAATCGTAACTATTTGAAAATTAGGAGGAACAATGAGCAAAGAGTTCATGACGATGGATGGCAACAAAGCTGCCGCATATGTATCTTATGCGTTCTCCGAGGTTGCAACAATCTATCCAATCACACCATCATCTCCAATGCCAGAACATGTGGACACTTGGGCAGCTAATGGTAAGAAAAACCTATTTGGACAAACCGTAAAGGTTACTGAAATGCAATCAGAAGCAGGCGCTGCTGGTGCAACTCACGGATCTTTAGCAGCAGGTGCTTTAACGACTACATATACGGCATCTCAAGGTCTGCTATTGATGATTCCAGATATGTTCAAGATCGCTGGTGAGAGACTACCAGGCGTATTCCACGTAGCAGCACGTGCTATCGCTTCACATGCACTATCTATCTATGGTGACCACCAAGACATCAACGCAGCCCGTATGACCGGCTTCGCTTTCCTTGCTTCTAACTCTGTTCAAGAAGCTATGGACCTCGGTGCAGTCGCTCACTTATCTGCTATTGAAGGCAACGTACCATTCGTACACTTCTTTGATGGTTTCCGTACATCACACGAAATCCAAAAGATTGAAGTTTGGGATTACGAAGATTTACGCGACATGCTTAACATGGAAGCTGTTCAAAAATTCCGTAATCGTTCACTAAATCCAAACCGTCCTAAGACAATGGGTACAGCACAAGCTCCAGACGTATACTTCCAAAACCTTGAAGCATCCAACACGGCTTACGAGAACATCGTACCTATCGTTGAAAAGTACCTAGCTAAGGTTTCTGAGAAGACTGGCCGCGAATACAACCTATTCGACTACTACGGTGCAGAAGATGCAGAGCAAGTTATTGTATTGATGGGTTCTGTCGCTGAGACTGCAGAAGAAGTTGTTGATTACTTAAACAACAATGGTAAGAAGGTTGGTATCGTAAAGGTTCGCCTATACCGCCCATTCAGCACTGATCACTTCCTAAAAGCTGTTCCAAAGACAGCAAAGAAAATCGCTGTATTAGATCGTACGAAGGAAAAGGGATCTCAAGGTGAGCCTCTATACCTAGATGTACGCTCTTCATACTACAACGAAGATAACAAACCAGTAGTTGTTGGTGGACGTTATGGTCTTGGCTCAAAAGACACTACGCCAACCCACATTCTAGCTGTATTCAAAAACTTAGATCAAGATCAACCAAAAGACGGTTTCACTATTGGTATCAATGATGATGTGACGAACACCTCATTAGACCAAAGTGAAGAATTAAAGCTCGTTGAAGAAGGAACTACTCGTTGTAAGTTCTGGGGCTTCGGTTCTGACGGTACCGTTGGTGCAAACAAGCAAGCAATCACCATCATCGGTGACAACACTGACATGTATGCACAAGGTTACTTCGATTATGACTCTAAGAAGTCCGGTGGTTTGACCGTATCTCACTTACGTTTCGGTACAAGCCCAATCCGCTCAACCTACCTACTTGATGAGGCTGATTTCGTATCTTGCTCAAAGCAAGCTTACGTCAATCAATACGACCTCCTCAGAGGCTTGAAAAAAGGCGGTAAGTTCTTACTGAACTGCACTTGGAGCGAGGATGAGTTAGATACTCACCTACCTGCAAAGATGAAGAAGTACTTAGCAGATAACGACATCGAATTCTACATCGTTAATGCTAACGAAATTGCTGCTGACTTAGGTCTTGGTAGCCGCATCAACATGATTATCCAATCTGCATTCTTCAAGCTGTCTAAGGTGCTTCCACTCGATGAAGCTGTTGGCTACTTGAAGGACTCTATCGTGAAGTCTTACGGTCACAAGGGCGACGACATCGTTAACATGAACTATGCCGCTGTCGATGCTGGTACTGACGCTCTTGTTAAGGTCGAAGTTCCTGCAGAGTGGGCAAACGCTCAAGATCCTGAAGTTGATACAAAGGATGTACCACAATTCATCACGGACATCGTTCTTCCAATGCTTCGCCAAGAAGGTAACGACCTTCCTGTATCTGTATTCATGGACCGCGATGACGGTCACTGGGATCATGGTACAAGCGCATTCGAAAAACGTGGTATCGCTTTAGAAGTACCTGAATGGCAAATCGAAAACTGTATCCAGTGTAACCAATGTTCATATGTTTGCCCTCATGCAGTTATTCGTCCATTCCTATTAGATGAAGAAGACGTAGCGAATGCACCTGAAACCTTCCAATCAAAGAAAGCAATTGGTAAGGGATTAGAGGGATACCAATTCCGTATCCAAGTCTCAACATTAGACTGTACGGGCTGTGGAAACTGTGCTGATGTATGTCCTGCAAAGGAAAAAGCATTAGTCATGAAACCACTTGAGGAGCAATATGAGAACCAAAAGGGCAACTGGGAGTACGCTAACGAAGTTGTTGGCTACAAGGATGACCTGATGGATCGTGGAACACTCAAGGGTTCACAATTCGTTCAACCATTGCTTGAATTCTCCGGTGCTTGTGCTGGTTGTGGTGAGACACCATATGCTCGCTTAGTCACTCAATTATTCGGCGACCATATGCTGATTGCTAACGCTACTGGTTGTTCATCAATCTGGGGCGCTTCTGCACCTGCAACACCATACACAACCAACTCTGATGGCTGTGGTCCTTCTTGGGGTAACTCATTATTCGAGGATGCTGCAGAGTACGGCTTCGGTATGTTGCTTGCAACAGAGAGCAACCGCAGCTTAGTCGAAACAAAGATGAACGAATTCCTATCACTCAACCTGAGCAGCAAGTGGAACGACCTCTTCAAGGCTTGGATTGACGGTAAGGATGAATTAGATGCTTCGAAGGCTGCTATGGTAGAGATTGTCAACAACCAAGAAGATAAGGTTGACGACGATAATGGTCAAAAACTAGTCGACGAAATCCTTAACCTAACTGACTACATGGTTAAGAAATCTATCTGGATCTTCGGTGGTGACGGCTGGGCATACGATATCGGTTACGGCGGTCTTGACCACGTATTAGCATCCGGCAAGGACATCAACATCCTTGTTATGGATACCGAAGTTTATTCTAACACTGGTGGACAAGCATCTAAGGCAACTCCACTTGCAGCAGTTGCACAATTCGCAGCTTCTGGTAAACGAGTTACGCATAAGGATCTTGGTTTAATGCAAGCCCAATATGGCTATGTTTATGTTGCACAAGTAGCTATGGGTGCTAACCAAAATCAAACACTTAAGGCCTTAAGAGAAGCAGAAGCTTACAACGGTCCATCTCTAGTTATCGCTTACGCTCCATGTATTAACCACGGTATTCGTGCCGGCATGGGTAAGAGCCAACGCCGTGAGAAGGAAGCTGTTGAGGCAGGTTACTGGCACTTATGGAGATTCGACCCACGCCTAGCTGAAGAAGGTAAGAACCCATTCCAGTTAGACTCTAAAGAGCCAACTGCTGACTTCCAAGAATTCTTACAAGGTGAAGTTCGTTACACCTCTCTACAGAGAAACTTCCCAGAAGAAGCTGCTGAGCTTTACGCTGAGGCAGAGAAGGCTGCAAAGGATCGCTACGAGAAGTACGTACGTTTAGCTAACGTTGAGTATTAATCCAAGAGATCACTTGAATGAATAAAAAAGAGCTACTTCGGTAGCTCTTTTTTTTGTGCCTTGCTTCCCTTGCCAAGCTTGGCACGTGCTAGGCCAAGAGAATCTAGCATAGGTATCTAGTTGCTGGGATGAAGACTCGACTTTAGATTCCAAACGGCTTCCTGTTACAGCCATTTCGAAAGTCATTTACTTGTCGTAGGTCCTCGGGAAAGGGGTATGTAAGAATAATGGAAACATGCACAGAGGAGGAAGAAAAATGCTAACTAAGCAGCAAATCGATGAATTGACTACCGGTGCTTATGGACTAACGACTTTAGATGAGCCTTTAGCCGGACATACAACTTTTCATATCGGTGGACCTTGTGATATTCTCATTGAACCTACTTCAGAAAAAGAGATATTGCGTGCCATCCGTTACTTGAGGGCGGAGGAGATTCCTTTTTACGTTATTGGTAACGGCTCTAATTTACTAATTAAAGATGGAGGTCTGCCGGGTGCTGTCATCAAGTTGGGCAAGCAATATTCAGACCGCATTGTCGATAAAGAATTTGTGACCGCCGAGTCAGGAGCTACCTTAGCGCAGATAGCGAAGCTCAGCTTTCGTGCTAACCTGACAGGCCTGGAGGAGATTTCTGGCATACCAGGAACGGTAGGCGGTGGTGTTATTATGAACGCTGGGGCCTATGGTGGCGAGATGAAAGATAGCGTCTATACGGTTAGGGCGGTAGATAAGGATAATCAGGTTCTTACCTTGACCAATGAAGAGTGTGAGTTCTCTTATCGTGACTCCAGATTGCAAAGAGAAGGTATGATCGTCTTGGAAGTTGTCTTCAAATTGCAGCCTGGAAACCCCGATGAAATCAAGATGAAGTATGATGACTTCACCCACCGAAGGACAAGCAAGCAACCGTTGGATAAGAGGTCTGGAGGGTCTACCTTTAAGCGACCAGTTGGAGGATATGCGTCCAAACTCATCGATGATGCTGGTTTACGGGGTTATAAGCATAAGGGTGCTCAGGTTTCGGAAAAACATTGTGGATTCTTAATTAATGCAGATAACGCTTCGGCTAATGATATGATAGAGTTAATTGAATACGTGCAAGAACAGGTTAAGGACCAATTCCAAATCAGCTTAGAGCCAGAGGTGCGGATTATTGGAGAAGACAAGTAGCAGGATTAGGTAAGTGTAATAATGATTATTCAAGGCGAAACGTGCAATAAGCCAATAAACAAAAACAGCTAGGAAGGAGCGCTCAATGAAGTTTGTTATCATCACCGGGCAGAGTGGGGCAGGGAAGAGTTCCGTTCTCAATATATTTGAAGATTTAGATTACTATGTCATGGATAACCTACCTCCACAGATTATGTCTAATTTTGTTGAGCTTGCTCAAAAATCAAATGAGGAAATCAATAAGGTAGCAATTGGTGTCGATATCAGAGGAGGGTCTTTCCTTGCCTCCTTACGGTCAGCTATTGAAACGCTAGAAGAGCAGAAGATCGATGTGTCAATCCTCTTCTTGGAAGCCAGCGATGAAACATTAGTCCGCAGATATAAAGAACTTCGGCGGCCCCATCCCTTAGATAAGGCAGGAAACATTTTTGATGGAATTATCCGTGAAAAGAAGATTTTGGAGCCGATTAAGGAGATAGCAGACTTCGTTCTCGACACCTCTAAATTCAACTTGGGACAGCTAAAGGAAGCCGTTGACTCCCTATATTTTAAGGGAAGTGATGAGAAAAATTTTCTTATTTCCATTTCCTCTTTTGGTTACAAGAATGGTATCCAATTGGATGCTGATTTGGTATTTGATGCGAGATTTATTCCTAACCCCTTTTATATTGAAGAGCTTAAATCCCTGAGCGGCCTTGATGATCAGGTTAAAGAGTACGTATTCCAGTTTCCAGAGACAAAAATCTTCGTTGATAAACTTGTGGATCTGATTGAATACCTTCTTCCTTTCTATATTAAGGAAGGTAAGCGGATGCTCGTTATTGCTATCGGATGTACTGGTGGCAAGCACCGGTCTGTCGCCATAGCGGAAGAACTTAGCAAACGCTTGGAGACAAGTTCAGAAGCCATCATTGTACACCACCGGGATAAGGCCCGCTGGAGTTAAAAATCAACGCATTCTGTATAGACAATGAAAAGGACATTTACTGTTAGCGATTAAAGAAAGGAGGACACTTTGCAAGAAATCAGCGCGGGCGGCGTTGTCATCAACGGCGCAAATATTTTACTATTGAAAAAATTTAGTGGAGACTGGGTCCTCCCCAAAGGTCGCCTGGAGAGTGGCGAGAGTAAGGAAGAAGCTGCTCTGCGAGAAGTTCAGGAGGAAACTGGTGTCCGTTGCGAAATCATTCGACGAATTGGTTTTGTGAAGTATAATTATAGGAACAGGGAAGGGGACTTTGTCCAGAAGACGGTTCACTACTACTATATGAAAGGGCAAGAGGGAGACCTTAGAGCCCAGCGGGAAGAGGGTTTTTGTGAAGTTGCCTACTTACCCTATGCCAAGGCAGTCCGTGTTTTGCGCCATGATTCGGAAAGAAACATGGTCAGAAGTGCTTACGAGTTAAGTAGAGGAAATGGTGAGTGAAGATGTCATTTTCAGCCGATACCAAGAAGGAATTATGTTCTTTAAAATTTAATTCGAAGATTGAAGCGCTGTTGGAACTATCTGCTATTGCCCGTATGAATGCTAATGTGCTAGTACGGAATCAAGGGCAAGTCCAATTGCGCTTTTTTTCAGAGAGCAAAGAGGTCATCTTACGGGTTATCCGAATGATCGACTACCTCTACCAAGAAGAGCTCGACATGTTGACACAACAAAATGAGCAGCTGAAACAGGCCCCTGTCTACTCAGCTATCTTCACCGGTAAAGCCTTGGACCTCTTCTTTGAGGAGAGCGGTTATAACGCCCTAGGCAGTTACACAGAAAGTGTTGACCGCATTTTAAGCAGGCTCAAATCCGAGGACAATGCCAAGACCTATTTACGGGGCGCATTCTTAGGCGGCGGATCGGTTACTAATCCTGTCAAGGCTTACCACTTTGAGATCGTGGTTCCGAGCAATGAGGATATAGAGCTTTTACTTGCCCTCATGGAGGAGGCGGATATCGAGGCAAAGGTTGGTTTGCGCAGAGATATGCCCCTGCTCTATATCAAGGATTCAGAAATGATTTCTAATATTTTAGTCTACATTGGCGCTCCTCAAGCGATGCTGAAACTCGAGGATGCTAAGGCAATGAAGGACCTACGTAACGATATCAACCGGAAGGTCAATGCGGAAACCGCTAATATGGATAAGCAGTTGGACGCCTCTTTCAAGCAGATTAAGGCAATTCGCTATATTGAGGATAACGGTGGCTTAGAGCAGCTACCGGACTCTCTAATCGATGTTGCCCAAGCCCGCTTGAGTAATCCCCAAGCCAACTTGAGAAGTTTAGGCGAGCTCATGGACCCACCCTTGAGCAAGTCCGGGGTTAGCCACAGACTGAGAAAGATTGCTAGTTTCGCGGAAGACCTAGCTGGGCGTAAGCTTAATAAATAATTTATGGTTACTACATATTCCAAAGCCGCTTTTGTGCTATAAGAGAAGTTGGTAGTAAGAAAGGAACAAGCGAAAAACAAAATGAAACTATTACGCAACATACTAGTGACGCTAGCGGGCATACTCTTAATCCTAGTTGTCACGCTTACCATATACCTCGCCCTTTGGGATAGGCAGAAAGATGACCTACCCGTTCCTCATGCAGAAGAGGGAAATGTCATTATGGATCCAAACAACGAGCTATTGGTGCTTTTGGTCGGTGTCGATGATACTTTAGATGATACGCCTCACCGGACGGACACGATTATGCTCTTCCGCTTTCAGTTCGATACGGAAAAGATTACCGCCCTATCCATCCCTCGAGATACGCGGGTTTACGTGAATGGGGCTTTAGACAAAATCAACCATGCTTACGCTTATGGTGGCATCCAGTTGACAATGGAAAGCTTGAGGAGTTTCTTGGGGATGGATATTGACCACTATATGGTCATCGACTACGAGACAGTTAAGGCAATGATTGACGCTGGGGGAGGTGTTCGCTACACTATTCCAGAAGACCTAAATATACAGCCAGAAGAAGATTTTGAATCGGGCGACCACGTCTTAGATGGGCAGAGCTCTTTGGCTTATCTGCGCCACAGAAGCTCCTATCTTGAGGGAGATATCGGCAGAGTCAGGGCTCAGCAAGCTTTCCTCAAGGAAGCAATGAAGCAGATTTTGTCCCCTGGCAACTTCCTCCGTTACCCATTTATCCTGCACGCCTTCATCCAGAATGCCGTAACCAATATCCGGGCTCTAGGCTACTTGTCTCAGATACTAACTATCGGCCGGATGGATTTTGGTAATATCGATTGGCACATCCTGCCGGGCTATGGAGACTATGTAGACGGAATCAGCTACTATATTCCAGACAGTGACGCCGTACTGGATTTAGTCAATACACTTTTTCAGCCTTACATCATGAAATAGGTCTCGCTTCTGCGTCTTGCCATGCAGATTAGTTGCTAAGCGCTACGTCAAGCACCTGACTAGGCGCCTACTTAGGCGCCTTTCTTTTCTATAGAGGATAAAAGAGAGGAAAAACAAATGAGAAAAAACAGGATTTACATACTACTGCTAACCTTAGTGTTGGTCTTCACACTAGCTGGGCAAACGACGACCTATGCTGTAGGTGAAAGTGCAACAGAGACGCCTGGCGTGCTGCGCATCGGGCTGGAAGCCAATAGCGCTCCCTTTAACTGGTCCCAAACGGATGACGCTGATGGTGGGGTAGCTATTGCCAACTCGCCAGGAGAGTTTGTCAACGGTTATGACGTTTGGATGGCCAAAAGAATTGCGGACGGTATGGGTCTGGAACTAGAGGTCCAAAAGATTGAGTGGGACGGTCTAGTACCAGCCCTCCAGTCGGGAAAGATTGACGCCATCATCGCAGGCATGAGCCCAACCGCTGAGCGAAAGGAGCAAATCGACTTCAGCGGACCCTATTACACGACGGATTTAGTCATCGTGGTGACCAATGATTCCAGCTACTTGAATGCTACAAAGCTGGCAGATTTTTCAGGGGCAAGAATTTCTGGCCAATTGAATACCTTAAACTACAACGTTATTGACCAGATCGAGGGCGTGAACAAAGATACTGCCCTACCGGATTATCCCACACTAATCTCCGCTTTATCTGCGGACAAGATAGATGGCTTTGTCGCCGAAGGTCCAGCTGCGCTAGCAGCTGTTGCGGCCAATCCCCAGCTTACTTTTGTCCGCTTTGAAGAGGGAGGCGGTTTTGAAACGAGCAGCGAGGACACTACGGTTGCGATCGGAGTGAGGAAGGGGTCTCCCTTAACCACGGAGATGGACCGCATTTTAGACAGCATCCCAGAGGAAGAGCGGCAACAGGCAATGATCCAGATGATCGACTTCCAAACTGGAGATGCAGAGGAAATGGGTTTCTTCGAGACTATGGCCCACATCGCGCAAGAGTATAGTCCACTCTTTTTCAGAGGAGCGCTGATGACGATGATTATCGCCATCCTGTCCACTATTATTGGCTTTATCATTGGACTGATTGTCGAGATCATCCGGACTATCCCTACGGATAAGAAGAGCGGAGGGCCCGTTCGCAACTTCTTCATCAAGTTTCTACAGATTCTGTTGACCATCTATGTGGAGGTATTCCGTGGGACGCCAATGATGGTCCAAGCGGTCCTGATCTACTATGGAAGCAAGCTTTTCTTTAATATTGATATGAGCCCATTTTTGGCGGCGATTCTCATCGTCTCCATCAATACAGGAGCTTACCTATCTGAGGTCATTCGCGGCGGAATTGACTCCGTTGATGAAGGACAGCTGGAAGCCTGTAAGGCAATCGGCTTGACTCACGGCCAAAGTATGCGCCATGTCATTTTGCCTCAATCAATCAAGGCAATCCTACCCTCCGTCGCCAACGAATTCGTCACAAACATCAAGGATACTTCCGTCCTTAACGTTATCTCCGTGACAGAGCTCTTCTTTATTACTCGGTCAGTGGCGGGAACGACTTTCCAAATCTTCCACACTTACCTGGTCACCGCCCTCATCTACTTTGTTCTTACCTTTGCGACAACCCGGGTAATTAACTGGTGGGGCAAGAGGTCAGGTCAGTTAAAGCCATTTACCTTGGTCAGCTCGTCTGACCACCAGCTACAGCAAGGAGGCAACTAAGTTGAAAACACCAATCATAGAGATCAATCATCTTGCCAAGAGCTTTGGCGATGTGGAAGTCCTTCGTGACATCAACCTAGAAGTGGACAAAAACGAAGTAATTTCCATCATTGGGCCTTCTGGCTCAGGTAAGTCAACCCTCCTGCGCTGCATCAACTTGTTGGAAGAATCGAATGGGGGAGATATTCTTTTCGAAGGAGACTCCATTTTTAAAGAAGGCTTTAACCAAAGAGTCTACCGATCTAAGGTGGGCATGGTATTCCAGCAGTTTAACCTCTTTAATAATTTGACCGTCCTACAAAACTGCATGCTGGGCCAACAACAGGTCCTCCATCGCAGCGAAAAGGAAGCTAAAGAGAAGGCAATCCACGTCCTTAACCAGGTGGGTATGGGGGCTTTCCTCAACGCCAAGCCCGCCCAAATCTCCGGTGGTCAAAAGCAAAGGGTAGCAATAGCAAGGGCTTTGGCCATGGACCCTGAAGTCCTCCTGTTTGATGAACCTACATCAGCTCTCGATCCCGAGATGGTAGCAGAGGTTTTGGGCGTTATGCGAGACTTAGCTAACGAGCGGATGACTATGGTTGTCGTTACTCACGAGATGAATTTTGCTCGGGACGTCTCCAGCAGAGTTGCTTTTATGCAAGGAGGCATCTTGGAAGCAATCGGCACACCCAAGGAAATCTTTATCGAGACCCAAAATGAGAAGGTGAAACAATTTCTTGGTTTGACACAGAACCTTTAATAGAACGCTATCAATAGAGGAAGCTGGATATTTATGGCGGAGCAGACATTAACTTTGTCGGTACAACCGACATCCTCGATCTACATGTCGAGGGCGGAGCTCATATCTATGCCAAGGAGTTAGTCGCCAAAGAGGTCACAGTTAGCATGCAAGGAGCTGGGGAACTCTTGGTCCACGCTCAGGATAGCTTAAAAGCAAACTAAGAAGGTGTCGGCCGCATCAAATATGCCGGCAACCCGACCGTGGTTGAACGCAATGTTGAGGGTATGGGTTTTATCGAACCAATTCATTAAGAGTGTCTTCTGATTAGATGGGAACATTCATAGAAATCTTTTCTTCTATGCGAGTTGTCCTATATCAGCTATTGTTAGGTTAGTTTAAGACAGTAAACGAGGGCCCAGCTTGCTATAAACCAGCAAGTAGGCCCTTTTTTCTATCGCAGAAAAATAAATGAAAGAAATGTAGAAAAAAGTTTGACAGCTCTTTTAGGATTTGTTATATTATCTAAGTTGCTCCGAACGAGGAATGGAAAATGAAAGAAATCTTCAAAATATTGAAAGATTTATTTGACATTAGCTCCTAGGGGTGATAAGATAATCAAGTCGCACCTAATGCGGCACGAACCTTTAAAACTAAATACGTGAATAACTTTTGAGTTTAATGTACTAAACAGTACAATAATTTAAATAATAGAGTCAAGATTGAACTCGCAAACTTTAATTGAGAGTTTGATCCTGGC
>CAYFUF010000024.1:0-21946 GCA_964346245.1 uncultured Peptoniphilaceae bacterium | reverse complement strand
TGACTAGTATAAATTAAAAATAAAGAATCTTGAACTGGACCCATATCAGTGTGGTAATTGTGCAGTCATGTATGGTGTTAAATAATTATTTAAGGCATGTGGTCGTATCTTTGGATAGAAATACCACACATATTTATAAACCAATGTTTTAGCCTCGTTGATGGTGAGTGGCTTTTTAAAAAGCCAGTCTGTTTTCAACTTGCCGAAGAAGACTTTCCGGATGAGCTCTTCGACCTTTCGGTTTTCTGTCTCTCTATTCGTTGGTTCTGCCTTTTCTGCCATTTGTAGAAACCGCTTACCGAGACTCGTAATACCTGGGCCATCCTAGGAATTGCACGTTCATAGCGATACCTTGCCATAAAAGCATATATTAATCTCGGTCGATCTCCGCCATAAAAGTCGCAGCTTTTTTCAATATTTCAATTTCTTCTTCAAGCTCGCGAATTCGTTTGTCTTTGGCACTATCTTGTGTAGTGTTGGCACCCTTAAGTCGATGTGATGCAAAACCTCGTCGTAGACCCTGCTCACCATATTTGTTAAAGGCATAGACCCATCGTTTAACAGTGCTTTCTCTTAGCTGATACTTCTCAGCCACCAGAAACTCATTGTCCACCATTTCCGGTTGAAGTGCTTCTTGAACCACCCTCATGCTAAAATCCTTGTTGTATTTCTTCGTTTTCATGGCTAACCCCTTTCAAGTGTTTGTTTTACTTCTACCTGATAATTCGAAACCTACGCTTTTTGGGGTCCATTTCATTATTAATAATGCTAGGGTCAAAAAACGCGTCCGTATACTTGAGGATTTCTCACTTTAAAAAGGGGCTGATGTCGAACAATTTTCTTGTTCTGACATAGCCCCCATTTTTTACAAGTGTAATAAGAGTAAGTCGTCGGTCTGGACATCTTCGCCTAGGAGGAAGACATGTTCCCCAATCTTTTCAAAACCATACTTGTGGTAGAAAGAGTGGGCTTCGTGGTTCTTCTCCCACACGCCCAACCAGACGCCTTGCTTATTGGCCATCTTCCCCTCTTGGATCGCATAGTTTAAGAGGAGTTCTCCTAAACCTTGGTCCTTGTAGTCTTCGAGGAGGTAGATGCGTTGGATTTCCATCATGTCTTCGAAGCCTTCTTCGGTCTGTGCGTCTCCAGAATTCAACTTCAGGTAGCCGATGACCTCTGCTCCACTCTCACTCACCTCTTCCAGGAAGTAAAAGGCGGAACCTTCCAGATGCCACTCCTTCTCCAATTCGATGAAGGAGAAGCTTTCTTCCAAATACGTTTCGATATCTTGCCGCTTGTTTTGCGGCCCGAAGGTGTCCTTAAAGGTCTTTTCGCTGATCCACTGTAGGATGTGGATTTCATCAATCCTGCAGGGTCGGATGACGTAAGCTTTCTCCATAATAAACTACTTTACTGCTGACCAACCACCGTCGATTGGTAGGATAGCACCGTTTACATAGGAAGATTCCTCCGCGCCTAGGAAGAGGGCACCAGAGTTTAGTTCGCCTTCCTTACCTGGGCGTTGTAGTGGCACAGAAATATTCATGTAGGCCTTGAAGTCATCAGTCTCTAGCGTGTCAACGGTTAACTCGGTGGTGAAGAAACCAGGAGCAATCGCATTAACAGTTACGCCCTTTGGTCCAAGTTCAGCCGCTGCCGCCCTAGTGAAGTTGATCACACCAGCTTTAGCTGCGTGGTAAGCGGATGCGTTTTGGTTTGTTCCCAGCATGCCATACATCGAAGCGATATTGATGATTCTGCCGTAACCAGCCTCGACCATGTGTCTAGCGACTGGTCGGGTCATGCGAAGGACTGAGCTCAAGTCAGTCTCGATGGTGAAATCCCAAGCTTCATCATCATAATCTAAGACGGAACCAGGCTTGTTTCCACCAGCATTGTTGACTAAAACGTCAATTTTGCCATACTCTTTGATGGCATCCTCAACAGCCTTCTCAATTTGCTCGACATTGGTAACATCACACTGAACCGCTAGGACCTTGCCGCCGTATTGCTCTAACTCTTTCTTCGCTTCTTCCAAAACTTCAGCTCTTCTTGCCGAGATGACAAGGTCTGCGCCAGCTTCAGCAAAGCCATGGGCCATCTGCTTGCCAATCCCCGCTGAGCCACCAGTGATGAACACTACTTTTCCTTTGTAATCAAACATGTGAACCTCCTGTATATATGGATTTATTTATCTCATCAAGCTTAAAAATACCTTGATGGAACCTCCGGTCAGCCAAGGCGACCGGTTAATCTTGCTGCCTTCTTAAGTTACCCCAATCCTTATGAATCTAATTATTTACAGTGGCTAATCGCCCTTTCTCAATTGATGAACCGCCTCGAAACATAATCCATTATTTTAGAAAATTTTTCACAAAGATAACCTAGGTAAACATTTCTTTTCTTCAATCTCAATCAAAGCGTTAAAAAGTGCTTAAAATTGCGAATTTTTCTTGTTGTTATCCTTATTTCTTAGGTATAATCAACCTAACGACTTACTAACATTAGTAAAAGAATATAGATACTTATCTAGTGGTGAATAAAGCGAGAGTAAAGGAGAGGCTTATGCGGTTTGCCAAGAAGGAATACGAGTGGGGATCAGAGATCAGCGCCATTCGAAAACTAGCTGAATACGGGAGAGCAAGGAAGGAAGAGATTGGAGCTGATAAAGTCTTTGACTATAGTCTAGGCAATCCCAGCGTTCCCCCTCCAGCCATCGTCAACCAGGCAATCAAAGAAATGATTGAGACTTTGCCAGACGCTTTAGTCCACGGCTATACCTCAGGGCCTGGAGACTTAACGGTCAGGGAGGCAATCGCTGACTTTATTGAACAAACTTACCAGGTGGAGGCGGACCCCCAGCTGATTTATGTCGCTACTGGAGCCGCCTCTTCATTGGCCATGCTGGCTCACGCCCTGACCAGCTCTCCAGAGGACGAGTTTCTTACCTTCACCCCCTTCTTCCCCGAATACCGGGTCTTTGTGGAGTCTGCAGGCGCTAAGCTAGTGGAGTCTCCCTGTTTGGCGGGCTCCTTCCAGCCCGACCTTGACCACTTCAAGGAAGCGCTATCGGAAAAGACTAAGGCTGTTATTATCAACCTGCCCAATAATCCGACGGGTGTTATCTATGAAGATGAGGCAATTAAGAGCATCCTAGATATTATGCGGTCAAAGGAAGAGGAGTATGGCCACCCTATTTACCTTATCTCGGATGAGCCTTACCGGGAAATTGTCTATGAAAAAGAGGTCCCCTACTTCCCCGCCCTTTATGACAACACCCTGACGGTCTACTCCTTCAGCAAGTCCCTATCCTTGGCGGGCGAACGGGTTGGCTACCTCTCTGTCAACCCCAAGGCAGCCTTCGCCAAAGAACTCTATGCGGCAGTTGCTGGAGCGGCTAGGGGAATGGGTTATGTCTGTGCCCCCTCCCTCTTCCAACGAATATTGCCCCAGTGCTTAGGTAAGACGGCAGACCTATCGGTCTATCGGAAGAATAGGGACCTGCTTTACCAGGCCCTCACCGCCTACGGCTTTGAGGCAGTCTATCCAGATGGCGCTTTTTACCTGTTCGTCAAGTCCCCAATAAAGGATGCCGAAGAGTTCAGCGAGCTGGCTAAAAAGCACGAGCTCCTGCTCGTACCCAGCGACAGCTTCGGCTATCCTGGCTACCTGCGCTTATCTTACTGCGTATCCACGGAGATGATTGAAGAGTCCCTCCCTGCCTTCCAAGCTCTAGCCAAGGAGTTTGGCTTAGACAAGCAGTAGGCTTACGCAAGAAGTTGGCTAAAGCAGACCGAGCGATGAAAGAAGGAAAGTATGGCTTTAAAAAAAGATAAACGCCTGGATGAGGCGAGACAGCAAATTCAAGGAATCGATGAGAAGATGAGAGCCCTCTTTGAAGAGCGCATGCAAGCGGCGGAAGAGGTGGCGGCTTTTAAGAAGGATTATGGCCTTCCTATCCATGTCCCCGAACGGGAGGAAGAGAATATCAAGAGGCAGACAGCTGAGCTGGAAGACCAAAACCTAGTTGGCTTCTACGCTGAATATATGAGAGAGACAATGCGGGTTTCCAGGTCCTACCAGGAGCGCCTGATCTCAGGTATGCGGGTTGCTTACAGCGGTATAGAAGGAGCTTATGCCTTCATTGCCACCAAGCACCTCTTCCCCTCAGCCAAGAAGATTTCCTACAGCAACTTTAAGGATGCCTACGATGCGGTCGTCGCGACCGCTGCGGATATTGCCGTCCTCCCCTTAGAAAACAGCTCCGCCGGTGAGGTAGGGCAAGTCAGCGACCTGATTTTCTCCGGTCCTCTCTATGTCAATGGAACCTATGAGCTGACCATCCAACATGACCTTTTGGGTGCAGAGGAGGCAAAACTGGAGGATATCGACACGGTCATCAGCCACCCTCAGGCCCTTGCCCAATGTGCTGATTTCATTAAGAAGCATGGCTTCAAGCAGGAAGCCTGCGAGAATACAGCGGTTGCTGCAGCCCAGGTAGCCAAGAGGAAGGAAAAGAATGTGGCGGCGATAGCGAGCAAGGAGATGGCTGCCCTCTATCCGCTGAAGACCCTATCCAGCAGCATTAACAGCAGTTTCAACAACACCACCCGCTTTGCGGTCCTTAGCCCTAAGCAAAACGTCGTAGAGACCAAGCAGCATGATGTGCAGTTTATCCTCATGTTTACGGTCAAGAATGAGGCGGGATCCTTGGCAAGAGCCCTGAACATCATTGGGTCCCACGGCTTCAACTTGCGCGTCCTCCGCAGCCGGCCCATGAAGGAACTGCTCTGGCAGTACTACTTCTATGTGGAAGCAGAAGGCAATGTCCACACCGTGGAAGGCCGGGACATGATGGAGGCCCTGCAGGTTACCTGCAACCACCTGAAGCTGGTGGGTTCCTTCCAGAAGAGTATTCACTAAAGCTGGTCCTCAAAAGAGGCAGCTAACCGATAGAAAGGTCCAAAGAGTGGAAATCAATATCCATTTACAAACGAGCGATTATCGCATAAACATTGAAGAAGGCATCTTGGACAAGGTCAATCAGTACTTTGACCTCTACCGAAAGGTGCTTGTCGTCACTGATGACGGGATTCCTGAAGAGTGGATTCTGCCTGTCGCGGCAAAATGCAAGGAGGTTTACCGTTACACGATTGGTGCTGGCGAAGAGAGCAAGAGCCTCTACAGCTACCAAGACATGCTCCGCTTCATGCTGGAGAATGATTTTACGAGAACGGACTGCGTTGTCGCTGTGGGCGGCGGTGTGGTTGGCGACTTAGCGGGCTTTGTTGCCGCATCTTACATGCGGGGCATCGATTTTTACAACATCCCCACCACCCTGCTCGCACAAATTGATTCCTCCATTGGGGGCAAGACTGGTCTTAATTTGGACCATGTGAAAAATATAGTTGGTGCCTTCTACCAGCCCAAGGGTGTCCTCATCGACCCTAAAACCTTGACTACCTTGGATGACCGCCAGATAAGAAGCGGTATGGCGGAGGCAATCAAGGTTGCCCTTCTCTTTGATGCGGACTTCTTCCACTACTTGGAGGAAAGGGACCTGGCTGATCCTTACGACAGCATCATCCAAGCTTGCTTGGAGCTGAAGCGGATGGTGGTGGAACAGGACGAGAAGGAGCGCGGGCTTCGCAAGACCCTGAATTTTGGCCACACGGTGGGACACGCCATCGAGGTCAACTCAACGCTTAGCCATGGGGAGAGCGTAGCCATTGGGATGACCTACTTTTCCGGTCCCGAGGTCAGGCCCCGCTTGCTAAAGGTGTTGAACAAGTACGGCTTGCCAACGAAAACGGATATCGGGGTGGATGTGCTGATGAAGACCCTCCGCCACGACAAGAAAGCGGAAGGGTCCAATGTGACTATCGTCAAGGTGAACAAAGTTGGGCAGTTCAAGCTCGAGAAGGTCAGCCTGGACGAGGTGGAAAAACACCTGGAGACTTTTTCTCTAGGGGACAAGGAATAGGAGGCGCCCATGAAAAATTCGTTTGGACAGAGTGTCATCATCACTTTGTATGGGGAGAGTCACGGCCCCTACATCGGTGCTGTTATCGACGGCTTGGCGCCTGGCATACCAGTGGATAAAGACTTCATTCGTCAACGGCTGGCTTTAAGGCGGCCCAGCGGACAGATTTCCACCCAACGGGTGGAGAAGGACCCCTTCAAGATTATCTCTGGTGTCCACCAGGACATGACCACGGGGACTCCCATCAGCATCATCATTCCCAATGCGGACAAAAGGAGCCAGGACTACCAGAAGACGAGCCACCTCCTTCGGCCGGGCCATGCCGACTACACCGCCTACCAAAAGTACCACGGCTACCAGGACATCCGAGGTGGCGGCCACTTCTCGGGCAGAATTACGGCAGCACTGGTGGCAGCTGGAGCCATCTGCATCTTTGCCCTACAGAAGAAGGGCATTGAGATTGGAACCCACATCAAGGAGCTAGCCGGCATAGCAGACGCCGACTTTGATAACCTAAAAGAGCAAGTGAAAAACCTACAGACCAAGAGCTTTCCTGTGCTGGATGACGAGAAGAAAGCCCTCATGGAAGAAGCCATCCTAGCGGCCAAGAATGACCTGGATAGCGTTGGTGGCATCTTAGAGACCGCTGTTGTCGGCCTACCCTCGGGCCTAGGCGAACCTTGGTTTGACTCCTTGGAGAGTGTGCTCGCGCATGGCCTATTTTCCATCCCTGCGGTGAAAGGGGTCTCCTTTGGTGCAGGCTTCGACTTTGCCCGCATGCGGGGAAGCGAAGCCAACGACCCTCTCTTTATGGAGGGTGATGAGGTTTCCTTTAAGACCAATAAGAATGCAGGCATCAATGGCGGCATCTCCAACGGCATGCCTATCCTCTTTAAGACAGTTATCAAGCCGACCTCGTCCATCGCCAAGAGACAGGATACGGTCGATATCCTGAAGCGGGAGGATGCGGTTTTGGAGATTCATGGCCGTCACGACCCTGCTATCGTCCACCGGGCAAGGGAGGTGGTTAATGCCATGACCGCCTTGACCCTAGTCGATGTTTTGGCTGGTCGCTATGGAACCGACTGGTTGGCCACCAAAGAAGAGGATGAGGACCTGTAGGGACTAGAGGTGAACTTTGAAAGATGAAAGTGGGTGTCTATGACTATTGAATATGGGCTGATTGGTGAAAACCTCAGCCACAGCTTTTCAAAAGAAGTGCATGAGTACCTAGCGGATTACGACTACGAGCTTCTCGCACTAGCTCCCGATCAGCTGGATGCTTTTATGAAGGAGAAGTCCTTTCGCGGAATCAACGTGACCATCCCCTACAAGGAGGCGGTGATTCCCTACTTAGATGTGATTGACGACACCGCGAAAGCGATTGGTGCTGTCAACACCGTCGTGAACAAGGGCGGCAAGCTATACGGCTACAACACAGATATACTGGGCATGGAATCCCTCATCCGCCTTCTTAACGTAGACTTGAAGGACAAGAAGGTAGCCATCCTTGGCAGCGGTGGAACCTCGATGACAGCCACTGCCCTTGCCAAGAGTTACCCCACAAGGGAAATCATCCACGTCAGCCGTTCGCCTAAGGACGGCGCAATCAGCTATGAGGACCTCTCGGCTAACCACAAGGATCTGCAGATTCTTATCAACACCACGCCCGTTGGCATGTATCCAAAGAGCTTTGGTGTGAGCCCGGTTGACCTTGACCATTTCCCAGAGCTTGTGGGCATCGTCGATGTGGTCTACAACCCGCTGAGAACCCAGCTTGTTCTTGAGGGACAAAAACGGGAGATTCCAAGCTTCGGCGGCCTCTTCATGTTGATTTTCCAAGCCTACTACGCTTGTGAGCTTTTCTTGAATCGAAAGCTTGACCTGAGACGGGGCTTGAAAGCCAGCCACAAAACACTCCGGTCTAAGGAAAATATCGTTTTGATCGGCATGCCTAGTTCAGGAAAAACCAGCGTGGGCAAAGCATTAGCCAAGCGCTTGAACCGACCTTTCTATGACAGCGATGAGCTGATTGTCGCTCGTCAAGGAAGAGAAATAAAAGAGATCTTTCACGACCAAGGTGAGGCTTCTTTCCGCCAGATGGAAGCAGACCTTATCCAAGAGCTGAAGACCCTAAACGGAGCGATCATTGCTACCGGTGGCGGGACCATCCTCCGCCAAGAAAACGTGGATGCCTTGAAGGCTAACGGCCGCGTCTTCTTCCTAGACAGGCCCTTGAAAAACCTGACGCCCACAGACACCAGGCCCCTCTCCAGCAACCGAGAGGATTTAGAAAAGAAGTATGAAGAGCGTTACCTCTTATACCTAGCTTCCAGCGATAGTCAGCTTTTAGCCAAAGGGTCTATCAATGAGCTAGTCGAAAGAATTAGTGAGGAGTATCAATGATTGTAAATATCGGTCCATCCAAAGCGAAAGGGCAAGTAGAAGCACCTCCCTCGAAGAGCCTTGCCCACCGGATGCTGATCTGTGCTAGCCTAGCTGAGGGCGACAGCATCGTCCAGAACATCGAACTCAGTGAGGATATCAAGGCAACGCTAGATTGCCTGAGCACCCTTGGAGTCAACTGGCAGTATTTGAATAAGAGCATCTACCTGACCGGCATGAATATTCGTAGGGCCAACCCCTCCATGAAGCTCTATTGCCGAGAAAGCGGGTCGACCATGCGCTTTTTCGTTCCCCTCGCCCTGCTTACCGAGAAGAAGATTACCCTCCGAGGGGCTGCTGGTCTAATGAAGCGGCCGATGAGCATCTATGCTTACTTAGCTGAAACCAAGGGCTTCTATTACGCACAAAATGACGATGAGGTGGTCGTCCAGGGTCCCCTGCCTGCAGGTAACTACACGGTGGCGGGCAATATCAGCAGCCAGTTTATCTCCGGTCTCTTCTTTGCCCTCCCCCTCCTCTACAAGAATTCTCTCTTGGAGATCCAAGAGCCGGTTCAAAGCCAACCCTACATTGACCTGACCATCGAAATCTTGGCCAACTTTGGCATACGCATTGACCAAGTAGACAAGCACCAGTACTTCATTTCCGGCGGTCAAAAATATCAGCCCACGAATGCCAAGGTGGAGGCGGACTACTCCAATGCCGCTTTCCTCGATGCCTTTACCCTGTTGGGGGGCAATGTCGAAGTGACCAATCTAAATCCCGTGAGTGGGCAGGGAGACCGGGTCTACCAGGATTATTTCAAGGAAATTCAATCGGGCCGCCCCACCCTGTCGCTAGAGAACTGTCCCGACTTGGGGCCTATCCTCTTTGCCCTAGCGGCCTACTTCCAAGGGGCGACCTTTACCGAGACACGCCGCTTGGCCGCCAAGGAGAGTAATAGGGTCACGGCTATGGCCCATGAACTGCAAAAGATGGGCGTCAAGCTAGAAATCTATGATGACTATGTCGTCGTTCCTGGCGGTCAGATGAGTGCGCCAACAGCTGCTTTTGAGGGGCATAATGATCACCGCATCGTCATGGCCTGCTCCGTCCTCGCATCGATCTATGGGGGTCGCATCGAGGGGGCTGAGGCTGTCACCAAGAGCTACCCTAGCTTCTTCAAAACGATTAAGGACCTGGGTATTGAGGTGACTAGCCATGCGCTATAAAAAAACTATCCAGGATATCCTGCTGGTGGGTTTGGGCTTGATGGGCGGTTCCTATGGTATTGCCCTTAAAAAGAAGGGCTACCGCATTCGAGCAATCACCAAGTCTCAATCCTCTGTGGATTTCGCCTTGGAAAAGTCCATCATCGACCAGGGATCCACCCAGGTGGAGGAGGCCTGGATCAAGGAAGCCGATTTGATTATATTCGCGCTTTATCCCGAAGCCCTCCTCCAGTGGATAGATGACTACGGCGACCTACTTGAGCCCGGCACGCTCGTGACCGATGTGACGGGAGTCAAGGTTGCTATCGTTGCCCACATCCAAGACCGGCTTCCTCGTGGTGTCGAGTTTATTGCCTCCCACCCCATGGCCGGCCGGGAAGTCTACGGCGTGCAAAATGCTACAGATGAGATTTTCCATGTGGCGAATTTCATCGTCACCCCCACGCCTCGCAACAGTAAGGAGGCGGTGGATGCCTGCAAGGAATTAGGCAGTGAGCTTGGTTTTCGCCACATCTCGGTCTTAAGTCCTGAGGCTCATGACGACATGATTGGCTTTTTATCCCAGCTTACCCACTGCATTGCTGTCTCCTTGATGAATTCCAACGATTCGGACCACCTGGTCGATTACACGGGTGACTCCTTTCGAGACTTGACAAGAATAGCCAAGATAAACGAAGATATGTGGACAGAGCTCTTCCTCTTAAACAAGACTCAACTGCTTAACCATATGGAGGCCTTCGAAGCCTCTTTCGATGAGCTAAAAACCGCCTTAAGGGAAGAAGATGCTGAACGAATGAAAGAATTAATGAGAAAATCAACGAGAAGACGAAAGCTCTTTGATTAGTCGAGCTGTAGACAGAAAGGTCTAGTCATGAAGATGAATTTCATTGGCAAATTGCCGATTCCTATGGAAATCAAGAATCAATATCCCCTAACGGAAGAGGCTTTTGAACGAAAACAAGAACGGGATAGGGAGATTGAGCGCATTTTACGGGGAGACGATGACCGCCTCCTGCTTATCATCGGCCCCTGTTCAGCAGATAACGAGATCAGCGTCCTCACCTATATTGAAAAGCTGCTTCCCGTCCAAGAGAAAGTAAAGGATAAGCTCCTTTTTATTCCCCGCATTTATACTAACAAGCCAAGGACTAAGGGAACGGGCTACAAGGGGATGGCTGAATCACCAGACCCCAAACAAAAGCCCGACTTGATCAAGGGGACGATTGCCATCCGCAAACTCCACATGAAAGCCCTCGTCGACTACGGCATGTCCTGTGCGGATGAGATGCTCTATCCGGAGAACCACCGTTACCTGGACGACCTCCTCTCCTATGTCGCTGTCGGTGCTCGTTCTGTTGAGAACCAACACCACCGCCTGGTCGCTTCAGGAATTGGCATACCTGCTGGCATGAAAAACCCTACCTCTGGCGACCTATCCGTCATGATGAATGCCATCTATGCCGCCCAACAAGCCCATACCTTCGAGTACCGAGGCTGGGAGGTCGAGAGTGAGGGCAACCCCTATGCTCATGCCATCCTGCGTGGTTTCGTCGACCAATATGGCAACGCCCTGCCTAACTACCACTACGAGAATCTCGTCCGGGTCAATGAGCTCTACCAAAAGCTTGATGTAGCAAACCCTGGCGTAGTGATTGACTGCAACCATTCCAACTCCAATAAGGACTACCTGCAGCAACCTCGTATCCTCCGAGAAGTTCTTCACTCCACTCGCCACTCAAAAGACATCAAAAAACTTGTCCGTGGCTTCATGATTGAGAGCTACCTGGAAGACGGTTGCCAAAGTGTTGGCGGCAGCTGCTTCGGCCAATCCATCACCGACCCTTGCTTGGGTTGGGACAAGACTGAATCCTTGATCTATGAGATGGCTGAACTGCTATAGGCCGGTGTCCGGTTCATCCCTTATCTATCGCTCAAGCAGGTCATCTTCGTACCGAAGGTTTGAATCCATACGGTTTTTAACGTCTTGAAATAAATTCGTCCATTTTGGGGTATTTAATTAGTATCTTATAGATTTTTTACTGATTAATCGGTAGAATAAAGCCTATCATGCGAGGAATAACCCCCATGATTGTCACAGGAATGTGGACAACAACTAAGCACTTAGGAGAAAATATGAAATTAAAACAAGCCTTGGTCATTGGCGTATCATCACTATTCTTATTCGCAGTGGGTTGCAATGATGATAGTGGTTTCTTTGGCGGCAATTCCCAAGAATCTAGTCCAAGTAGTGTCGTTGAATCTTCTGAAGAAAGCGCTCAAGTATCCAACGAAGAGTCATCCGTCTTATCAGAGTCTATCGAAGAGTCTTCTGAATCTATCCAGGAGTCCTCTGAATCTATCCAGGAGTCTTCCGAAATTACTGAAGGTGGCAGCACAGGTACAGTATCCGTCAACTTAGATACCCCTAAGGAATTCTCGAACTACAGCTACAAAGTCTCCTCGGATTGGACTCGTCTAGTCGAAGATACCGAAGCGACCAACAAAGCGGTCTATGACAGCTATGTTGAACAAGGTGTCCAAAATGACGTCCAGTACCTGGTCGACATGTACCAACTCCATGGCGACCACACCAGCCAAGACTACAATGAAGTGTACTATATCTCTATCGAATACTCCGATGCAAAGAAAGGCGAATTCACGCTAGAGTCCCTAATTGAATCAATCGCACCTAACTTTGTAGAGGACAGAAGCGATGCAATGCCAATCGAAGTGAACGGCAAACAATTCTACTATATCCAAGGTTCCATTCCTGGCGTTGGCGACCAATCCCTGTTAGCCCTAGGCACGGACGGAGACAATAGCTATGCCGGCTTCGTCATGTTCTTCAACACGGGCTTCAATACCCCAGATGAAGCAGTGAACTTCTTCAACCAAGTAATCAATGAGGTTCATTTCAAATAACAATTGAATCTCACCTAATGACCGCCGCAGCTAATGCCTGTGGCGGTTTTTTCGTTTCTGCTGAGTTGGGGCTAATAAAGATCAGGATATGATTATCTTAAGGTCGCATGCCCCAAAACTGGCTAGTAAAATTCGGATGAGGATATTTTAAGGTCGCAGGGCCTTCGTGGCTAACCCAAGGCATAAAAAAAGCCGCTGCATGAGCTCTTCATGCAGCGGCTTACTAATTGTATTATCTGCGGGCTTGGATTGCTCCAATGAGGTAGATGACAGAACCGACTACTAAGGCGCCATTGATAATAATGAGGGTGGAACCGTGGTTGATGTCTGCGATCAGCGAGTACAGGGAAATACCCACCAGCAGAACACCCAGGATGATGAGAATGGGGTTCTTGGTCTTCTCTTTAATGAACTTGAAGCCGACGATTGCGGCAATCACGAAGACGGCAACCTGGGCAAAGGTAACTAAGAGAATGAGTAGTGCGGAAGTGTTGAAGGCATCCCAATTGGCATCCATGAGTATCTTCACGTAACCGACTAGCAATAAGGCTGCAGCTAGCGCGGTCATTATCGTGCCAATCAGTAGGAGGATGTTCATGCTGTCCGTCTCGGTCCCTTGGCTATCGTACGGTCTGTATCCTCCTTGGTTAGGATAGGCGTTTTGCGCTTGGTAGTTTTGGTTGCCGTATTGGCCATACTGCTGGTTCGCGCTGCCATATTGGCCATACTGCTGGTTGGAACTGCCATATTGGCCATACTGCTGGGCATCTATGACCTAGTAATGATAACGAAGTGGACCTAACGATTGAAGGAGAAGAGATGAGACTACCTTTTACCAAGAAAAGAGCTGAGACCGAGCTCATCGGCCGATATGACGAGGCGGAAGAGCTTCTGCAGGACCAGGACAAGCTGGAAAGACTCCTGCAAAACCTAGAGAAAAAGCTGAAGAAGATACCAGTAGGTGGCAGGGAGCTTGCTAAGCTGCCCATACTTATCTCCATGCTGAAAAGCTACGTCAAAGGCAGCTATCGTCGCTTTCCCAGAGGCACGATGTTGGCTATCATCAGCGCCCTCGTTTACTTCGTCTCCCCCATCGATGCGATTCCAGACTTCATCCCTGGGGTAGGCTTTGCCTTTTTTTAAATGCGAAATAGCTTATCAAACACTGCTACATTAGTCTATTTCAATTACCTCACCGGTGATGGCGTGGACATCAACATCCCTGCCGCCTTCGATATCTACCTCATAGACTGGACGGCCGTCATCCATCTGGAGTTCCCAACCGTCGACATAGCCCCCAGAAGAGTTCACAAGGGCAATCTCCATCGCCTCTTCAGGAGAGATGACATCAGCAAGGGGTAGAACATCCTCATCGTCATCATCCTCATTATCAATCTCTTGGTCGGTAACGCCGCTGCCATCGGCCTTGATGGTCAATTGGTACTCTCTGCCATCTTTCCAGCCATCGATCTCATACTCATAGTCACCGAAATCATCATCAAAATCGATATTGGTAATTGGAATCGAGTCATCTTCGAAAGTCTCGTGGAAAATAGAAACTGCCTGATTCATATCGACAGCAAAGCTAGCGATAGTGTAATTGTCCCAAATGTTAATTTACGTTTCACAAAATCCTTCTTAGTTGTTCGATCTACTCTGGAGTTAAATATACCCTAGTGTTACAATTGTAAATATTGCAATCAACAGGCAAGCATTGCGAAAGACTCAAAGAAGAGAGGTGGTGCGGATGACAGACCACAAATTACATCAAGAGAAAAAAGACATAGCCACTATCTTGCAGAACTCATTTAGACGAGAGGACAAGCTGATTAGTCAAGCAGCTCTAGGCGATTTTCCCACCACACTAGAGGGAATACGACGTTTTCTTAATAAGGGCATGAAAATCATAACCGTTACTGAGGATTCAGCGCTCTATGCCATCCAACTTGCCGAGGAGGGCTTTGATGTTACCGCTGTAGTCGGCTTAAGTCCGATTAAAGAGCACGGCACGCTTCGCGTCCGCCGAATGTCGCCCCTAGACCTTTATCACTTGGCCGATAAGAGCTTTGACGCCGCCATTCTCATCGGCCTCCTAAGCGAGATCAAAACGGAGGATTCCCGCTACCTTTGTTTGATGGAAACTCGCCGAATCCTGAAGGATGAGGGCCATATCTTTGTCTCCACTCCAACCGGCAACCTATACCATTACCAGCAAAAGAGAAGCCTTTCTATGACCTATCCTTGGGAGCAAGACGTTCGATATGACCTGTTCAAGTTCATGACCAGTACGGTCTCAACCAGCGAATTCTACAACGATATCGACCTAAAAGACGGAAACCTTAGCTTAAAGCTCCTTTACATAAGCCCAGCTATGCCTGGCTCCGACTGGGCACCCGCCTACTACTTCCGCATAATGGTTGACGATGTAGCCGTGGGTCAAATCGACCTGCGTATCGGCTACAACAAGAGCCTCTTCTATGGGGGCAATATCGGCTACAGGGTCCATGAGGAATACCGCTGCAATTCCTACGCCACAAGAGCCTGCCTGCTCCTAAGAGAGCTGGCCAAAAAGCACGGCATGACCTTCCTTTCCATCACCAACAACTACAAGAACCTGGCCTCCAAAAGAGTCTGCGAAAAGCTGGGTGCCGAGCTCATGCGCCTGACTATGGTCCCCATAGATAGCACCATCCGCAAGCAAGGGCAAGTCTTCCAGAATAACTACTATTGGTATCTATAGGCGGTGGGCAATTCCCCAATCAACCCTATCTATAAACATCGAAAAGCCGACCGCAAGAAAATGGAACCCATTTTCTTGCGGTCGGCTTCTTTTCAGTAAGTCTTGAGAAAGACCTCTACTTCTTAGAAAAATCCTTCACGCCCTTGGCGGTCAGATCTCCGATTGTCTCTTTTACTTTGCCTTTCGCTTTGTCGATTCGGCCTCGGTCTTTCATAATTATCCCCCTCTATATGATGCTTATCTGTAGTGGTCGTCCTGTAAAACATCCATTTTTATTCCCTGCGTAAAACTTGCATTCTTTTCATCACTCCTTTAAGTACCGATTTTAGGCACAAAAAAAGCGCCCTCCCAAATAAGGTGGGAGCCCAAAAGTTGATCTTTGGACCAACTTTATGGGGTCCCCTTACAAGAAAAGGCACTTCTTCATTTCTAATTCACTTGGACTTACTTACCTTCTGCTGCACTTTGACCTGCGATGCGGCCGAAGACGTGGATGTCGACTAGAGCGTTACCACCTAGACGGTTGGATCCGTGGATACCACCGGTAACCTCACCAGCAGCATATAGGCCTGGAATTGGGTTGCCATCGGTATCTAAAACGCGGGCTTCACCGTCAATTTGCAGACCACCCATGGTGTGGTGGACGGTTGGCATGCGAGGAGATGCGTAGTATGGGCCTTGGTCAATCTTGTCCGTAAACAAGGTACGGCCAAACTCTGGGTCTTCGCCAGCTTCGACATAGGAGTTAAAGTCATCGTGGGTCTTCTGGAGGACTGCTGGATCCATCTCCAGTTGCTCAGCTAACTCCTCGATAGTGTCTGCCTTGAAGATGCGCTTTTGTTGAATGAGCTCATCGACATGGTCACCCCAAAGGGTCATGTTACCCTCATGAACTGATGTCTGGTCGGTAATGACATAGCTCATTGCACCCTCTTGCTTGAGGAGTTCTTGGGTCATGTAGTCTCTACGGCCATCCTCAGCCATAAAGCGCTTACCTTCCGTATTGACCTGATAATATTGGCCAACACCCTCAGAACCTAACCAGCCACCGAGAGATCCCGACTTAGGGTCACCCAGAGGAAGGCTCTGAATGTATTCCATACCAGTGGTTGCGGCGCCAACTTCTTGGGCCATCCGGATACCATCACCCGTAATCGCTGGTGAGTTTGTCGTTCCTAATTCTGGTGTAAGGTTAGTATCGTACTCTTGGCGCATCTCTTTGTTGGCAGCAAAACCACCAGTTGCTAAGACAACACCAGACTCAGCATGGAAGGTCGCTTCAGCACCATCAGCGCTGGTACCCTTCACACCGACAACCTTACCATCTTCAACAATAAGCTCTTCTGCAGCGATATCATAGTAGATGACAACGCCCAGCTCTTCCGCTCTAGCAAGGCTAGCATTGATAAAATCAACACCTGCGGAATTTTGAGGCAGGTGAGCTCTAGGCCACATGCCGCCTGGGACAGTTCCAACTTCATCAACCCAAACTACACCATTGTCCGCCATCCAATTGAGGGCTTCCAAAGAGCGTTGAGTAAGAATCTCGACAAAGCCAAGGATTGGTGTTCGATGATTCGCTCAGGAACCTTCTCCACTGCTACGGAGCCAATGCCTTCCGTCTCCAGTGATTCAATGCTGATGTCAGTGATGAGCTTCTCATCAACGGTTACGGAAACGGTCATCTCCCCGCCATAACCATTCATTGTCACATCATATGTACCGGGAACCATCTCTGTGGAGACGACTTCTCCATCAGATGCTACTTCCTCTTCCCCCGTGCTTTCTTCTTCGGTAGACGTTTCTTCTACAGAACTTTCAGCTTGCTCAGAAGATTGAGACTCACTAGAGTCTGAATCCGTCTGACCACAAGCGGCTAGAGAAAAGACGAGTAGAAATGTAAGTAGCAAAGTAACTAGCTTGTTTCTTTTCATTTCTTATCCTCCATTATTATATTTGTTACATAGGTAACAATCTAAAAGAGATTATAAAGTACGTAGTAACTACAGAGTCAAGAAATGATGTAAAATTTATTCTTCTTCGATTGGTGCGCTAACGGCGAAGTAGCGATTGAACTGATTATCCTCATAAAGGCGAGCAAGCAGGTGCCCTGAAACGTCTCCGCTAGCGGATGGTATCCACAGCAAGATTGGTAATCTTTGCCACTTCCGATATCTTATACTCCTTCATTTTCCCTCATCACTATTTTTATAAACTCCACAAAAATGCAGAGTAAAAGGGCATGACAACACATGCCCCTCTTAAACCCTACAAAATTATCTTGAGTATTATGCTCACGATAACCAAAGCAAGCAGGGTAAAGAGGTAGACGACAATCGTCGATGGTTCTTTTTTTGTTGGCGCCTCTTCTTCTCTTCCCATAGGATCTCTCTTGTTTTGGTCCCTATCGTCCATCTTATTCACCCAGCTTGTCTGGTTCGGGGTAGTCTACACCAAAGGTGTCAACGGTAACCTTTTTCATCTTCTGCTCATCTTGAGGCTTGTCGCGAAAATCAGTGCGGACGCCGGCAATCTCATCGACCACATCCATGCCCTCTACGACCTTACCAAAACCGGCATACTCTCCATCCAGGTGGGGCGATGTCTTGTGCATAACAAAGAACTGGCTGCCTGCGGAGTTGGGGGCCATAGTCCTTGCCATCGACAACACACCCGGCTCATGCTTTAGGTCGTTGATAAAACCGTTGCTGGTGAATTCGCCGCGGATGGAATAACCTGGTCCACCTGCGCCTGTTCCATCGGGGTCTCCGCCCTGAATCATGAAGCCCTTGATGACGCGGTGAAAGATGATGCCGTCGTAGTAGCCCTTTTTCACCAGGGAAATAAAGTTATTGACTGTATTTGGGGCAATCTCTGGATAAAGCTCGGCAACAAAGGTCTTGCCGCTCTCCATCTCGAAGGTTACTCGTGGGTTTTTGTTTTCCATATTTCTTCCTCCTCTATGCTCTTTTTTTGTCTATTTGCTTATTCCCCTCTATGATACCCCACTTTTCTTCACCATACATCCACTAGCGGAAACTTTTAGGGTATCTAGTAATCATTACTGGAAGGCTTAGGTTTGTTTTGTGCGCCTAAGACTCTGGTCACTAGTACAGAAGATAAGGAAGGAAGAAAATGAACATAGCAATTATCGGTGTTGGAATCGCTGGTGCAAACACATTACGGCACATCCTAAATCATGACAACTTTTCAAAAGACGACAGGGTCACTATCTTTGAGACAAGGCCAAACCTAGGCAGGGGCCTTCCCTACGAGGAAGATACCGTCTATAAGGTGCTCAATATTTCCCATAGGGAGATGAGTGTGGAAAAAGACCCCTTAGATTTCATCCACTGGATGGAGGAAAATGGCAAGGAGCCCAACTTTGAGGGCGTCGTCCCCCGCATCTATGTTGGTGAATACATAGAGGACAGGTTTCACGACTATTTCACCCACCCCCAAGTCGACCACATCAACAAGGGTGTTACGGACATTGAGGTAATTGAAAAGGGTAAAGACAGGCCCTTCAGCTACCGCATCAAGACTGACGAATGGCTGGAGGAGGAGTTTGGGGCGGTCTTTATGGCCATTGGCCATGCCGACTACAACGACCACTACAACCTAGAGGGAAAGGACAACTATGTTCACAGCCCTTATCCGCTAAAGGACAAGTTGGCCCACATCAAGGCCACTGACCGGGTCGGTGTGATCGGCAGCGGACCAACAGGCATCGATATCTACCGCTACCTTGCCCAGGAGACGAAAATGGACGTTCCTGTCCACTTTTTGATCCGCAAGAAGGTCTTCTCCTTGGCTGGGCTGGAATATGAAGGAGATGATTTTGCCTTCTCGATGACCCACGAATGGATTGAAGAAAAGAAGAAGGCTAACGATGGCACAGTCCCCCTCCAGAACATCCTTGACCTTATCGGAGCTGACTTTGAAGCGGAGGGTGTGTCCTTTGATGATACCTATGAGCGCATCAAGGACCTAGAGCTTTCGGACCAAAAGCAGTGGGTGGACGAGAATGACCAGGAAATTGCGCTTATCATTGCCTACTTTGAGCGTTTCGTTCCCTTCTTCCCCATCCTTTTCGGCCTCCTGTCAGGCTTGGACCGAGAAGAGCTGAAGAATGGCTACGATAAGCGCCTTGACGTCTTCCGCAGCTTCACGCCGGCCAAGACCGTGGCATGGCTAGTGGATGAAATCGAGGAAGGTAAGTTAGCGTTAGAGTTTGGTTTGCATGACATCATGGTCTTAGAAGACGGCCGCTTCCTCGCTCAGGGGGCGGAAGATACCCCCGTTGACATCTTGATTAATGCGTCTGGCTTTAACCGCAAGCTGAAGGATGCCTTCGACAAGAACGAACTTATAGCAAATCTCTACGACCGAAATCTGATTATGGCGGATGAGGAAGGGAAAGATATTGTCATTGGGTGGCCCAACTCATCTGTCCTCAACAAGCGCTACGGCGACATGGAGAACCTCTACTTGCTGGGCATGTGGGTCAATACCAGCCACTACAGGAACAATGACTTCCGGTCCATCCTGTTAGTCAGCGAATTCGTGGCGAATAATTTCATGGAGGAGATTTATCCTAAGCTTGCCTAAGTTTGACAAGCTCCTCTCCATCAGGTAGAATTATATAGTTTTAATTACTATATAACTAGTAGAAGAGTAATTGAAAGGCAACACAATGTTAGAAAGATTACTGTCCATATCCAAATTCCACTGTCCCAAGTGGCAAGAGATACCCAATGCAGGACTGTTGAGTGCAGAGGTCATCGACTTCGTCAACAGCAATCTGTCCCCCATCCTGTCGGAAGAGGATCACATCACCAAGATGATGATTCAAAACTATGTGAAGCAAGGAATTGTCCCCAAGCCAGCAGGAAGGAAATACAACCGCGGCCAGATTGCCCACCTTATCGTTATCACCAGCTACAAGCATGTCCTGCGCATGGAGAACATTCACCAAGGCATAGAGCTGCAGGTTTCCTTAACCGGAACCGAGAATGCGTATGACCACTTTGCATCGGCCATCGATGAGGCAATCAAGCACTACTTCCAGCCCGTCATCAACGGTGGCGACCTGATCTTCGATGAGATAAATCTGCACGAGGATAATATCGGTGTCGTATCCATTGCCCACGCCTTCGCTTTGCGCCTCTTGGGTAACATGATTTTGGAATGTGGCGGCTACCAAAACCTCCGCCTAATCGCAGAGCAAGTGCAGATTGAACTGATGTATAGCTAGGTGGATAAAAAGACAATGTGTTCGACCAATGAGCCGTTTCCTACTCATTGGAATACTTAATAGAGGAGTTTAACATGGCAAAAAAATATGGTCTTATCCTAGATAGCACAACTCCAAAGGTCCCAGGCTTAGCCGATCAACCCGATGTCTACTGGCTTCCCCTCCGCGTAATCGTCGATGATGAAGATTACCAGGATGGTATCAACATCAACAACAATGATTTGGGCAGGTACTTGGACGCACGAAGGGAAGTAACCAGTTCCCAACCCAATATTGCATCTATCGTTGAAACCTTCCAAGAGGCTTCCACAAAAGGTTACGACCATATCTTTGCGATTTCCCTAAGCACCCACCTGTCAGGAACCTACAGCGCCCTCCTCCTTGCCCAAGAGCAATGCGAACTGGATAACCTGACCATCCTTGACTCAGAAAGCATAGCAGGCCCTGTCGCTATCATGGGTCAACGGGTCCTCGATGGCGCTGAAGCGGGCGAGAGTCCAGAAGAAGTCATGGAGGCTCTCCTCTTCCTGAAAGACAACAACGAAGGCCTTGTCCACCCCTCCTCTCTTGAGCGCCTCATGATCAGTGGCCGCCTGAGAAAGAGCGTGGGCACTATCGCCAGCATGCTGCGCATCCGCATTCTCCTCGCTATTCCCAACAAGCCCGAGAAAGTGGAAAGCTACGGCCTATATCGGTCCAATAAGAAGATGATGAATGAAATCTTTGCCTACATGGAAAGAATTGGAGTAAACCAGGACGACTGGGTCGTCTACCTGCTGGAATTGGGCGCAGAAGACATCGTCCAGGAATGGGAGGGGGCCATCAAGGAAAAATACCCCAACATCACCGTCAACAAGGCGGAGGTGCCAACCGTTATTGGCATCCACGTCGGTTTAGGTACGGTCATCATTCAGTTTACGAAAATCAGATAGAAGACTCAAAAACCACCGACTCGCTAGGTCCTCGGAGCTTCGCTCCTGCGGATTCCGCTCATCGGTGGTTTTTGATACCGTTAGGTGTGGGTCGGCAACTACTGTGGTATGGGGCCTCGGGTTGGAGGGGACGTGGGATGCTAAGGTCGGGAATGGCTTCGGCTTACTTGAGGAATTCTAGATATCAAAATGCTAATGTCAAAAGCGGCTCCGGTGTACTTGAGGATGTCTGGATTTTGAAATACTAAGGTCGAAAATGGCTCCGGTGTACTTGAGGAATCCTCGACTTTAAAATGCTAAGGTAAGAAATCGCGTCCGCTTACTTGTGAATCTCTCATTTTTAAAAATGCTAAGGTATAAAAAGCACATCCCCGTACCTGAGGATTTCTCGTTTTTAAAAATACTAAGGTAAATAAAGGCTTAAACCTACCTGAGGATTTCTCGTTTCTAAAAATGCTAAGGTAAATAAAGACTTAAACCTACCTGAGGATTTCT
>CAYFUF010000023.1:13141-22916 GCA_964346245.1 uncultured Peptoniphilaceae bacterium | reverse complement strand
CCAAGATGACCTTTCCCCACCAGCTCATGCGACTCATCCTCGTCGAGCAGATTTATCGCGCTATGATGATACAGGCAAATAGAGCATACCATAAGTAATGATTCAAAGGTTGACAGGGCCTTACATTAATCGATAAGATGAGAAATTAAGGTTTCAGTAAACTCCTGAGTTGTCGCCTTACCACCCAAATCTGGGGTGCATAATTCAGGTTGTCTCATGATTTTTGTTAAGGCGTCACGAATTCTATCTGCAGGCTCATGCATATTCAAAAAATCAAGCATTAGACAAGCCGAATAAAGCAAGGCTGAGGGATTAGCAATGCCTTTTCCTGCAATATCAGGTGCGGTCCCATGGATTGCTTCAAAAGTAGCGATTTCATCATTACGATTCAAACTTGGGGCAATGCCTACACCACCAATCAAACCGGAGGTAATATCCGAGACAATGTCGCCATAGAGGTTTGGCATGACCATCACATCGAACTCTTCAGGCCGCATCACCAGTTGCATGCAGACGTTGTCAATAATCAAATCATCTGATTTAATCGATGGATACTCTTCCTTGATTTCATTAAAGACTTTGCGGAATAGGCCATCCGTATACTTTAGAATGTTGGCCTTATGTACACAGGTTACTCGTTTTCGGTCATACTTCATGGCATACTCGAAAGCCATACGGATAATTCTCTCCGAGCTTGCCCTAGTTATTCGCTTGATGGCAATGGCTTCATCATCGGAAATCATTTCTTCTTCACCGACATAGAGGTCCTCAGTATTCTCTCTGAAAATCACGATGTCGACATCATCAAAACGATTATTCAATTCTGGATGGGTTTTTGATGGGCGAATATTGGCATAAAGGTCTAAGGCTGTACGCATTTGGACGTTTATACTACGAAAACCAGACCCAATAGGCGTGGTTAGTGGAGCCTTTAATGCAACTTTATTTCTGCGCACTGACTCGAGAGACTCTTCGGAAAGCAGTATTCCTTCCTTATCATAGAGCTGTTGCCCAGCTTCAAAAACCTCAAATTCAATATCAAGGCCCATCGCTTCAAATACGGCAATCACACTTTTTGATATTTCAGGGCCAATCCCATCCCCTTTAAATAAAGTAACTTTTTTCATAGTATCTTCCTTATCTTTTTACTAATTTGGTTATCTTCGCTTAAATAAAGATGTGCTTGGTTGGTGAAATGACTTCTACCATAGCTAGACCGACGAAATGAACGCAGGGCCTCCACATTTTATTGTGTTTATTTTATCATAAGTGGGGAAAAATTATTATATTTTCAGACATTTGTAAAAAGATACAATTTCTGCTTCTATCTTATCCACTTTCTTGTTTAATCAAAGGAGCCATGTTATCATGAATGCGCCTTGAAGAGAATAGGGAAACCGCTCATACTACATAACTTTTCCAATTTTAGCCGACATAATATGCACATGAGGATTGTTACAACAATTAATGATTAGGCATCTCACCGAGTATGCTGATTGAAGGAGTACCTATGGGCTGTTTATTTGAAATATTATTTGCGCCAATACGATTTATCATCTGGATTATTCAAGTGGTGTCCAGTTCTTGTTGCTGTCTCTTTCCCTTTATTCTTATTCTTATGCTCCTCCTGTTTAACTATCTTCCATAGGATATTGAGAGGAAAACAGGGGAAGATGAGATAAATATTTAAATCTGATAATTTTTCTTATCATAACTTATCATCTTGAATGGACAAGTAGAAATCCCAAAGTTATTCTATTACAATACAAATAGGGATTATGTTTATTTTCCTACAAGGAAAACGTTTATAACGGTAGATGTCATGTGCTACTACAAATGATTCCACAATGAACGGAGGAGACATGAAAGAATTTAGTTTTTATGGACCGAAATCGGTTGATGAATGTTTAGGTATTCTCTCAGCCCAAGAAGGTTCTGTCCAGATTATCGCAGGTGGAACAGATGTTCTCGTGGACATGAAATCTGGTTGGATTACAGCAGATACCATTGTAGATATTAGCCAGCTTAAAGATCTGAAGTATATAAGAGAAGAAGGGAATTACTTACATCTAGGTGCTCTAACCACCTTTACGGATTTATTAGATAGTCCCTTAATAAAAGAAGATTTTAAAGCAATCTATGATACAGCTATATACATGGGGTCGCCACAAATTAGAAACTTAGCCACAGTTGGTGGGAATCTAGTATCTGCCTCAGTAGCGGGTGACCTAGCAACACCTTTACTCGCTTATTCCACGGAAGTTGTCTTGAAATCAGAGCAAGGCAGAAGAGTGATGGATCTTGAAGATTTCATTAAAGATTCAGAAAGTCGTCGTTGTCAAATAGGCAACCATGAATTACTAACAGAAATCATCATTAAAAAACCTAATAAGAGCGAGGCAGTAGCTTACCGAAAATTTGGTCGAAGGAAATCGTTGGCAATAGTTGTCTTAGCGATGGCCATGTACCTCAAGAAAAACACAAAAAATAAAGTTGAGGATGCCCGTGTTATCTTAGGAGCTGTAGGCTTACATCCCTTCCGGTCAACAAAAATTGAAGAGGTGATTCGAGATAGGAATGTTTCCCAAGAAGAGTTGGATGCGGTCCTTCCCCTTTTCACCGAAGAAATAGATGCTGCTATTGGTAATCGTCCATCTGTCGTATATAAAAGGGAAGCTATTCGAGGTTTAGCATCTTATATTTTTGAAGACTTAATAGAAACTTTAAGGAATAAGGAGGAGACCAATGCGAGCAATTGATTTATCGATGACCGTCAACGGCAAACTAATCAAAGTGACAAGCCTCCCCAATAAACGGTTATTAGATTTTCTCCGTGAAGATCTCGGTTTACTTTCAGTAAAAGAAGGCTGCAGCGAAGGAGAATGTGGCGCTTGTAGCATAATTTATAATGGTAGACTGGTCACATCCTGCCTTATCTTGGTAGGACAAGCGGATGGTGCTGAAATTGTTACCGTTGAAGGCCTAAGCGTTGAGCAAAAGATAACGGACATTCAACAAGCTTTTATAGATGCAGGTGCTGTGCAATGCGGTTACTGCACACCAGGGATGATACTAGCAGCCAAATCTATCCTTGATCATTACATTAATCCAACAAGAGAACAGATTGAACGAGGCATTTCGGGTAATTTATGTCGCTGCACTGGCTACACAAAAATTGTAGAAGCCATAGAGCTAGTTAGAGACAGGAGGTTAGAGCATGTTGAGCAATAAACAAAACGATAACCTTTCCGTAGTCGGTCAAAATGTACAAAAAAAGGATGCCGTAGACAAGGTTTTAGGTAAGGCACAGTTTGCTGCCGATTTATTTAGGCCCAATATGCTTTATGCTGGTGTTCTTCGCTCTAAGGTTCCCGCAGGATTGATTAACCGCTTGGACATAACAAAGGCAAAAGCTATCCCTGGAGTCGAGTGTGTACTTACCTATAAAGATATACCAGGCTTGAATGCCACCGGAATCATAGTAAAGGATGAACCTATCTTAATTGAAGATAAAATTCGTCGTATCGGGGATGCCATTGCAATAGTCGCAGCGGAAACGCCTGCGTTAGTAACAGAGGCTTTGCAAGCTATAGAGGTCGATTGGGAAGAAACGGAAGCAATCTTGACTATCGATCGGGCTAAGGAAGAGGATGCACCGAAAATTCATGGAGATACGAACCTCCATCAGAAGAAGCACCTGTTCCGTGGTGATATTGACAAGGCTTTTGAGGATTGTGACGTTATTATAGAAAATACCTACTATTCAGGCGTTAAGAGTCACATGTTTATTGAGCCAGAAGCGGGTTTAGCAGAATACGTTGATGGCAAGCTCACCCTTCATGTTTCGACACAGAATCCTCACTTTGATCGAGGCGAAATAGCGAACATGCTTGGTCTTCCTTACAACCAAGTCAATGTTATTCAAACAGCTACTGGTGGTGGATTCGGGGGGAAACTAGATGTTAGCGTTCAGTGCCATATCGCTCTACTATGCTACTATACAAAACGGCCTATTAAAATGGTTCGCACAAGGGAAGAATCAACAGAAGTTTCCTCGAAGCGCCATCCGATAACTATGCATTACAAGACTGGGGCAATGAAAGATGGGACATTGGTTGCCTTGCAGGTGGAAATGTACGGCGATACTGGTGCATACGCATCCTATGGACCGGCTGTTATTACCCGTGCAGTCGTTCATGCTACTGGGCCCTATAATATTCCAAATGTCGATATTAAAGCAGAATTCTATTACACCAATAATCCCATGGCGGGGGCCTTTAGGGGCTTTGGTGTACCACAAATATCTATTGCCCATGAAGGGCAGATGAACCAGCTGGCTCAGGAATTGGATATGGATCCAATAGATATCCGTATTCTTAATGCGCATACGGTGGGCAGCGTGACAGCGACAGGGCAAGAACTAAGAGACTCGGTTGGTTTTGTCGACAGCTTAAAAGCCATAAAGAGAGCTCGAGATGAATACCTTTCAACTAAACCTGCGGCCCAAGCGAAAAAGAAGTCGGGCAGTGGCATTGGCTGCATGTGGTACGGCATTGGAAATACAGGGTTACCGAATCCTTCGGCAGCTTTCGTTGAAGTGCTGGCAGACGCCTCGGTCAACTTAATGGTGGGCTGTGCTGATATCGGACAAGGTTCTACCACGGTTATGGCCCAAGTTTGTGCAGAGGAGTTGGGCCTGAATTATGAGGATATTAACGTGACTTTCGCTCATACCATGGTGACACCAGAAGGCGGAGCAACATCAGCTTCCCGACAAACTTTGATTTCGGGGAAAGCAACACAAATCGCTGCAGCTCAAGCTAAGGAAACCTTGATAGATGTCGCCAAAGATTTTCTTGGCGTTCCAGCAGAGCGGCTAGTATTTAAGAATAGAAAAATTTGGGATAAAGAAAATCCTGAGAATAGTACAACATATCTGAAGTTGCTAATGGAGTTAAAGCGTTTAGGTAAATTAGCGGTGGGTGCGGGCTACTATAACCCGAATACAACGTATTTAGATGCAAAAGATATGTCAGGTGTTCCTTTTGAAGTCTATTCTTACGCAACAACCTTCGTGGACCTTGAAGTTGACTCAACAACTTATGAAACGGAAGTCAAGCATGTCATTTCAGCCCATGATGTTGGACAAGCCATTAATCCTTCAATGGTGGAAGCTCAGATCGAGGGTGGAGTCGTTATGGGGCTGGGTTATGCCCTATATGAGGATGTTATCGTCAGCAGGGGGAAGATTAAGAATCTCAATTTCTCGGATTATATTATTCCCACGTCCTTAGATGTCCCTGAAATTCATCCCATCATTATTAGTTCCCAAGGCGAGAGTGGTCCTTTCGGTGCAAAAGGAGTAGGGGAACCCGCCCTGATACCAACCATTCCAGCAGCAATCGCTGCGGTAAATGAAGCAACGGGTATTACCTTTAAAAAAGCGCCAGTATTGTATACCGATATTGCTCGAGAAATGAATAGAAACGTTGAAAAGTAGAAGTAAATCAAAGGAGGTTACATGAAACAATACGTCTGTATCTTATGCGGCTACGTCTATGATCCTAGAAAAGGAGATGAAAAGGGAGGAATTGAAGCAGGGCTTCCTTTTGAAAAACTACCTGAAGATTGGGTGTGCCCGGTATGTGGAGCTAGTAAAGAAGATTTTGGTCCACCAGAAACAAGTGAAATTGTCTTTTAAGAAACCAAAAAAACTTTGGAGGAAAATATGACGGATAGTAATGAAAAGAATAAACCGAACTTTCTATCATCACGGGGGATAAATCCCTCATTTCAATGCTATGCAATAGATGCTTTAGGCTCTATGGCCCTTGGACTGTTTGCTTCATTGCTGATGGGGACAATCTTTAATACCCTAGGTAGTTTGGTCGGCGATAGTTCTGTAGGTAGCTTTTTTAACGAAATAGGCACTTTTGCTTCGCAAGCAACAGGTCCTGCGATGGCGGTAGCGATAGGTCATGCCTTAAAAGCTTCGCCCCTAGTCCTGTTCTCGCTTACGGGAGTTGGTATTGCGGCCAATAGTCTCGGTGGAGCAGGTGGTCCCTTAGCCGTATACTTTGTAGCGATTATTGCGACGGAATTTGGAAAACTCGTTTCTAAGCAAACACGTGTAGATATTATTGTCACCCCTGGCGTTACCCTTTTGGTTGGTGTAGGGGCTGCAATGCTGATTGCTCCTTCTATCGGTGCCTTTGCCGTAGCTATTGGAGATGCTATTAATTGGGCGACCAATCAACAACCTTTCATTATGGGCATTCTTGTCTCCGTAATCGTAGGTATGGTTCTTACGTTACCCATCTCATCAGCAGCCATTTGTGCTGCCTTGGGCTTAGTTGGTTTAGCTGGTGGTGCAGCTCATGCTGGTTGCTGTGCGCAAATGGTTGGGTTTGCGGTGATGACTTATAAGGAGAATGGTCCAGGCGGATTACTTGCCCAGGGACTAGGCACCTCTATGCTACAAGTACCGAACATATTAAAGAACCCTCGCATCTGGATACCGCCTACGCTTGCAGCAGCAATTACTGGACCGCTCGCCACTATGGTTTTCAAACTGGAAATGAATGGTTCACCTATTGCAGCTGGTATGGGAACTTCTGGAATGGTAGGCCCCATCGGTGTAATCACCGGTTGGTTTAATCCTAGTGAGAGAGCCCTTGAACTTGGTGCACAAGCCATGTCACCAGCAGCCTGCGATTCTTACATATATTTTTGGGGAAGTACTACGGAAAAAGGGTTGGATGAAATCAGAAGATTTGATTCTCGATTTGGGTTAAACCTGAAAATAGATACTCTATGATGAAATGGTGGAAGGATACCGCATCAATATTATCGAAGTAGTAGGCGCTCTAGGAGCCTTTATTGAGAAGCTAACAAACTGGTCTGGGAACCACCTTTTGAAATCAAAGCTGAGGAAACGGCCTTACTTATTGTTGATATGCAAAAGGGATTTATTGAAGAAGGTGCAACGTTATATACAGCAGATGCAGCAGCACAGATCCCTGTTATCGCAGAATTTAATAAAATCTGTAAAGAAAAAGGAATTCCTGTATTCCTATCAGCGTTTGTGCAAGATCACGATTATCATAATGCGCATTATTGGTTTAGAAATAAAGAGCGTGGTTTGCTTAAAGAAGATGGCAACGTAGGTTTGAAAAAAGGTACTGAGGAAGGGAAATTGATGATGCCTTAGCACCAACTGGCGATGATGTATACTTCACTACCTACACGTATTCTTGTTTTGCTTATACTGACCTTGAAGAACAATTAAAGGAAAGAAATATCAAGACAATCATTGTTTGCGGAACCGTCACCGATTGGTGTGTAGATAGTACGATTCGTGATGCCTACCATAATGACTATAATGTTGTTGCTTTAGCGGATGGGATTAGTGCTTATCCCCATGCCGGTGCAGATGCAGAAACGTGGAACAATATTATGTTTGATCTTTGGGCTGAGGCTTTTGGACGTGTCATGACAATGGATGAAGCGAAAAAAGAAATCGAAGAGACAAGTAAAAAAGCATAGATGATGGAGGAAGAGGATTACGAATCTGATAGCAAGAGTAGCCTTTTCCTCTTCTTTCTTCCAGAAGTAAAGTACGATAAGAACGTGTGATCGTTTGAAAAACATGATACTTAATTTAGTCATCAAAAGCGATTACTTTATGGTAAGTAAATAGGCAAAATTAATAGTGAAATTTGATAAGTTTCTTTAATAAAAATAATTCATCATATCGTCATGGTTGACAGTATTAGACGGATTTTGATACGTTTAAGGTAACTAGAAATACAGCAAAAAAAATGATGAAAACAAATAAAGTAATCACATGTCATTAAACGATGGAAGGATAGATGACAATAATGCAATGTGAAGTGAAAACGTTTCTTCATTAAAGCGCACACTTTTCTAGTTAAAACGATAAATTCATATCTAGGAGAGTAAAATGAACGACAAAACAGCCCCCAGTTTCTAGAAGGTAGTAAAATTATGATGAAGGAATTTAAGGTCTTAGGCGATGTTGGCGACTTAGTCCCCGTTGTTTTACAAGGAATGATGAAATATTACAAAGCAAAGGACAAGATAGATCATCCCAGTAACCATGGTTTTTTTGAGCTATCCTATGTCTCCAATGATGAAGTTTCCCTTGAGGTAGAAGGGAAAGAAATTCTTTTGCATGAAGGGGATTCCGTTGTCATCTTCCCTTCTACGGACCATAACTATACGGATATCAATAAAGATGCCGAACTTATTGTTATCTATTTTGAGTTTAAGGAAAAGCAAGAAGCCCAAAAGGATGAAACCGAAGGATTTTCGATTTTTTCTTTGGAGAATTTTGAAGAAATCTTGAACGGTAACCATAATGGCTACGAACGTACGCAGTCCTATTTCATCGTAGATGGTCACAGCAGAAAGGCAATCTCTCTCTTGGTAGAAGAGATACTCATTGAAAGTGAGGATCAAGGATACGGCCACAATATTTTGATGAACCTGTATGCCAATGAGTTAGCTCTGCATACTTACCGTATCTTACGACGGATACATGATGAGTCTATGGTGCTTCGCGCAGGTGCATCAAGAGAGTTAGTTGAAATTGGAAAAAAGTATATCCATGACAATTATATCCGAGATATCTCTGTTGCAGATATTGCCAATTATGTTTACTTGTCACCTAATTATTTCACTAAGGTTTTTAAAGAGCAGTTTGGTGTATCACCAAAAGCCTACTTAAATACCTACCGTCTGTGCCGAGCTAAGGATTACCTAGAGGGAACGAATATCAAGCTGGCGAGTATAGCAAAGAAAACAGGATTTTCTAGCCCGCAGCGTTTTAGCGCAGCTTTCAAAAGGGAGTTCAATATTTCGCCGAGCCAATATAGGAAAAAAATGAGTAAGAATAAATAAGAAGTATTTAGAACATGTCCATTTGGCCGTTCTATCACTACATAAGGAGGAAATATGTCAATCACAATTATCAAAAATATTGGAACCATACTTACTGGAGACATTCATAACCCAAAATCGGAAGCGACAACAATCGTTCTTGAAAACAATTTAATCAAAGAAATTGGTGAGGAAGAACTCTTGTTAAAGTATGACGCCGATAAAATCATCGACGCCAATGAATCTACCGTTTTTCCGGGTCTCTTTGACTCCCATTGCCACGTTACTGTTGGCGATTACGGTCACCGTCAGAAAACCCATGGTTTTATTGACTCAGCCCTCCATGGTGGGGTAACCAGCGTAATTTCAGCGGGAGAAGTGCATTATCCAGGACGTCCAAAAGATCCTTCAGGGACAAAAGCCCTTGCTTTGGTGAGTTTTAAGTCCTTCAATAATTTACGCCCCAGTGGCGTTAAAGTGCATGCCGGTTCCCTAATTCTAGAAAAGGGTTTAAAAGAAGAAGACTTTAAGGAGCTAGCAGAGGAAGGTTTACATATTGTTGGTGAAGTCGGTCTTGGTTCAGTGAATTCACCGGAAACAGCCAAAGAGATGGTTGAGTGGGCCCATAAGTATAACTTTACCGTGCAAATGCATACCGGGGGAACTTCTATACCAGGATCTTCTACCGTCACCGCAGAGATGGTTATGGAGACCAACCCAGATGTGGTTAGCCACATTAATGGAGGACCAACATCGGTATCACAAAGAGATGTCGATATGATTATGGATGAGTCTGATCTCTTTATGGAAATTGTTCACTGTGGGAATTTTAAGATGGCTGATCATGTGCTCCGTAGAGCTAAGGAAAAAGAAC
>CAYFUF010000023.1:0-13131 GCA_964346245.1 uncultured Peptoniphilaceae bacterium | reverse complement strand
GTTCGGGGATTATGCCTCTAGGCATATTGCGGAATATTACCCATGCTGCCTGCATGTCTACGATAAGTCCTGCTGAGGCCGTATGTATGGCAACGGGGAATACCGCTCGTGCCTATGGATTTAATACAGGAATGATCAAAGAGGGTTGCGAGGCCGATCTTGTTTTCGCAGACGCACCCTTAGGTTCTGTAGCAACGACAGCCGAAGAAGCCTTTTCCCTAGGAGATCTTCCTGGCATTAGTTTCATCTTAATTGATGGGGAAGTCGTCGTGAAAAAAAGTAGAAATACCCCACCTGCTGTTCGACAGGCAAGGTTACTCGAAAAGCCAGCAAAAGTCATTGAGGAATAAATATGATTGCTATAAAAGATAAGTGTATTGGATGCGGCATTTGTGTCAAAAATTGTCCAGTGGGTGCCTTGCATCTCGTTGCTAGAGAAGATAATGACAAGAAAAAGCGAGCTGAAGTTAATGACCTGTGCGTAGAATGTGGTGTATGTAGTCGAGTTTGCCCCGTGGATGCTATTGCGAAGTCAAATCAGTTGGAAGAAGGGGAAATTAAGTGCGGTCATTGTTCAGTCCAGTGTCATATCGGTATCGATAAATCAGGTGCTTGCGGACGTTACACGAATACGGGATCTGAATTAGTCCGGAACCGACCCCTTGTTCTAGAGAATACTTTGGTCAATAAAAGGGACTTTGCATTACCAGAGAATATTCAAGAACCAATCATAACGGCTGTGGGATCAGGCACCAATTATCCTTGCTTGCGACCTGCGCCTTATATTGTGAGTGAAACTAGAGACGGTGTAGATGTTGTCACCGTGGTTACCGAAGCCCCCCTTTCCTATTCTGGTGTCACCTTAAAGATTGACACGAATACCTACTTGGGCGAAGAAGGCGATCCCGTATATCGTGATAATACAAAAGTTGGCATGGTAGAAACGGAGCAATACGGTTCGAAGATGATTGCAATAGGTGGGGCCAATTCCCTTACTGGAAAGGATGGCTTTATTGTTGCAAGAACGATTTGCGACCTTGCCAATGGTAAAGAGGTAACCTTGAAAGTTAACCGCCAAATCGAGTTGGTGGTACAAAGAGACAAAGCACCAATTATTAATGGCGTCGAAGAAAAATACATGCGTATCGGTTGCGGGTCAGCTACAGTTGGCCTATTTGCAGATATCATGAATGACGCTGTGGATGAATGTATTGTCATTGATCACCATGTCTGCGGTCTCTTCACGGAGCACCTAGCGGGTAAAGAAGTGGGAAGATCTTGGTCAGGCGTTGGCTTGAATGCAAGAAAGTCATCGAATGGTCGCTACTTTGGCGAACTAGGTGACGGTATTGGTGGAACTGATTTCCAAAAACCCATAGATGCTATAGGCGATATCGATCTATCGATTGCGAAAGCAGGTCAAGAAATCCTCGTCACCAATACGACAGGAGAAGTGCACGCCTTATTTTCTATCCAAGAAGATGGTAGCGTTAAGGAAATCGAGATGACGGAAGCTGCACAGAATTTAGTCGATACTATCCGAGAAAACTGCCAGACGTCGAGGACAACCGTCCTCTATGTTGGAGGTACTGGAGGATCAGCTAGAGGTGGGGTAACGAAAGCGCCTAAGCAGATTACTGAAGCGGTACAGAACCGCCGAGCACAAATGACTGTAGCTGGTGCGCCAGTTTTGCTCATGCCCGGTGGTGGTCTGAACTTTTTAGTGGACACCGCAAAAACGGTAACTGATTCATTTACATGGGTTCCTACACCAGCTACGGTTTGCCCTGTGGAATACACCATGACGAAAGATGACTATGAAGCTATCCATGGGCATATGGATGCCATCACCGATATGGATACATTGCGCCAAGATTTAAACAAGAATGAATGAAGCCATTAGAAGATTAGAGAATGGCCAATATTTTGTTGACTATGGGCCAACAACTCTAGTCGCTCAGATTAAGAAGAATGGCCAAGCTGTGCTAGGTTTGGAAGCGCTGATTATTGAGAAAATAAAGGAACTCTTGTCAATAATTAGCGAGGCACAAGGTTTGCTAAGAGTCGATGTATGCCATACATGGACGGAAGAAGAGGCAAAACAAGTTTTACGTTACTATCCCGAAATTATTGCAAAGATGGTAACAGCAACGAGGACAACGGGAAATAAGGATCTAACGCCGATGGCAACTGTAGCAGGTGGGCTTTCGGATCAGTTAGCTGATTATTTACGTCAGCAGACTAAGGCTGATTACGTTACCGTTAATAATGGGGGCGACATCGCTATCCGCTTAGCCAAAGGGCAAACGCTACGATTAGAGATTCTACATGGGCAAGACACTGACTTTTGCCACAAATGGCGAGTCGACCTTAAGGAAGATATTCGAGGGGTAGCTAGTTCTGGTTTAGGTGGCAGATCGTTGACCCAAGGTATTGCAAATGGGGTTACGGTTTTTTCAAGAAGTTCATGTCTAGCTGATGCCTGGGCAACCCATCTTGCTAATCAATCCTTGGTTGATAACAAAGCGATTCATCGAGTCATGGCATCCTTAGTAGATCCCAACACGGATATACCAGAATTAGAGGTTGTCACAGAGGTTGGAGATCTTTCGGAAACGGCGATTAATAAGTCAATGGATCAAGTCAAAGCACACGCGCAAAAGGCAATTGCAGAAGATTACATTGCAGGAATGATCATTAGCGTAAAAGATAAGACAGAGCAAGTTACCAAGAACATTGCTGTCTTTAATGAAAAAACGCAAGCAAGTGAAAAGCTATAACAAAAGGAGATTAAAATGGCTGCAGAAATTCGTAAGATAGTTACTAGCATTGAAGAAGTCAAATATGAAGGTTTTAAAGAAGTAGAAGGTGGATACCGTCGCTGTTCAGTAGCAGCTGTTATCAAAAATCCTTTTGCTGGAGAATATGTAGAGGACTTATCTGCTCTATCGGATATTGGCGAAGAGTTAGGTGCCACCCTCTCTAAGATTGCTGCGGAGTATTTAGGTAAAGAAAACATACAGAATTATGGGAAGTCAGCAATTGTCGGCTTGAATGGTGAACTTGAGCATGCTGGCGCGATTCTTCACCCTAAGTTGGGCAAGCCAATGCGCGAGGCTATCGGTGGTGGAAAAGCGATTATTCCTTCAGCCAAGAAAGCCGGTCCAGCAGGCACAGCAATCGACGTGCCCCTCCATTACAAAGATGCTGCTTATGTTCGTACACATTATGATGCTATGGAAGTCAGAATTCAAGATGCACCCAAGTGTGACGAAATAGTTGTAGCCCTAGCATTTTCAACAGCTGGTCGCCCACATCCACGTATCGGTGGACTACAGGTTGATGAAGTTGTCGGTGAAGACGGTTTACGTTAGATCGTAATAATCATAAGGGATTGCTGGAAAGCATATCCCTTATGATTATTTTATATCAAGAGATTACTATATAAAAATTGACACATTTTCAGAGAAGAAGGGGAGTTTTACCATGAAGATTGGTTTTATCGGACTTGGTGCTATGGGCAGGCCTATGGCAAAGAACCTTATTGAGACAGGCTATGATGTTGCCGTAAAAGATATTAATCAAGAGAAAGTAAATGAGATGAAGGCCCTCGGTGGTCGTGTTTTTGCAAGCGATAGGGAGCTTTTTGAGTCCGTCGATATTTTATTCACCTCGCTACCTAATGGCGCTATTGTCGAGTCGACTTTTACCGGTGATGAAGGAGCATTTGCAAACCTAAAGAGTGGATCGATTGTCGTAGACCTATCCTCTATTGAGCCTATTCGTACAAAGAAGCTTAGCCAAATGGCTAAGGATAAAGGGATTGATTACCTTGATTGCCCTGTATCCGGTGGAGTAGGTGGTGCTGAAAAAGGAACGCTGACCGTGATGGTTGGTGGAGACAAGGAAACTTTTTCAAAAGTAGAGGAATTCCTCAAAGTTATCGGCGAGAAGATCTATTACATCGGTGAATCGGGATCAGGGCAAGCTATAAAAATGATTAATAATATGTTGCTTGCTATTAACACCTCCGCCTTATGTGAAGCCTTGGTATTAGGACAGATGAATGGCTTGAAATTAGAAACAATGCAAGAGATTATCGCGGTTTCTTCAGGAATGTCCTATTCAGCCATCAATAAGCTACCAAATTTTATTCTCAAGGAAAATTATGAACCAGGTTTCGCTATTGACCTTCAGTACAAGGATCTTGGTTTAGCTTTAGAGACTGGCCGGGCAATGAGTTTGCCTCTACCGATGGCAAATGCCTCATCCTTGACCTATGAGATGGCAAAAGCAAAAGGCCTTGGAAGAAGCGATATCACCGCTTTATATAAGTTGTGGTCAGAAGAATATGACAATTAAGGGGCTATAATGAATCGCATTGAAAAGTGGTTAGCAAAGAGAGCAGGTGTGGAAAGCACAAAAGTGGGCGAAGATTTATCGTGTGCGATTTCCTATGCTGGCGCCCACGATGTGACTGCTCCAATAGCTATTTCGGAGTTTGAGAAGATTGGTGTGGATACCGTTTTTGATAAGGATCGGGTCTTCTTTGTCGCTGATCATAACTTCCCACCATCATCCGAGCAAGCGAGAAATAACATCAAACGTATGCAAGAAGCTGCAAACCAATATGGTTTCCGTTTCTTTTCCAATGGTGAAGGGGTCATCCACCAAGTCCTCTATGAATACTTACAACCAAAGGAAGGCGACTTAGTTGTCATAGCAGACTCTCACACCTCCACATGTGGAGGATACGGGGCGATGGGGGTTGGTGTGGGCTCTACCGAACTTGCCGCAGCTATGGCTACCGGTAAGTTAGATTTGGAAGTTCCTCAAGTGATTAATGTCATTTTAAGAGGCAAACTTCAAGAGAAAGTTTCTGGTAAAGACCTCATCCTTAAGTTAGGGGCCATCTATGGCACAGATTACTTTACCGATAGAGCAATCGTATTTTCAGGTCCGGGTATTGATGAGTTCTCCATAGGAGATCGGATGACCATCTGTAATATGGGCACGGAAATTGGCTCCATGATTACTTTATTTGGGAATGTGGACGAGGAAGAGGATGTATACGAAAAAGTAATCATCGATTTAAACGAGCTTGACTATCAGATAGCTAAACCTTATTCTCCTGCTAATGTTTCTCCTTTAAATGAGCTAATAGGGACGAAGGTTAATCAAGTTACTATTGGGTCATGTACGAATGGGCGCTTGGAAGATATCGAGGCAGTTTATGAGGTTTTCAAAGGGAAGCAAATTGCAAAAGATGTGACGGTACTTGTTTTTCCTGCTTCCATGGATGTCCAAAACGAAATGGATAAAAGAGGATGGTCAAGTGCTATCCGTAAAGCGGGCGCGACAATTTTAAATCCCGGCTGTGGGCCATGCTTTGGCGCCCACCAAGGGCTTGTTACCGAAGATGACGTGGTACTTTCTACAACAAACCGAAATTTCCCAGGCAGGATGGGTGCTAAAGCAGCACGGATTTATCTTGCTTCTCCCTATGTCGCCGCTACAGCAGCTCTAGCGGGAGAAATTATACGTCCCAGTGAGGTGGTGTAATGGAACAGATAAAAGGTTACGTCCAACTGTTTGGCGATGACGTTGATACGGATCAGATTCTTCCGGGCTATGCCATGTCCGTCCCCGTTGAAGAACTAGCTCAATATGCTATGGCAGGATCAGAAAAGAACTTTAAAGAAAACATTGCAGAGAGAAAAATTATTGTTGCTGGCAAGAACTTTGGCTCAGGTTCATCAAGAGAACAAGCACCTATTGCACTCAAGTCTGCAGGCGTTCACTTGGTCATCGCTAAGAGTTTTGCCCGTATATTTCGAAGAAACGCTATAAACATAGGTTTACCTGTATTTCAAGCGGATATCGTTGATAAGCTAGTCGATGGTGATTATCTCGAAGTCGATGTAGAGAAGGGAACAATTATTCACGAGGGTAAGACCATTGAGTTTTCACCATTGAGTGAGAATGTTCGTCGCACCTTATCTCATGGTGGGCTTATCAATCGTGTACGTGCAGATTTAGGTATTGATTGAGAACAAGCGAACCATAGCTTTCTAGTTAGATAGGAGTTTACTTTGCAAGAAAAAACGAAACAAATCATAAAAGAAGATATTGAAGCAATACGTGCTTATGCAGATATCTTTGATGTTAGTATGCCGGATGTAGATGAGAACGGAGAAGTTGTCGGTTTGCCTGAACCCTACCCACGAGAAGTTGCTGGTTTTACCAGAAGTGGTTACCGAATTCACGATCTTGCTGTCGAAGCTCGTGAGAGAGGTTGGCCTGCACAGAATCCTATTCTTGGTCGTAACGGGGCAGAAGAAACCTATAAGGAATCTCTAGAACTATATAAAGGAATTGAACAGTATGGTAGCAAGCTCTTTCACTTTGTCCACTCGGAAGCAACTCGTCATATTGACCCGTTAAAGGGACGCGAGCTTATTGAGCAGTCGAGAGGCAAGGGGGGGATTACGCCTAAAGGGGAAAGAGAATTTATTGAAATGGGCGGTGGTTCAATCCATCCTGTACGCATTAACGCCACTGGTGACACCCCCCATATCTCCATTCTGAATGCCCTTATTGCTGGTTTTGATGGGACAGATATTGGTCCGGTTATCCATGTTCATTTTGGTGGCCGAGGTATCCATGACTATAAAACTAAGGTTATTAACGGATATAAAGCGCTACAAATTTGTGCAGAAAACAACATCTTTGTTCAATTAGATTCACATAAACACCTTAATAATATCGGAGGCACTGATGGGATGGCCTTGGCAATGTGCCTGTTAGCTGAAGGTTTAGCCGTACATGCTGGTTTGCCTGCAGAACTATCAGCCATCCAGATGAATATTGTTGGAATCAATCTCTTCCAAGATTTAGCTTTAATGCGCGCTTTCCGGTCAACGTTATGGAGTGATGGATTAATTGTAGTTCCAGAAACTTTCCAAAATCCACCAGGAGACTTAGTGGCAGAGGCAGCCCACTTTGCCCGCATGGCAGTTTACGCCAAGTTAGGCGGAGCGGATTTCTATCGTCCTAAGGCAGCAGAATCAGTAGGAATTCCAACGGGAGATTCCATGAGAAGGGCGATTTGGGGAACGGAGGATGTTTTCCAGAGAACATATACTGTCGATGTCCAAGATCCAGCTATTGAGAAGAGAAAAGAAGAAATTCTCAATGAAGCTATGGCTGTATTAGAGTCAGTTCTAGGACTTAAGGAGCTAAAAGCAGAAGATATTACAGTAGATTTTTGGAAGCAATGGGAGGACATTGAACTCATTGAGATGATTGTCAACGCTGGTAAGGCCGGTGTTTTAGATGCGCCTCAGGCAGGTGGTTGGGACCTTCAACGTCATGTGCACACCCATCGAGATAAGGACGGGATAAAGCGTTATGTACCAGGTTACTCTCCCTTGGGCGTAGATGCAAGTCGGATGGCCTTCTCTGATGAAGAAGTCACTGTTGAAGAGAAGAAAGATGCGACCAAAGAAAAGGTAGTTCTTGCTACCGTGGGTGCTGATGCCCATGTGGTAGGGATTAATCTTATTAAAGACACGCTGGAAAGTGCAGGGTATGAAGTCATTTATTTACGAGGAATGAATCTACCAGAAACCGTTGCAGAAATCGCCGCTGAAGTCGGTGCAAAAGCTGTAGGTTGTTCGAACTTGTTAGGTCTTGGCGTCACCCTGTTCCCTCGAACAGGAGAGAAATTAGAAGAGCTTGGTTTGAGAGATAAACTGGTTTATTTTGCTGGTGGCCGAATTGCTGAAAAAGAAGAGGACCACCAGATGTTTGAAGATAAGATTGCTAGCGAGGGACCAGGCTTCCTCGGAGTCGACGGTTTCTTTGGACCGGGAACAGATCCCCAAGAAGTCGTGGATTTCTTGGAGCAAAAGATAGGCGAACTGGAGGAGAAAAATAAATGACAAAACAAATAAGAGTACCTGCCGTCATACTGCGAGGTGGCACGAGCAAGGGAATTTACTTAAAAGAAAATGATTTGCCTAGGGATAAAAAAGAAAGAGATGCTTACATTCTTTCTATCTTTGGAAGTCCAGACCGCCGTCAAATTGATGGTTTAGCAGGTGCCGATCCCTTAACATCAAAAGTAGCAATCATAGGACCATCTAGCCATCCTGATGCGGATATCGACTATACTTTCGGGCAGGTTGCTATCGACCGTCCTTACATTGATTACTCGGGTAACTGCGGCAATATTTCTTCTGGTGTAGGACCTTTTGCTATCGAAGAATCCTTGGTGAAGGCAAAGGAGCCAAGGACAACAGTAAGAATTCACAACACGAACACCGGAAAAATTCTTGTAGCTGATGTGGAAGTTGAAGATGGGCAACCGGTTTATGAAGGAGACACCGGCATCGATGGTGTGCCGGGTACAGGTTCAACAATCTGGATGGACTTTTCTGGAACAGCGGGTTCGACAACTGGAAGAATACTGCCAACGGGAAATCCAGTCGACGTGATTGAGACAAGTAGGGGGCCAATAGAAGTTTCTATTGTCGATGTTGCCAATGTATGCGTATTTGTTCGCGCCCAAGATGTCAACATGCAAGGTACGGAGAGCCCCACTCATATTGATGGCAATCCGGATTTACTGAGTATCTTGGAAGAAATTCGCGCTAAGGCAACTGTTTTGATTGGACTTGAAACGACAGAGGAGGCGGCTACGCAAAACTTGCCAGCTTTCCCTATGGTTTGCTTTGTGAATGAAGCCCAAGATTACACAGCTTTCGGATCCAATCAACAAATTCTAGAAAGCGACATTGATTTCCTTGCCCGTTTAATGTTTATGCAGGTTACCCACAAAACATACGCAGGTACGGCAACTGCTTGTACTGGCGCCGCAGCAAGAATAAAAGGAACTATAGTTAATCAAGTTTGTAGAAATCGAGCAACCGATGAACCCATCCGCATTGGCCACCCTTCAGGGATTATTACGGTTCTAGCTGATGCTGATGAACAACAAGTCAGACAAGCCGCTTTCCAAAGAACCGCTCGCCATATCATGAAAGGATATGTTGCCATCAGCCCTGCCAAAGTTGATGAACTGATGAAACAAGACAGATTAAGTTAATGAAAGCAAATCGAATCGTTTATGATATTGGCTCTACTTTCACTAAACTCACCGCCTTTCACCTAGAGGATAACCAGTTAAGCTTTCTGGGCCGAAGTCAATCGCCAACTACTTTGGACAATATTATGGAAGGCGTGGAGAAAAGCAAGCATAAGTTACTTGAGCAAGAGGTTGAAGTTAATCTTGATGCCAAAGTCTTTTCATCAGCTTCTGCAGCAGGTGGGTTAAGAATGGTTGCCTTAGGTTACATGCCTCACGTAACGGCTAAAGCGGCCAAAGAAGTTGCCATGAACGCGGGAGCAAGAGTGCTAGAGGTGATATCAGATGAGGAAGAACCATACCGGCGCTTAGAGATTCTTAAAGAAATCCAACCGGACATCATTCTACTCGCAGGGGGGACGGATGGAGGCCACTCTGAATCAGCCGTAGAAAATGCAAAATTAATCGTTCAAAGCGGTGTGCAATGTATGATTATTGTCGCATGCAACCGTGATGCTAGCGGAGAAGTGGCAGAAATACTTAATCAAGCTGGTAGTTCCTATCAAGTCGTGCCAAATATCATGCCGACAATTCACGAACTACAGGTGAAACCAGCTAGGGAAATGATTCATCGAGAATTTATTAAGCAGTTGACACAAGCAAAGGGAATTGGCGAACTGATGAGCCTGGTAGAGGATAAAGAGATAAGACCGACACCAGGTGCTGTCCTTTTAGCTGCTGAACTTTTAGCGCAAGGAACCGATGAAGAGAATGGCGTTGGTGATGTTCTTCTTATTGACTTAGGAGGAGCAACCACGGATATTCATTCGGTATTACCATCAACTGAAAATATGCGGTCTGAAGATATTGGCTTGATTATCAACAATGATAAGCAAGCATCCTATCGAACCGTAGAGGGCAACTTAGGACTATCCGTATCAGCAACGGGAATTATTGATAGCCTAGGGACAAAGAGTCTGGTAAAAATTGCAGAGCAGTTGAATCGGAGTGTAACAATCACGGAGGCGGATTTTCGGGAATATTCCTTACGCCGAGAGAAGAATCCTTCCATAATTGCAGAAACAGAAGAGGAAAAGACGATTAACACGAGTATGGCAATTGGGGCAATCCACCTTGCTTTGAAACGTCATGCAGGGTACATCAACCAGGAATTTAGTCCTGAAACAGGATTAGTTCCCGGTTTCCCCGTGGGCCGTGATTTAAGAAAGGTAAAGTATATTATTGGCATTGGCGGAATATTTGCTAGCCAAAATGAAGAGCTAAACAGGAAGATGGTCGAGATCGCTTTGTCCAACCAGGGAAACTCTTTATTTCCTGAACAGGGAGAAATTGTTTTTGATCAAGATTACATCATCTATGCTTTAGGCGTTCTTGGCCAATATGAACCAGCAGCTGTTCTTAAACTGATGAAAGAAGGGGCTTTTTCGAAGGTCACTTTACAAGAGAAAACAAGTAGTGATAGCAACAAATTCAATATGGCAAATCCAGAAGAGATGGATGATATTCATAAAGAATGGTTCAAGCAGCATGCACATAAATATCTAAAAACAAAAGATAAAGAATAAGACACAAACCTTTAAAGGAGATTACATGACACCGAAAAAGACACTTCGCTCATTACTAGAAGAAGGTAAATTTATCGTTGCACCAGGCGCCCATGATGCCTTGACAGCTTCTGTTATTGCATCGAATAACTTTGAGGCGGTATATATGACAGGTTATGGCCAGTCCGCTTCCGTTCTAGGAAAGCCAGACATTGGACTCTTGACTTACTCCGAGATGGTCCAACGAGCTGATTATTTTGTCGAAGCTTCAGACGGGCTTGCTATTATTGCTGATGCAGATACAGGCTTCGGTAATGCAATGAACGTGCTTCGTACTGTTCGCGGATACGAGAAAGCAGGTGTATCTATGATACAGCTGGAAGATCAAGTTATGCCTAAGAAATGTGGCCACATGGTAGGCAGGGAAGTCATCAGTGCTGAGGAAATGGTCGGTAAAATTCGTGCAGCAGTAGATGCTAGAACAAATCCAGACTTTCTTATCATGGCCCGCACAGATGCAAGGACAACCCATGGTATTGATGAAGCTATTCGCCGAGGCAAGCTGTATGCCCAAGCAGGGGCAGATGTTATTTTCATCGAGTCTCCAGAATCAGAAGAGGAGATGGCTCTGATTAACAAAGAAATTGACGCCTATACACTAGCTAATATGGTTGAAGGCGGTCGTACCCCCTTACTATCTAATGAAAGATTGGAAGAACTGGGTTACAATATCGTCATTTATCCAACCGCTTCCACTTATGTTACGGCAGCAGCGATGGACAAGCTAATGAAAGAAATTAAAGAAAAAGGGACGACGAATGACTACCTTGATCAGATGATTCCCTTCGAGGATTTTAATAATCTAATGGGATTACCGGAGTACAGGCGGAAAGAAGAAAAGTATAATACAGGCCGAAAAGCTGATGTATAAAGAAAGAAGGTTTGTGGATGCTAGCGAAAACCATAAGGGAGAAAATGCCATTAACTGTTTCTGAAATGGTTCAAGTGGCAAGGGAATATGAAGTTTCCGTGGTGGATGTTGTTTTACTTGAAGAAGAGGAAAGAACGGGCCTCGGTCGAGAAGAAATCCTCCAGAAAGTCCTGGAAGAATATGAGCATAATATTAAAGCGGCGAAAATTGGGGCTAAGGACGGTGAATCGATACTCTTTGGTACGATTGGGGAACAGTTAAGCAAAGTTGAAGGGGCTAAACTGTTTGAAGATAAATTATTGGATGATGCTATTTTCTACACCTTATCAGCCCAAGTAGGCAACCACTGTATCGGCCTGAGACCCTGTGCAGGTACGGGTGATTCTTGTCCACACACTGGCTTTGTGATGGCCATGAAGGAAAATGGTTACAGTGATGAGGATGTTGCTAAAATTGGTGCCCTCATGATTAAGATAGGCGGACTCTTCCGCGTTGGCAAAACAGGGTCAGGTTGTAATATGGAAGGCTTTGGATCGGGTTCTGTATCTATTGCAGCCGCAATGTCAGCTCTTCTTGGAGGGACTCCCGAAGATATGGAAAGGGCAATGGTCATCGCCATTTCTCCAACGATAGCGGTCCCCTGTACGCCTAGGGTGCTTGTTCCAGCGCTTTGCTCTACTCATATCGCAGGCGCTGTTATGGGAGGCATGTTCGCCGCAAAATTGTGCAAGAGAACAGATATGGAAGTGAATGTACCTTTCGATGTCATCTTCGCTATGGCTTCAGAGGTCCACAAAGAATCTGCAACCTATGTGGTACCTACGGTTGTTGAGTTTATGGAACCTTTCTTCCGCCGCAAAGAGAATGTAGAAACTCTCGTGGAAGAAGAAGTCAAAAATAAAGAAAAGCAACATATTCAAGATACTTTGGCTAAGGCAAATCGTATTGCAAAGAAAATTGCAGAAGGTTCTGCTCCAATTACTGGGACCTTAGGTGACCCGGTCGTTGGCGGTTCAAGTCAAGCGGTGGGTTCACCTACGAATGCAGCAAGAATTGCCCATGAGTTAGCTGAAGGGAAAATCAAGGCGGTAAGAGTTGAGCTTTACCCTGAACTTTTTGCCCGCCGGGCCATTAATATGCCTGGTATATTAATGGGTGCTGTCTACGGAGCTTCTACTGCAGATTACGATGCTTATAATACTTCTGTAAATAAAGTTATCGAAGAAGGGATACAAGTGGATATCATTGAAGGCACTGAACCTTCTATTCAAAAGATTACGATTGTAACAGATGAAATGACAGCAGAAGTCTACGCTTTAAATCGAGGGGGTGGCCGTTTAGTGCTCAAAGATGCGATACCGTCCTTAGAACAAGCCCAAGAAGCAGCAAAGAGATTAGGGATTGTTGTTGTTGAGGAAGAATAATTCCCTCTGCCACCACGCTAATTCTGCTATAATGAAACCAGAACTACTGAAGAGCACTGCTTTTCAGTAAACAATTAAATAGCCTCGTTGGTAAGCGCGGAAGCAGGTGCAAGTCCTGCACAA
>CAYFUF010000022.1:0-23541 GCA_964346245.1 uncultured Peptoniphilaceae bacterium | reverse complement strand
AAACAATTAAATAGCCTCGTTGGTAAGCGCGGAAGCAGGTGCAAGTCCTGCACAATCCGGTTGCTGTAATGTGGAGCGAGCCCAAGATGCCACTGCGAAAGCGGGAAGGCGGGTAAGCGATGAAACTAAGTCAGAATATGCGCCCTAACGATTGTGCTACTTATTTTCCGTAGAAAAATAGTTGCCATTGTGGTTCGAGATAGTATTCGTTCACGCCTGTTTTTTCTTTGGAGGAACAGGCGTTTTCTATTTTGGACGACGAAACGAGAGGAAGTAAAAATGAGAAAGAGGATGTTGGCTGTTGCTTTGGCTTTTTTGTTGGTGCTATCGCCCCACTTAAGCGTTAGTTTGGCTGATGAGCTGGATGAAATACAACCGGTGAGTGAAGATTCTGCTGAGCTGGACGTATTGAGTGAACCGCTTGAGACCGAGGAAGTTTCGGAAGTGTTGGACCAAACACTAAGTTATATTTACAACACGGTGAGGGAACCAGCTTTTGGATCAGGTGCGGGAGAATGGTCGGTACTTGCCTTAGCAAGGGGCGACTATCCCGTGGCGGCTGGATATTATGACGGCTACTATGAGAAGGTGGTCTCAGCTGTCCAAAAAGCGGTGGCGGAACCTAGGAATGAAGGCCTCTTGGATTATTACAAGAGCTCGGAGTATTCCCGCTTAATCTTGGCATTGACGGCGATTGGCCGCGATGTGACCGATGTGGGTGGTATCAACCTGCTGGACGGGCTGAGCGATTTAACTTATGTGAAGAAGCAGGGCATCAACGGACCAATTTTTGCCCTGCTGGCGCTGGATTCGGGCGCTTATGAGATTCCGACGGCTGGCGAGGGAAAAACCCAGACGACTAGACCGGCCTTGGTGGAAGATATTTTGAAGCAGCAACAGACAAGCGGAGCTTGGGGTTTATCGACGTCTTATCCATCGGTGGATTTGACGGCTATGGCCCTGCAGGCACTTGCCCCCTACTATAATAGTGATGAGGCGGTGAAGACTGCTGTGGACAAAGCTTTGACCTATTTATCCAGCCAGCAGAATGAATCTGGAGATTTTGAGGAGTTTGGCTCTTCTAATTCCCAGAGTTTGGCACAGACGGTTATGGCCCTATCTGCCCTTGGCATCGACGCTAAGACCTATGAGCCTTTGATGAAAAATGGCAATTCAGTCCTGTCTGCCCTGCTGACCTATGTGGTTCCTGATGGTGGCTTCTATCATATGAAGACGATGTCCAATGTGAATGGGATGGCGACGGATCAAGCCGGTATGGCCCTCGTTGCCTACAGCCGTTTTATAGCGGGCAAAAGCAGCCTCTACGATATGACCGATGTGGAGGCGGTCCTTCAACCTGAGCAGCCAAGCAATCCAAGCAATCCTGATCATTCTTCTGAAGAGCCTCAGGACGAGATGATGACCATCGTCATTGCTGTGGAGAAGTTTGCTTTGGGTCAAGGTTACTACATGAGCCCAATCGAGGTGGAGATTCCTAAGGGCGCCAATTTGGCGGAGACGATGGTCGATGCCATCGGTGCGGACCGGGTCCGCTACGCAGGTAGCTTCGAGGAGAACTTCTTCTTTACTGAACTCTATGATCCTGCAAGCCAGGGAGCTTTGACGACAGCTCCTCAGTTTATCGCTGATGCTGCAGGAACTTTTGAAGATAATCCGGACGAGTGGTTGGGGTCAATGGACTTTACTTCCACATCCGGCTGGTTGTTTACGGTGAATGGCGAGTCTCCCATGGTGGGCATGTCCGACTACGAGCTGGCTGACGGCGATGTTGTCCGCCTGCAATTCTCCCTCTACGAGTGGGGGAAAGATATTGGCCATGGCTGGGACGGATCCCTCATTGAGCCTGCCAATAAGGAAGCCTTGACCGCTCTTCTCGCTAAGGTCAATTCCAATATGCTGGGACGATTGACGGAAGATCATGTCTTGGGTGCTTACGAAGAGGCGATTGCCTTTGCTAAGGATTTTGAGGCAAGCCAAGCGCAAGTGGATGAGAGCGTTGCTAAGCTTTTAGCCGCTTTGGATAAACAAGCCAGCCAAGAAAGCAGTCAGGAGAGCTCGGAAGATACGAGTCTGCCACCAGAAGAGGAGAGCTCGTCAACAACGACGACTGGAACGGCTTCTGCTTCAACGGAAAATCCCAAGACAACAGGTGCTAGCAACGATAAGGCAAACACTAACAAGGAAAAAGCACCCAAGACGGGAGATGAAGGTATCCTACATCTTGCCGTCCTAGGCCTTGGCGCAGGTGGAGTCTTGCTGGTCACCTTCCTAAAAAAGAAAAAAGACCTCGAGACTAAGTAGAAATACAGTTTGAAGAGATAAGGAGGGCAAAGCGGCCGCTTTGCCCTTTTGTGAAAGGGGATAACATGATACGGCGAGAGCGCTTGAAAAAAATTGCTGTAGGGCTGATTCTTTTGGCCATTGCCCTCGTCGGCGTCCTTTTGGTGAAAAGCCAGGAGTTGGGCGGCGGGAGCGACAAGCCAAACGTGACCATAGCTTCGCAGGAATTAAAGGAAGTAAGCGAAGAAGAAGTCTTATCATCTTCCGAGCAGTCAAGTTCTAAGGAAGCAGAAGAGGAAAGTAGAAACTCGGAAGAGGTGCCCGAGGAATCTTCCAGCATAGAGCAAGTTGAAGTCAATGTAGCAGTAAACCGTCCTGAGCAGACCGCGGAGGCAGCGCCTGAAAGCCACGACGCAGAGTCGATTGCTGATCCAGTCGTAGAGAGCGAAGAACCACCAGCTAGCGAGGGTAGCCAGGACCAATACCACACGGACCCTGTACCAGAAGATAAACCTCAGCCCGTTGAGCCTGAGGATGTGGATTCGGGCGACGAGGTGGTCGGTTACGTGAGCCTGGAAGTCAGCGTGGACACCTTGGTGAATAAACCCGAAGCCTTGGAAGAGCGGTTCAGGTACCTTATTCCAGAGACGGGGGTTATCTTTGCCGGCACCGACCTGCCTTTCTACGAGGGCGAGAGCGCTTTCGATGTCTTGGAAAGGACGATGCGGGAGTCGGGCATCCACCTTGCTTTCCGGTCAACCCCCATGTACAACTCCGCCTACATTGAAGGCATTAACAATATCTACGAGCTGGCCGGAGGCCCCTTGTCTGGCTGGATGTACAGCGTCAATAATTGGTTCCCTAACTACGGGATGTCCCGCTACCAGCTGTCTCCTGGCGATTCAATCAGCATGCAGTACACGCTGGATTTAGGCACGGATATCGGTGGTGAAGGGGGCAGCATAGGCGGAGGCGACTGATGAGAGACGCATTTTCCCGCGCCCATCCAGTAGTCAACTTTGCCTACTTCTTTTTTGTCATTTCCTTTACCATGTTTCTCATGCATCCAGCCCTCCTCATCATTTCCTTTGTGGGGGCTGCCTGGTATCTGAGAAGTATAAAGGGGGAGGGAGGCTTAGCCAAGAGCTTGGTCGTTGCCTTACCCCTCCTTTTGTTTGCCGCTTTGCTTAACCCCCTCTTTAACCACGCTGGCGTTACCATAGTAGGCTACCTGCCCTCGGGCAACCCCCTGACTTTGGAATCCATCGTTTACGGTTTGGCTTCAGGCTTAATGCTGGCTGCAGCCCTCCTATGGTTTTCTTGTATGAACCAGGTCTTGACAGCGGATAAGTTCGTCTACCTATTCGGTCGGGCGGTACCGGCTTTATCCTTGGTGATGGCCATGGGCCTGCGCTTTGTTCCCCTCTTTCGCCAGCAGATGAGCAAGGTTTTTCAAAGCCAAAAGCAAATCGGTAAGGACCCACAAGCGGGCAATATCTTCCAGCGGATGAGAAGCGGCCTCAACATCCTGTCCATAACGGTCAGTTGGGCCCTGGAGAATGCGGTGGATAGCTCGGATTCCATGACCGCCAGAGGGTACGGGCTCAAGGGTCGGACTAGCTTTTCCATTTACACTTGGACCAAGGCGGACAAGTTGAATCTCGATCTTATGCTCGTTCATGTTGCCTTTATTCTTGCAGCTGCCTTTTTGGGCCATCTCAGCTGGTACTACTTTCCCTTCATTGGCGGAAAAGGCCTCAGCCTACTAAACATCTTGGCTATACTAAACTATATAGGTTTGGTGACGACCCCTCTTCGGATGAATAGAGAGGAGGAAAGAGCATGGAAACGTACACAATTGACAATCTGAGCTTTTCCTATCCGGGATCTTCCAAGCGGGTGCTAGACAATCTGAACTTGGATATTAAGGAAGGCGAGTTCGTCGTCCTTTTAGGTAAGTCAGGTTCAGGAAAGACCACCTTGCTCCGCCAGCTCAAGCCTGCCTTGGCAGCCCACGGGGACCGGTCGGGGCAAATTCTCTTTCAAGGTCGTCCCTTGGAAGACTTGGATCCAAGAGACCAAGCTCAAAAGATTGGCTTTGTCTTGCAAAGGCCGGACAGCCAGTTGGTCACCGACAAGGTTTGGCACGAGATTGCCTTCGGCTTGGAAAGCTTGGGTTACGACAATCAGACGATAAGGTTGAGGGTGGCCGAGTTGGCCTCCTTCTTTGGCATGCAAAACTGGTTTTACCAAGACGTTTCCTCCCTGTCGGGCGGCCAAAAGCAGATGGTGAACTTAGCCGGGATTGTTGCCTTACAACCCTCGGTTCTCCTACTGGATGAGCCCACCAGCCAGCTTGATCCCATCGCCGCAGCCAACTTCTTGGATATGCTGAAGAAGATTAACCTGAACTTGGGCACCACCATCCTCCTCAGTGAGCACCGCCTGGAGGAAGTTATCCACAAGGCGGACCGCTTGGTGATTTTGGATGAAGGAAAAGTCTACACGGAAGGGAGTGTCCGTCAGGTCATCGCAAAGCTAAGTGAAGACAGGCACCCACTTTTGCAGGCCATGCCCATCCCCTCGCGCATATACGCCCACGTGGAAAATGACCTGCCCCAGCCAATCACAATTCGGGAGGGAAAAAACTGGCTGCGAGACTTTAGCAGCAAGCACCCTCTAGGGCAAGTCAGCCTAGACCCCCTGCCTGATCGAACCGGCAAGAGCCCCATCCTAGAGCTGAAAAACGCCTTCTTCCGCTATGATAAAACAGGACCCGACATCATTAAAAACGCCTCTTTCACCGCCTACCCAGGCGAGCTGACCGCTATCGTTGGCGGAAACGGAACAGGCAAGACCACCCTCCTGTCCCTCCTGTCGGGCATCAACCGCCCCTACCGAGGGCAAGTATCCATCCAGGGGAAGCAAATGCTTAAGTTATCCGCCAAAGACCTCTACCAGGGTCTGATAGGAGCTGTTCCCCAAGACCCCCAGACCCTCTTCGTCCACCAGACGGTGGAGGAGGAACTTTGGGACATGGCCGATTTGGTGAAGAGCAAGCAGAAAGTCCAGCAAGTGGCTGCCCTCTGCCAGTTGCAGGGCCTATTCAGCCAACACCCTTATGACCTGTCGGGCGGAGAGCAGCAGCGCCTTGCCCTTGCCAAGGTCCTGCTTCTCGAACCCCAGATCCTTCTTTTAGATGAGCCCACCAAGGGCCTGGATGCCGACTTTAAGTTAACCTTCGCCGCCATCATTCGCCAGCTCTTAGACCAGGGGATGAGCATCATCATGGTCTCCCACGACCTGGAATTCTGCGCTGCCCATGCCCACTACACCGGGCTCTTCTTCGATGGCAACTTCGTCTCCTTTGGCGATAGTCAGACCTTCTTCGCCGGCAACAGCTTTTATACCAGTCAAGCCAACCGGATGGGCCGAGACCTTCTTCCCCAAGCAACAAAAGCAGCCCACATCATTGAGGCTTGCGGAGGCAGATCCCAGAGACCGAAGGACCTGAGCGGCCTTGTGGAAGATAGTAGGGAGGAGAGCCTCCCAGCAAAGCCAAAAGAGGACCCAGCCCAAAGGGAAGACAGCGAAGACCAAGTGGTGACCCGAATTACGAAGGCACCCCTGCCCGCCAAGACCAAGCTTGCCCTCCTGATGATCATTCTGACCATTCCCCTGACCATCTACCTGGGCATCCGCTACCTGAACGACCGCAAGTACCTGTGGATATCCCTCGCCATCATCCTCCAAACCAGCCTGCCCTTTTTCCTCAGCTTCGAAGGGAGGAAACCCAAAGCCAGGGAGCTGGTCGTCATCGGCGTTTTGGTTGCCATCGCCGTCGCAGGCCGGGCCGCCTTCTTTATGCTGCCCCAGTTCAAGCCGACCGTGGCAATAACCATCATCGCAGGCATTGCCCTAGGGGCCGAATCAGGCTTTCTAGTTGGTTCATCCTCCATGCTCCTCTCCAATATATTTTCGGGTCAAGGGCCATGGACCCCCTGGCAAATGTTCGCCATGGGCATCATCGGATTCTTGGCGGGCATCCTCTTCCGCTGGATGAAGAGAAGACCCAGCCAAATCGGCCTTATGATTTTCGGCGGTCTGACCACCTTCTTTATCTATGGGGGGATATTGAATCTGGCGGCAATCCTCATTGCTCAACAGGAAATCACTCTACCCATGCTGGTCGCATCCTATGCCACCGGCTTACCCTTTGATCTTGTCCATGCTGCTTCCACTGTCTTCTTCCTCTATGTATTAGGTAAGCCCATGCTGGACAAGCTGGAACGGATCAAAAGCAAATATGGATTACTACAGGCTCCAGCCTAGCGGAGCCTGTTTTTTACACTTCTTTTTTCAAAAGCCTCCTAATTTGGTATGATGAAGAAAAATAGAAAAGATGGAAACAAATTTATCCGATATATACGCAGAGGAGGCTTTGCGAAATGGAAATAGTCATCAGTGGCGGAGGCAAGGTTGGCGAAACAGTTGCCCGGCAATTAGCAGCAGAAGGCAACAATATTGTCATGATTGAGAAGAAAGCATCCCGCTTAGAAAACATAATCAACAAAATAGACATCACAGGAATCGCAGGAGATGGTGCAGACTACGAAAACCTCGTAGAGGCTGGCGTCGCCAACTGCGATATCTTTATCGCGGTAACAGCGGAGGATGAGGTCAATATCATCAGCTCGGTTATCGCCAAGAAGATGGGGGCCTTGTACACCATCGCCCGAGTTAGGGAGCCAAAGTTCACTAACCACCACGAGCTGATTCGCCGGAGTCTGGGCATCGACATGATGATTAACCCCGAGATGGAAAGCGGCCGCTTGGTCGCTCAGAGCCTTGGCTTTCCCGAAGCTATCTCCATCGAGCAGTTTGAGCACGGCAGAGTGCCCATGGTGGAACTTGTCATTAAAAAGGGCAGCTCCTTGGCCAACATTACCCTCAACAATTTTAGAAATCAGTACGCGGATGTCATCATCTGCGCTTTGACTAGGGACCAAGAAACCTTGATTCCCGCTGGCGATACCACCTTGCAGGTAGGGGACCATGTCCACGTAACCGGGTCTCGGGAGAACATTGCCCGCTTCTATGAGAAATCTGGTTTCGAGATGGAGAAGATTCAGAGTCTGCTCATCATCGGCGGTGGCGAGGTAACCTACAACCTGCTCCGCTTCTTGCGCAAGTCCCATCTCGATATCAAGGTCATTGAGCTGGATAGGGAAAGGGCAGAGGAGCTCAGCCAAGACTTCCCTAATGCCATCATCATCCACGGAGATGGGACTGACCAAACCTTCCTGGACGAGGAGCGGATTGAGAACTTCGATGCCGTCGTCAGCATGACCGGCATTGACGAGGAAAACATCCTCAGCTCCCTCTACGCCCTGTCCGTTGGGGTCAAGAAAATCATGACCAAGGTCAGCCGGACCGACCTCTTAACCATCATTGGCAACAAGGACTTGCAGACGATCATCACGCCCAAGAACGTCGCCTCAAACCGCATCCTCCGGTCCGTTCGTGCCCTGAAAAACTCCTCAGGTTCCAACGTGGAAGCCCTCTTCCGCTTCGATGACCAAAGGGTGGAGGCCCTCCAGTTCCAGGTCAAGCCTAAGAGCAAAGTTATCGGCATCCCCTTAAAGGACATGAAGACCAAGGGCAGCCTCTTGGTTGCCTACATCCTACGCAACAACGAGCTCATTTTCCCCACTGGTAACGATGAGATTCAGGCGGGGGACCACATCCTCGTCATCACTAAGCAGAAATCCTTAGATGACGTAGACGATATCATAGATAGGTAAGGTGAGCGTTTTGAATAAGCAAATGATTCGTTACACCTTAGGCTCCATCCTTATGGTCATCGGCGGTCTGATGGTCCTACCAGTCATCGTCAGCCTCATCTATAAAGAGAATATTCTCTATGCCATGAGTTTTCTTGGTACCAGCATCGGCACGGTTTTGATTGGCTACGTAATGACCCGCTTACCGGTCAAAAGCAAGCGCTACTATGTCAAGGAGGCCTTTGTCATCGTCTCCTTAGCTTGGGTCTTCGCCTCCTTCTTCGGCGGCCTGCCCTTCGTCATTAACGGGGACATCCCCAGCATAGTGGATGCCTTCTTCGAGACCTCCAGCGGTTTCACCACCACGGGAGCGAGCATCCTGACTGACGTGGAAGCCTTAGCCCACTCCAGCCTCTTCTGGCGGAGTTTCACCCACTTTATCGGGGGCATGGGCGTGCTTGTCTTTGTGATGGCTATCCTCCCTGAAGTCGACTCCAGCTCTGTCTACATCATGAGAGCGGAGATGCCAGGCCCAACCTTCGGCAAGATGGTTTCCCGCCTGACGCAAATTGCACGAATCCTGTATTTGATTTACCTGGTGATGACCCTAGTCTTCATCATCCTGCTCATCATCGCAGGCGCACCCGTCTTTGATGCCATCCTCCTTTCCTTTGGCACAGCAGGAACAGGCGGTTTTGGTGTCCTCAATGGCAGCGTCGCCCCCTACCACAATTTGGCGATGGAACTTATCCTCGGCTCGGGCATGATCCTCTTTGGCGTCAACTTCACCCTCTACTACATGATATTGAAAGGTAAAGTTCGCCAAGTCCTAAAGAGCGAAGAGCTGAAATGGTTCCTCGGCATTATTTTGGGGGCAATAACTCTGATTACCATCGACCTTACCTTCAAGAACTACGGCTTTTTATCTGCGCTAAGGGATTCCTTCTTCAGCGTAAGTTCGGTCATCTCGACAACGGGTTACTCCACGGCCCTCTTCGACCAGTGGCCCCTCTTCTCCCAGCTCATTTTGCTTGTCATCATGTTCGTGGGTGGAATGGCGGGCTCTACCGCCGGTGGACTCAAGGTCTCTCGGGTAATGATTTTGACCAAAGCCTCCTGGGCGGAGCTCAAGCGGACATTAAGGCCCAACCGAGTTGCCCCCATACAAGCGGAGGGCAGGAGAGTAGAGCTGGAAACCTTGAGGACGATCTTCAGTTACCTGGTCATCTACATCATCCTCTTTTTGGTCTTCACCCTCCTGGTCAGCTTCGAAACGCCTGATTTCATGTCAGCCTTTTCCGCTGTGGCGGCTACCTTCAACAATATCGGCCCAGGCCTTGGCGTCGTCGGCCCCTCCGGCAGTTTCGCTGCCTTCAGCCCCTTTATCAAGACGGTCCTTGCCTTTACCATGATTATTGGCCGTCTGGAGATTCTACCTATGCTCATCCTTTTAAGTCCAAAGACATGGACCAAGGACATCTAATTTTCAAGCAAAAACAGGAAAATTTATAGCAGAGGGCATTCTGGTTTGATGAATCGGGCTCCCTATATTATGATTAATGGGCGAGTGGCTTTCAGCCAGCTTGCCCACAAAACAGTTCGGGCAGACCACATCAAAGAAACGTGGAGCCCAAGACATAAACAAGAGAACCTAAACAGGAAACCCAAACCAATAACCCAACTAATAGACAAGGAGCAAACATGATTTACAAGAAGTGTGGCAACGCCTATATGGTCCGCATCGATAGAGGCGAGGAACTCGTGGAAAAGCTCATGGAATTTGCCAAAGCTGAAAAGATCAAGTTGGCAACCGTCTCCGGCATCGGTGCAGCAGACGATGTAACCATCGGCGTCTACAGCGTGGAAGAGCAAAAGTACTACCAGAATGAATACAAGGAAGAGCTCGAGCTGACCAGCCTGGCTGGCAACTTCTCCACCATGGATGGTCAGGAATATATCCACCTGCATGGCAATTTTGGCCGCTTCGACGGGTCTGTCGTTGGTGGGCACCTCAACAAGGCAGTCATCTCAGGCACTAGCGAGCTAGTCGTCCAAATCATGGAGGGCGAAGTCGACCGCTACAAGGACGATGTCACCGGCCTTAACCTCCTTGACTTTTCCTAAGGGAAAAGACGCTTAATTTAGGAAGCAGTGAAGAATAATCAATGGTTGAAACAATACTAGAACGAATTGACCGCTTGACAGCTGGCGTGGACAATGCCCAAGAGCTGAGCCACGAAGACAAGGTCAAGCTGGTTTATCCCGAGGAGTTTGCCATCTGGGGGCAAGAGCTCAAGACAAAAGATGAGATTGAGAGAGCCCTCCAGAAGAAGTTTCGGGCGGGGACGACCTCAAGATTTACCAAAGCAATCCGCGATTACGAGCTCTTTGTGGAAGGGGAAAAGATAGGGGTGGCCATATCCGGCGGCAAAGACAGCCTGCTTTTGGCCAAACTTTTTCAAGCCATCAAGCTTTATGGCGACTTTGACTTCGATTTGGAGTTCTTCTGTATGGACCCAGGTTACGCCGAAGCCAACCGCAAGCTGATGGAATTCAACTTAGCTTGGCTGGGCATTCCCGCCCGCATCTACGACTCCAACATCTTTGAGGTGTCCGAGGCCTCCAAGGGCAAGCCCTGCTACCTGTGTGCCAGGATGCGAAGAGGCTTCCTCTACGCCAAGGCCCAAGAGCTGGGCTGCAACAAGTTGGCTTTAGGTCACCACTTTAACGATGTCATCGAGACTACCTTGCTCAACGTGCTCTGGTCAGGGAACTACAAGATCATGATGCCAAAGCTCATCTCCACCAACTTCGACAATATGGAACTGATACGCCCCCTCTACTTGGTCCACGAGGAGGACATCATCGCTTGGCGCAACTACGCCGGCCTCAAGGCTTTGGACTGTGCCTGCACCGTGACCCAAGCCCCCGAAAGCTCCCAGCGCCAGCAGATTAAAAATCTCATTAAAAGGATGAAAGAAGACAATCCCAACGTGGAGATGTCCATCTTTCGAAGCGGAGAAAATGTCGCTTTCGATGCCGTCTTAGGCTACACCAAGGACGGCGAGCGTCGCAGCTTTCTCCAAGACTATAAGGATTGAACATGGATATTTTAAAAGTAATCATCTTATCGATAGTGGAGGGCATCACTGAGTTTTTGCCCGTCAGCTCCACAGGACACCTCATTGTCGTCAATGAGTTTATTGCCTTAGAACCCGCAAGTTTTGCCAACGCCTTCAACATCATCATTCAGCTGGGGGCAATCCTGTCGGTTGTCGTCGTCTTCTTCCACCGCCTGAATCCTATCAGCGAAAAGAAGCTAGACATCCGCCGAACCCCTGCCAAATACAAGGATTGGAATTGGCAAACCAGAACCTGGTACCGGATCAAGCACTACGATAAGAGGACGGTAGACCTGTGGAAGAAGGTCATCGTCGGCGTCATCCCCGCCGCCGTCCTAGGCCTGCTCTTTGACGATTACATCGATGAACACCTGATGCGGGTAGAGGTAGTCATTGGCACCCTCCTCGTCTACGGTGTCCTCCTCATTGTCATCGAGAACTGGAACGCCAAAAGACAGGAAGTCCGCTATAAGTCGGCCAACGACTTCAGCTACCAGACCGCCCTATTGATTGGCTTATTCCAATGTCTGGCGATGGTTCCCGGCACCTCCCGGTCAGCCGCTACCATTATTGGGGCCATGCTCCTCGGATCCAGCCGCATCGCCGCCGCCGAGTTTAGCTTCTTCATCGCTATTCCAACCATGCTGGGGGCAACCTTCCTCAAGGTGGTCAAAAACCTAGGCAACTTCACGGGCTACCAATGGCTGCTTATCTTAATCGGCTTCATCCTGTCCTTCATCGTTGCCTATTTGGTTATTCGCAAGTTCATGTCCTACATCCAAAACAACGACTTCAAGATTTTCGGTTACTACCGAATTGCCCTCTCCATCCTGCTCATTATCCTGATGGCAGCAGGCATATTCGCTTAGGATAGGGCCATGGAAGACGACCCGAAACAAAAAAACAAGAAAAAATATAGAGGTGGTGTCCGCTAAAGCTGTTATTTTTAGTGAATATCGCCTTTTTGTGGTAGACTAGTAGTATTCTGGACGGTTTGTAACCCAGAATGGGAAAGAGGCTTTCAAAAAAGCCCTTCCAAAGAAGTAACATATCTTATCAAGGAGGAATGAATGGACGGAGCGCAGGTGGCGCAAGCTTCAGACCCTGGGTCGGATGGCTCGAGTCTTGCGATTCAATTAATTATTGTATTAGTACTTATCTTAGTAAATGCTTTTTTTGCAGCATCTGAGATGGCCCTCGTCAACGTGGACGTTGGTAAACAGAGGGATAAAGCGGAAGAGGGAAACAAGAAAGCAAGAAAGATTTTGGCTTTGCTGGAGGATCCTTCCCGTTTCTTGTCGGTTATTCAAATCTGTATTACATTAGCTGGCTTCTTCAACTCAGCATCTGCTGCAACAGGTATCTCTTATCAGTTGGGTGACTTTTTTATGAAGATGGGCATTCCAAGCGCACAAGGAATTGCTACGGTTGTTATCACCCTAATCCTTTCTTTTATCACGATTATCTTTGGTGAATTGGTGCCAAAGCGTTTGGCTTTGCAGAATTCGGAAGGTTTCGCCTATATGGCCGTCGGTGTCCTCACTGTCGCCTCCAAATTGCTGAACCCGCTGGTTAAGCTTTTCTCCATGATTACCAACGGCGTCCTCAAGCTGATGGGCGTTAGCGTGGAGGAAGTGGAAGAACAAGTGACCATGAGCGACATCAAATCCATTGTGCAGGTTGGTCAAAGCCAAGGTTTGATAAATACTGTGGAAAGTGCGATGATTAATTCCGTAATTTCTTTCGATGACAAGTTTGCGGAAGAGATAATGACGCCCAGAACAGAGGTCTTTGCTATCGACTGTCTGGACGACTACACCGAATATATTGACGAGCTCTTAAGCGCTCGTTACTCGAGAATACCGGTCTATGAGGACGAGATCGACAACGTCATCGGCATTCTCTACATTAAAGATTACATTCAGGCGGCCTACAAGCTAGGTTTTGCCAACATCAACATCAAGAATATCGTCCGCCCAGCCTACTTTGTGCCTGAGCGTAAGAATATCAATGACCTCTTCAATGAATTACAACAGGACAACCGACACATGGCCGTCCTCATTGACGAGTACGGTGGCTTCTCTGGTATCGTCACCATGGAAGACCTGATCGAGGAAATTGTCGGCGACATCGATGATGAATACGACCACGACGAGCCCGAAATCGAAAAGGCCAACACCTTCACCTACTACGCCAAAGGAACCCTCTCCATAAAGGAGCTCAACTTCAATATCGGCTCAGAAATCGATGAGGAGACGGAAGACTTCGATACCTTGGGCGGCTTGCTCTTCTACCTGATGGGTCGGATACCCGATGACGAGGAGAAACCTTTCATCGAGTTTGAGAACATCCGCTTCTACATCGAGGAGATTGAAAACAAGCGTATCCAGTGGGTAAAGATTTTCTACAATCCAGATGACGATGACGACAACCAAGATCAAAGCAGCCCAAATAGCAAGCATGACAGAGACAGGGGCTAATAAGAGAAATATAAACAAGAACAGAGGCTTTCGCCTCTGTTTTTTTGCCCTTAAAGACCAAGTTTCCCTGTGGTATAATGGATAAGATTGTAAAAGGGAGCTAACCATGACAGATCACTTAAGACCAGACGATAAGTCCACCAATAAAATCAAACAGATAGGCTTGGTCTTGGTCGCCATTGCGGTCATCATCGGCCTCTATTTTCTTGTCCAACAATCCTTAAAAAAAGAGGATGAAGAGGTAAGAAGTGGTCAATTTTCCACCACTTGGACGGACTTGGGCCGGATAGGTGATACGCTTTTCTTTGTCGACAATCTGACTCTGACTGCTAGAAAGCTAGATGGGGGAATCAGCTTCACCAGAGAGCTTCCTCGAGATGGTTTCCAACTCGTCTACGCCACTGACCGCCTCTACCTGCTCTTGCCTCATGACCAGCTGGAAGCGATCGATCCGGCCAACGGCAACATCCTTGCCTCCATCGAGGCAACCGACATTGACCGGATAGAGGGAGATGGGGCGCACCTTATCGCCTACACTTCCTCCAGCATCCGCACTTACAACCCATCTCTGGAAAGAACCGCCTTCCTTCCCTTAGAAGGCCGGCCAATCGCTTACGATACCAGCCCAGTGGGTAAGCTTGCCTATATCGAGGAGGGCTTCAACCGCCCAGTTACCAGTCAAGGGGACTTCCACTACGATATCGATGCAGCCTTTCTAAAGACACCGGAAGTTGTCCGAAATGAGTATGGTTTTCCGGTTTATGTAAAAGATGAGATCTCCGACGAAAGCGCTGATGGGGAAGAGGCTGGTTCAAACAAAACTCATAATCGCTACCGCCTAAGCCTAGGCAGCGAAAAAGAAATCGGCTACCGCTTCGCAACAGCCGACCAAACTCTCCAGCAAGTGGAGTGGATTTCCGATGATAGCGCTTTACTCATCACCGACTCCTATTTCTATATCGTATATCAAGGCAACCTTATGGCCCAACAACTGCTCCAAGAGCCCACATCCTACGCTATCTTTGCCAACGAAGTCGTCTTGTTGACAGGCTCTACGCTCCATTATTACAGCCTGGAGGGCTCCAAGCTGTCCGACCACCAACTGGACTTCAGTCCATCCAAGGTCGCCAATGCCAATGGGCAACTCCTCCTCATCGGCGATGATTTTTACGCCACTGTCGAGGATGGTCAGATAATAACCGAGCAAACGGCACCTATTCTCTTCGTTTTGGAGAATGCCGATGGGTCTGTCGATTTACTTTTTGAGAATGGTATTCAACGCTTTGAATAGGCTAAGCCGCTGGATCTTACTTAGCATCCAGCTTTTCAGCTAGCTCAAACAAGCTGTCCTGACAGCATTCATGTCTAGCTGCCAAACCGATTAACCTAGCGTTAAAAGAAGAAAGAGAGGAAAACTTGGCTGCAATCCGAGACCTTCTGTATCACGATAATGGACAACTTAACTGGATAGGCAAGGGTTTGGCTATACTGGTCATCCTCTTAGCCACCTGGGTCGTCATGTCCATCATCCGCTACATCCTTAACCGTTTTAACGAAAAGAACCTGACCAAGATATCCAGCAACAAGGCGAAGACCGTAAACAACCTGCTCTACAACGTCCTGCGGGCGGTCATCTACTTTGTCATGATTACCCTCATCTTGGACCTCTTCGGCATCAACACCACTTCCATCATCGCCGCTGCCGGCGTAGGTGGTGTCGCTCTAGCTTTTGGTGCTCAGGCAATCATTGCCGACGCTATCTCCGGTTTCTTCCTCATCTTGGACGATGAAATCAACGTGGGCGACTACGTCGTCCTCCAAGGCGACTATGCAGGCACCATCATTGCCATCCATTTGCGCCGCACCCTCATCCAGGCCTATTCGGGGGCAATCTACAGCATCCCCAACTCCGAAATTAAAACCATCGCAAACTTTGTCCGAAGGGACATCCAGTGCGATGTCTCCCTGCCCATTCCCTACGACCTATCCGTTGATCAGGTGAAAGACACGGTCGACCGGGTAGCCCAAATTACCCAAAGAGACTATCCTGACCTCTTCACCAAGCACCCCTACTACATCGGAGTCGCTGCCCTAAACGAGTTCACCTACCAGGTCAACGTCGGCGGCATGACCAAGCCTGGCAACCAGTGGACAGGGGAGAGAACCCTGCGTGAGCTTTTTCTTAAGGAGCTTGACCACGTTGGCATCAACAGTAGCGTTACCCTAAATGAGGTGGATGATGAGCAAATATAAAGTAGGCGATGTCGTTACCCTAAAGAAGGGGCACCCCTGCGGTGAAAACCGCTGGGCCATCCTCCGCACCGGCGTCGATATCAAACTGGAATGCGATGGCTGCAAGAAGGTCGTCTGGCTCAAGCGCATTGACTTCGACCGCCGCATCCGAAAAATCCTTATCGACGGAAAATGGCTTACCTTTGCGAATTACCAGCCCGAAGAAGATTCCACAAACTAAGAAAAGTCCGGTGACTTGTAGAAAGCTACCGGACTTTTTCTATACACTCAAATTAGGGAACAGAAATGGGACTCTGATATCCTTGGCTATATCGCAGCTATCTATAAAGAGGCTGGTAAGCAGGAGCAATACTTGAAGCAGCGTCCAGATGAATTAGAGAAGCTGGTTGAGATTGCTAAGATACAAAGTACCGAAGAATCAAATGCTATTGAGGGTATCGTAACGACCAGCGCACGTATCAGGCAGCTGGTAGAGGAAAAGACACAGCCTCGTAATCGTGGTGAGCAGGAAATTATAGGCTATCGAGATGTTCTCAATACCATCCATGAAAGCTTTGACACAATGCCGATTTCAAGAAATTATATTCTTCAGCTGCATAAAATCATGTACAGCCATATGAATAATCCAATGGCTGGGCAGACGAAAAATGTTCAGAATTATATCAGTGCTACTTATTCGGATGGCCATACAGAGACTTTATTTACACCTCTTTTGCCACATGAAACGCCGGAGGCGCTTGATAGAATCTGCGAAGAATACAATCGGGTTATTGGAAACTTTGAAGTCGAGCCGCTCATTGCGATTCCCATCTTTATTCATGACTTCCTCTGCATCCATCCTTTCAACGATGGAAACGGCAGAATGAGCCGCTTGCTTACAACACTTCTCCTATATCGCAGTGGTTTTTATGTGGCAAAATATATCTCTTTAGAGAAAAAAATCGCCGAGAACAAGGATCTGTATTACAGTGCTCTTGCTCAGTCGCAGCTCGGTTGGCATGAAGGAGCAGAAGATACCCTGCCCTTCATCAAGTATTTTCTTGGCATCGTTTTGGCTGCTAATAAGGATTTTGAGGACAGATTTTCCATTGTAGAAAACAAGCATCCTGCTGTCGACATGGTCAGGAAGGCAACTCAGAATAAAATTGGTCAATTTACAAAGCAGGATATCAGGGAACTATGTCCTTCCCTCAGCATCAGCTCCATCGAGGATTCTCTTCGGAAGCTGGTCGATGCTGGCGACCTAAAACGAGAAGGATCGGGCAAAGCCACCTACTACATTAGGCTCAACTAATTAGCTTGCTCAGCTCAAAACACCGGTAGGAAACTAATTTCGCAAGCAACCAATAGGAATCACATACACGCCATCTTCTCTTCTGTAAGCATAACCACTGCCAGTAACAACAGCTAAGAAAGATGGCGGATTCATTGAATCCTGGTCAATTTTACCGGCTAATTTTTTTAAGCTTTCAGCCCCTTGATCAATAGCTCGATTGCCTAGCTTTACTTCTATTCCTCCCCAATGGCCATTTTTAAAATGCAATATAGCATCTACTTCTTGACCGCTATTATCGCGGTAATGATATACTTTTCCACCTAAACTCTCTGTATATATTCGCAAATCTCTCACCACTAAAGACTCAAATAGTAGCCCCATAGTTTCTAAATCATTCAATAAATCGACCGGATTTGCATCAAGAAAATACGCTGCAATAGCAGGGTCGACAAAATGCCTTGTCGGACTTGTTGCTATGACAGTCTTTGACCTTAATCTAGGGCTCCACGCTTTCAAATCTTCTATTACAAATATGTCTTGTAGAGCTTGTAGATATTCCCCTACGGTCTTTCTATTTATACTATCAAAACTCTGAGTGACATCATTAGTTATCGTTTGGATAGTTGCCGGAGTCGAAAGATGGCGAGAATACGATCGGAGAACATGATTCACCTTTTCACTATCACGGCTGATTCCATCAGCTGTCGAAATTTCAGTATGAACGATTGCTTCGCAGTAACCAGCAACTTGTCTTTGTTTTATTTCTAGAGATTTACCTACTGAAGCAGGCCATCCTCCGCCAACAATCAAATCAGCGATATCTTCTATATGATGAGGAGATCTACTAGCTATTTCTTCACCATTTAACAATTGATTAATACTGACTTCTCCATTTGAATCTCCGCTTTCAAATAAACTCATCGTCCTCATTTTCAATCTAGATATTCGACCTGTTCCTGAATGTGCTATTAAGGAGTTGTCTACACTCGTTGAACCAGTCAGAATATATAAACCCGTTTCTGATTTTTGGTCTACACTAAACCTTACTGCGTCCCAGAGGCTAGGAGCATCTTGCCATTCATCAATTAACCTAGGCTTAGGACCTTCTAGCAATAAAGAAGGTTTAACATCTGCTAATCGTAGGTTTTGTTCTCTTTCATCAGGATTTTGAAGAAAAAGCTTGCTCTTTGCTTGATTCGAGCCTGTTGACGTTTTCCCACACCATTTTGGCCCTGTTATTAAAACCGCACCGAATGACTCGAGCTCTTTCGTCAGCAATCCATCTACTAATCTAGGTAAATACTGTTTCATAGACATCCCTCCTGAGTATATTATACAATACAACTCCCAGAATTTAAACAATTTAACTCCCAGATTTTAGATATTTCAACTCCCAGAATTTAAACAATTTAACTCCCAGAATTTAATTTTTGCTACATTTCAGAAGCACCGCTCGAAGCAATTAACCTAAAGTACATCTATAGAGTGATCCATCTCCCACTGACGTGTTGTTTAATTGAATGTAAAAATATCTCATTGAAAAGAAAGATAATTGCACATTGCATCTAGTTTTTTTAGAATAGCGAATGACGGGAATCGAACCCGCATCTAAAGCTTGGGAAGCTTTCATTCTACCATTGAACTACATTCGCATGGCCCAAGATGCATAATGCATTTAACTACGTAAGTATACCATCATTTTGAACATTATACTTCTTATTAACTTGGTGCAAGTAATTTTTTTGCAGGATTACAATTCATGAGAGACGATTAGCATTGAATAAGGCTGGGCCCTATCAGCCTTTAGCTGCATTCGAATACGAAGAGAGAGTTCCAACCCTTACCGCCCTTTTCGTAAAAAATCAATTCCAACCGTAATTGAATATCAGGCTTATTGGTAATTTTCTGTACAATAAACCAAAATCTATATCCACATAATTCCGCACGCAAAGCCCAGCCACTCAGGATGTTCAAAGGCTAATTTTTGAAGGGAACTCGCTTTCTCAGGAAGCACTTTTCTATTGTCATGACCAAAAATACATTCCGTTGCCTGCTCTGAATCAGGATAATCTGCAACAATAGAGAATCGATCTGCAAACTGCTTAATATTCGATTTCGCAGATAGGTGTGCTAGCATTGGCGGATACAGCATCCAGCTATAACACAGAAAAGCTTTGTACTCTCCTTGTGGATAGAATTGTGCGAAAAAAGTTCTCGCCTTGATATGCTGTTTCTGCAATCTCTTTGATTGCTTTTTCATCGCGACTGATTTTTTGGAAAACCGCTTGTTCAACATCTTTTACATAATTGAGCTTTGAAAACATTTTTTCTACAGTCATACCATATCTCCTTATAAACATGGCATTTTATGAGAGATCTCTATTAAACTTTCCACCATCATCAAGTTCACAAAACCCAGACACAAGGGCCTGGGTCATCCATTTAATTCAATTAAGATACGGGCAGAATTTCGATTTTATCCTCTTCCCGGCGGAGGTCCTCATGGGTGGGTAGGCCCTTGACCAGATAGGTGGCGTTGGTGGCGGCTTGGGCGACTTTGTAGGATTCGATGGCATCGCCACTTTGCATGTATTGGCCGACGAAGCCCGCAACAGAGGCAATCTGGGTGTAGGTGGAAGAGACGATGGAACCTTCTGGGCCTGGGGCTTCGTAGACCTTGCGGTCGCTTGTGACCAGGAGGGAACCTTCTCTTTGGAAGTTGACGATGACATTTTGGGCGCCTTCTTCGATGCAGCGAAGGGCAAAGGGGAGGGCAGATTTCTTGTCAAGGATGCTCTCATGGAACATGTCGGATAGCTCTTCTAGGGTTGGAACAATAACTAGGGGTTTGTCCTTCAGTGTCTCGAGGAGAAATTCTGGGGGAAGGACGGGAATAATCTGCGCCCGGTTGACGACGGATAGTTCCACAATGCGGCTGTAGAGGCTGGGTTGAGCGTTGGGTGGCAGGGAGCCAGCTAGGATGACCATGTCTCCTTCCCGAATGCGGGCAAGGAAAAAGAGGAGTTCATTGATCTCGTTCATCGAGACCTCCGGACCTTTGCCCAGGATTCTGGTTTCGACGGTTTGGTCGAAGATACTCAGGTTGATACGGGTGTTGCCCTCGATGTGGATGAACTCGTAGGGGATATTACTTTTCGTCAGCTCGTCTTCAATGAAGGCGCCGGTTTTGCCGCCTACCAACCCTGTGGCCATAGTCGGAACACTCATCGTCTTCAAAATCTGCGAAATATTTATGGCTCGACCGCTTGCCGTCATGGAATCTGAATGGGAGTAGTTCACTCCACCTTCATTCAAATTGTCGACTTGAACCAGCAGGTCAAGGGAAGGGTTTAAGGTAATGGTATAAATCATAAGTCACTCCTGTATAGAAAATTAGAATACATACTTTGTGCAGTTTCATTTAAATCAGTGAGGGAAGGTCACTAGTATGATTATACCGAATATGGGAGACTTTGTTGTGGGTTTTCTACAAGCTTTTAAGGGCCATAAAGTTGTTGCTCGGCATCAGCGAGTGCCCTTCATCTAAATCGGCCAATTCGAAGTTATGGATGGAGGCATAGGTGACCGCATATTTACCGAAGCGTTCTCTTATAGCGTGGATTGCCTGCCCCACTCTTTCTTTCTTCTCGTGAACTTGGTAGTCACAGAAGAGTTCTGTTTGGACCGACTTGGGCGTGGAAACTAGCTTTTCGGCCCGGATGGTCAGCGACCGGATGTTAAGGGCCCAGTCCCAATTTTGGAGAAAGCTCTTGTAGCCGTAAAGAGCAAGCTCGGCGGCATTTTGGGTGGGATAGGGGAGGTTGATGAAGGCTCGGGTGTGAAGGAGGTCCGTGCCTCGGATGTCCACGTTGACGGCCATGGCGGAAAAGTCATTGTTGATTAAGCGGCGGCTCACATCCTGAGCCAGGCTGAGGAGGCATTGGTAGACTTCATTATTGTCGACCAGGTCCCTGCGGAAGGTATTGCCGTGTCCAATGGACTTGATGGGGGCTTGAAAGTCGTAGTCGGCGACAGGGGTGGTGTCGTAACCGTTCGCAAAGATCCACAGCTTCCGCCCATTGATGCCTAGGAGGGATTCGATGAAGGACAGGTCAGATTGGGCTAAATCGCCGATGGTCAGGATGCCGTACTTCATAAACTTTTTAGTCGTTTGCCGACCAACGAAGAGCAGGTCGCTGACCGGTAGGGGCCATGCCACCTCCTTATAATTATCCCGATTGATAAGGGTTTGGGCATCAGGCTTCTTGTAGTCGCTGCCCAGCTTGGCGAAAATCTTGTTGTAGCTTATACCGATGGATAGGGTGATGCCCAGTTCTTCCCGAAAGCGCCTGCGTAATTCTTGGGCAACCGCCTCTCCTCCACCAAAAAGCTTCTTGGTCCCCGACAGGTCCAACCAGCATTCATCCAGGCCGAAAGGTTCCACTTGGTAGGTGTATTGGAGGTAGATGTTATGGGCCTTCTTGGCATATTCCATGTAGAGGGGGTAGTGGGGTGGGACGATGACGAGGTCGGGACATTTTTGCTTGGCTTGCCAGATGACCTCACCCGTCTTGACGCCGGCAAGCTTGGCTTCCTGGGACTTGGCGAGGACAATACCGTTGCGCTCTTCGGTGGATCCGCAGACGGCCATCGCCTTATTTCGCAAGGAGGGGTCCCTTGCCTGCTCGATGGAAGCGTAGCAGCTGTTCATGTCCGCATGCAAGATTTCTTTTTCCATGACATCCCCTTTTCTGTGGTGCTTCCTGTTTGTGTTCTAGGTAGGACCCTCAACATGCCTCTTGGTATGATTTGCAACAGGCCCCTCGGGACGCCCACTTCCAGCCCTTGACGGCAGGAAGCGGAAGTTGTAAACTAGAAACAGGAAGATTAACTTCATACCGTACTCATATAATACGAAAGATAACTTCCTTTTGTCAAGGGAAATAGGAAGATTATCTTCATATCGGAGGGAATATGCGTTTTGGTGAGAAAATTAGGGAGCTGAGAAGGATTCTGGGCTACACCCAGCAAGACTTGGGTGAAGCCTTGGGTGTGTCAACGAGAACCATCGTCAGCTACGAGAATGGGAAGTCCTATCCTAAGCAGAGGAAGGTCTACAATAAGATGGCGGAGCTGTTTGAGGTTCCGGTGAACTATCTCTTGGTAGAAAATGATGAAGAGGTGGCTGTGGATAAAGAGGTGACTGGCACCGAGACAAGAAGCATCCAAGCGCAGGCCCAGCAACTCATCGATCAAGCTAGTGCGATGTTCGCAGGCGGCAGCCTGAGCGAGGAAGATAAGGATGCGGTCATGCGGGCCCTGCAGGAAGCCTATTGGGACGCCCGCAGCAAGGGGAAGGAATAAGGAAATAGGGAGTGCAGGATGATGGCCCTATAAGGTAAAGAACGGAATAGGAATGAGCATGGACATTCAAGGAACAGTCAACTTTTTACAAAATCAATATGGGACTAAAGATCCTGACGAGCTGGCCGCCTGCCTTGACCTCCATATCTATGAGCGATCAGACTTCAAGCACCTGCTGGGCATGTATGCGGTGGTGGAGGGGAGGAGGTGCGTCTTTCTCAACGCCAATATCGATGAGGTCCAACGAAAGCTGATCCTTGCCCACGAGATTGGCCACGACCAGCTCCACCAAAAGGAAGCTGCCGCCCAAGGGCTGGTGGAGTTCACTCTATTTGATATGACCAGCAGAGGGGAATACGAGGCTAACGTCTTCGCAGCCCATCTGCTCTTGGATGATCAGGAGATTCACGATCTAGCCAAGGAGGGTTATGACGTGGTCTCCATTGCCCAAATGCTCAAGGTTAACATCAACCTCCTGCTCATTAAGCTCCACGAGATGAAGAAGATGGGTTACGAGATTTCGGAACAGGAAATACCGGATAAGAATTTTTTGAAGGGGACAAGAAGGACTGACATTTTGTGAGCAATAAAAAGGAAGCACTCAAAAACCACCGACTCGCTAGGTCCTCGGAGCTTCGCTCCTGCGGATTCCGCTCATCGGTGGTTTTTGATACCGTTGGGCGTGGGCCGGTAACTACTGCGGTATGGGGTCTCGGGTTGGAGGGGGCGTGGGAATTAAAGACTCAAAAACCACCGACTCGCTAGGTCCTCGGAGCTTCGCTCCTGCGGATTCCGCTCATCGGTGGTTTTTGATACCGTTGGGCGTGGGCCGGTAACTACTGCGGTATGGGGTCTCGGGTTGGAGGGTGCGTGGGACTTGTGGGAATGTGGGTTTGAGCATGCTAAGGTTGGAAATGACTCCGGTGTACTTGAGGATTTCAGAATTTTGAAAAGCAAAGGTC
>CAYFUF010000021.1:0-24368 GCA_964346245.1 uncultured Peptoniphilaceae bacterium | reverse complement strand
GTCAAGGCGAATGCCGCAGACGAATAGTGAAATTGACTGCTGAGCCACTGCCGCAGAAAATAATATTCTATACCGTTGTAATCTATGAGACCAATGTACACCTAATTGGTCTACCACTTGAAGCCCTAACCCAACGAAGCAAGCACGTCAGTGCGCAGCTGAGTTGAGGTAGGTCTCATGCAACAATTTCCTATGAGTCAAGGCGAATGCCGCAGACGAATAGTGAAATTGACTGCTGAGCCACTGCCGCAAATATAGAACAAATTTTCAGTCAATAACGAAATTATATGTGTTTCAGGAAAATATGTCAAGCTCATTATGACCATCTGTGATGCATAGCCCTAAGCGCAAAAATACGTGTTTAGCGTAAAATAGTGTGTATAATAGGTGATATACAATCGTGTAAGTAATCAATCTAACCAAAAGGAGCGATGATGCTGAAAGATAAACCTAAGCTCTGGCTTGTTATCCCCTGCTACAACGAAGAGGAAGCTTTACCGATAACAATACCAGCAGTGACCGAAAAAATGAATAAACTGATCCGGGCTGGAACAATCCATGAAAACAGTCGCGTTCTCCTGGTAAATGATGGGTCGAAGGACGGGACATGGCCTATGATCTGTGAGTTACATGAGAAGAACTCACTCTACAATGGTATAAACCTGTCTCGAAATAAGGGTCACCAAAATGCCCTCTTAGCAGGCCTTTTAACAGCGAAGGATTTTTGCGATTGCACCATTTCCATGGATGCTGATTTGCAGGATGATATCAATGCGATAGACCAGATGATGGAGGCCTTTCACGCTGGTGCAGATGTCGTCTATGGGGTGAGGAGCAAGAGAGAAACGGATACTTGGTTCAAGCGGGTTACGGCCGAAGGATACTATAAGCTCTTAGCTCTGATGGGGGCCAATATTGTATATAACCACGCCGATTACCGCTTAATGTCCAAGAGAGCCTTAGAGGGCCTGGCGGAATACGGAGAGTCCAACCTCTTCTTGCGAGGAATTGTCCCTATGATTGGCTACGACTCCACTACCGTAGAATACGAGAGAAGCGAGAGGGTAGCTGGCGAGAGCAAGTATCCCTTAAAAAAGATGCTGAGTTTCGCTTTCGAAGGTATCTCTTCCCTATCCTCCACCCCCATCAAGTGGATTACGCGACTAGGCCTGGGCGTCTTTGTCGTCAGCTTAATCATGTTAATCTATTCATTCGTCCAGTATTTCAGCGGTAATACCACAGCCGGCTGGGCTTCCATTATCGTTTCCATATGGGCAATAGGCGGTTTAATACTCCTTTCCATCGGCGTCATTGGAGAGTACATCGGCAAGACTTATATCGAGACGAAGAACCGCCCACGTTTCATCATTCAAGACGCCTTATTAACGGAATTAGAATCTAAAGAATAGAGGAAAGACCTTGTTGTCGGAAAGAATACAAAAATTAGCGGTATCGCCCAATCGAAAGTTTAACCCTTACGCAAAAGCCGCCCAGGCAAGAGGAACCAAGATCTTAGCTTTAAATATCGGCCAGCCGGACATCGATGCCCCCGACCTGTATTTTGAATCTATGGGAAACTACCCCGAGAAACACCTCCCCTATGCCAACTCTAAGGGCATCCAAGATATGGTAGACGCCCAAGTTGATTACTACCGAAAAAAGGGTTTGGACTTTAAGGCTGAAGAAATATTTGTCACGATGGGGGCCATGGAGGGAATCATGTTCTCCCTGCTTACCCTATGCGACGTTGGCGACGCCCTAATCCTCATTGAGCCCTTCTATACCAACTACAAGTTGGTCGCTGACCTATTTGGCCTAGAGACGCAGATAATCAAAACCACAATCGAAAACAACTACGAGATTCCCAGCCAAGAAGAGCTGGAATCGATCGTCACTGATAAGAGTAAAGCCATTCTATTAGCCAATCCAGGCAACCCAACTGGCCGTGTCTACACCAAGGAAGAGGTCGACCGCTTAATTAAGCTAGCTAAAGACCACAATCTGGTCATCATCGCTGATGAAGTATACAGAGAGTTCAACTATACTGACCGTGATTTCGTGTCCTTCGGCTCTTATGCCGATATGGACCAACAAGTTATCCTCTTGGATAGCGCATCCAAAAAGTATGCCGCTTGTGGCTCCCGTGTTGGCACCTTGGCGACCAAGAATATTGAAATTGGGGCCTCCATCTTAAAGCTATGCCAGATGAGGTTAGCGGCTCCTAGCTTAGAGCAGTTTGCTGTTGGTGCTCTTCACGTCCTCGACCAAAGCTACTTTGATGAAGTGGCGAAAACTTATGATAGCCGACGCAAGAAATTACAGGAAGCTTTAGCGCAGATTCAAGATGTTAAGTTCTCTGTACCTGAAGGAGCTTTCTATACACTCGTATCGCTGCCTTTGGAGAATGCAGAAGATTTCGTTATCTGGTTGCTCAATGAATTTGAAGACCAAGGCGAGACTATCCTCCCCTCTCCTGCAGAAGCCTTCTATGCCACTGAAGGAGCTGGTCGCAACGAAATTAGAGTATCCTACTGCGTGTCTGAACAGGTACTACTGCGAGCTGTTGAAATTTTGGATAAAGCTTTAGATTGTTATCCTAAATCCTATCGTAATATTCACTAGACAGAAAATAGTCTATTGTTATCGAATCTGGGTAAAAATGACTCAACAAGCCAATTAACTAAAGGAGATGATTATGAAAAGAAGAAGTTTAATCGCATTATTATTAGTGGCTGTGCTAACCCTAAGCGCTTGTTCATCCGGCGGCGGTGGCGTAACAAACGACACCTTATCTGGCACCAAGTGGGCTGTTGACATCGCTCAGTCTGATTCATCAGGATTCGATCAGAGTGCGCAGGAGCAACTTGACCAAGTTGCCGCAGAGATCCAACTGCACTTTGATGCTAATGGTACGATGAAATTCATTATGGCTGAAGCTGATGGCCCATTAGGCGAAGGCGTTACGGAAGACCAACGTAAGCTAATGCTAGACATTGCTAACTCGATGTATGAAACTATGGTTGTTAAGTGGGAAGTCAAGGATGGCAAGTTAGTTACTACGCTCGATGAATCTGGCGACGATGTAGCTAACTACGATATCAGCTTAGATGGTGACACCCTTATACTTACTCAAACTGATAATCCTGAAGGACAAAATGAAAAACTTGTATTGAATAAGAGATAGTTGAATGAATTGGCCCCCCGGAGAAATCTGGGGCTTTTTTCTTGCACGACTTAGGGTTAGCAAAAAGGGTAAAAGAAAGAATACCTTATGCTCTATGACATCAAGCAGATTAATGGTATAGTTAAGTACAATAAGATATAGGAGAAAATAATGAAAAGAAAAAAACATCATTGTACTGTTACTGATTGCCATCCTAACCCTTAGCGCATGTTCGTCTGGTGGAGAAAAGAGTATTGAACTGACCAAAGAGGGCCTTGCAGACACATCTTGGGCGCTAGACTTTGCGAAGTCCGATTCTTTAGGCTTTGATTCCTCCCAGCAAGAGCAACTCGATAGGATGGGTACTGAAGTCCAAATGACTTTTAACATTGGCTCATTATGATATGAAGCTATAAGGCGACACCTTGACGATTACACAAACTGATTATGAAGAAGACTCAGGCATGAATGAAACCCTGATCTTCCACAAGAGATAGGTCGCTGTATTTAAGCCTGCGATATCGCATACAATTAAAAAGTTAAAAGCCGAGGATTATCCTCGGCTTTTTCGTGTTCAATATGACGGTCTACTGCCGCTTGCTTAAATCTCTCCTCTAAGCTTCATGACCTGAGTAATGCGCTTGATTGGAGCAAGATAAGAGGCCTCCCTGATGGTGCAGGCATACTGCTCTTGAATACGGTGAATCGTATCATAAGAATTGTTCACTCTTTCTTCTAAGCGGTCGTGTACTTCTTCTGCACTCAGGTAATCGAAGTTCTGATTTTGCATCCACTCATAGAAGGATACGATAACGCCTCCCCCATTAGCCAAAATATCTGGTATGAGAATGACTCCCTTGTCGTTAAGGATTTTCTCTCCTTCTACCGTTGCTGCACCATTAGCGGCTTCTACAACCACCTTGGCTTGGATTAGTTCCGCTGTTTCTTCGTTGACCGATTCTTCCAGGGCTGCTGGAATAAGGGCATCTACGTTGAGCTTCCAAAACTCTTCAATGCTAATAATTTCGCCATCGGGATAATCGAGGAAATCCTTGTGGTCTTGATCGTAGTACCAGTCGAAGAGGTCATCATGGGATAGGCCATCCTCATTGTAGATAGCATATTCGTTGTCTACATAATTCTTGGAATGGTGGGCGACCGCAACGATTTTCGCTCCCCTATCTTCCAAGTGCTTCATGGCATAGTGACCTACATTGCCAAAGCCTTGGATTGCGCAGGATAGATCGGATGTTTCGATATCTTGATACTTGGTCCACCGGTCAACAATCATAGCAACGCCTAAACCTGTGGCATCTTCCCTACCTTTTGAGCCACCAAAATTAACAGGTTTGCCAGTGAAGGTACCCATGGTCGATTGACCTGTAAGCATCTGATACTCATCGGTCATCCAGCTCATGACCTGTCCATTGGTGTTGACATCTGGTGCTAGTATATCTTGAAATTCACCGATGACAGGAGCAATTGCTCTTACAAAGGACCTGCTGAGCCGCTCCAATTCGGCTTTGGAAAGCTCTTTAGGATCGCAGATAACGCCTCCCTTACCACCGCCATATGGTAGGTCGGATAGAGCACACTTCAAGCTCATCCACACCGATAAAGCCTTAACCTCATCAGCAGTTACACTTGGATGAAAGCGGATGCCGCCCTTGCCAGGTCCCAAAGCATTGTTGTGAAGGGAACGATAACCAGTAAAAACGCGTTTTGAACCATCATCCATCTGCACGCTAAAGTTTACTTCCGTAAACAGTTTAATACTAGACAGCTTCTGGTAAACTTCGTCATTGTAGCCGAGGGTGTCACAGGCATCCTTGATATACTTCTTGACGCTCTCTAGTGCGCTTAGGTGTTCTGCCATATTATGTCCTCCTAGTTGTCGTTTTCTACTTCTGTACTATCAAACTGGTATTGAACCTCATCGATCACTATACCCGATTTTAACTCTTGCTTTAAGGGGCTCTGGTTCTCGAACCAATAGCTCTGCCAATATCTGGTCTCTTCCAGACTGGCTGGCACTCCTTCTATAATTCCCCCGGTGCCATCGATAAAGGCAAGGTAAATGGTATCTTCGATTTTTCCGACGTATTGTACTCCCCAATGCGATTCAGCAATTTCTGCCAAGTCATATACCTCTTGAGGCGTTTGTCCTTCGGTAAGATCAAATAGAATTAGTGTGTCAGGGTCGATGAAGACGGTCGTCTTGGTATAGGATGCGTAGAGGCCTTCAGGCACCACGGTAGTTGTCGTAAAGGTCTGGATACTCTCTTCGACATCATCCTCTGTTGGTAGACCGGCCTGGTGACCTAGAGATTCACTGCCGCTCGTTAATTCTAACTCATCTCCCTCTTTGATATCTGACGTTGCGAAGATTCGAGTGAAAATAAGAATCACGAGGAGCAAGACTATAGCTAGAATAGCAAAAATGGCCCCTCTTGGAATATTCGCAAGAGAAAAGCCACTGGATGTGTTCTTCATTTTTTCCTGAACTCTTGCCTCAGCTTCCGCTGAAAGTAAGTGATTATTAGTATTCATTGCCCGCTCTAAATGGAGAATCTTTTGCTGCATGAGCTCATAGACTAGACGGGATGTTTGGGGCTGCATCTTATTGCTTGAATTCAGCCTATCCTCAATCGATGCGGATTCGGTATTCAAGCTGGTGTTAGCCCGGCGGAAACGCTTAATAATCAACTTAATTTTGGTGGAAAAGAGTTCGGCAATGTCATCAAATTTCAGGTTGTTAATAGTATGTAAGGAGAGGATGGCAATATCGCGCAAAGAGAGTCTTTGCAGGCGAGTGCCACGCTCATTTTGATCTGGATCGTTGCCAAGGGCCTTATTAACAGTGAATGGTTTTAGGGGCTTCATCGGGCGACCATCTTTCTTTCGTAGCCGCTCAAAACGTTCCAATTGGTACTCAGTTAGGACCACAATAAAAGACTTAAGTTGGAAACTGTCCATCTTAAGTGTTTGCTCGGAATGCTTAGCTGCCATGATCAAGCTAGCTTCCATAATCTCTTCGGAAAGTTTAACGTCCTCCGTGGAAATATAGGCACGGTAAAAAGAGAGATATCTGCCGTTGTCATAGATTCTTCTGACTTCTAGCTCGTGGACATCTGAGCCTACGGAAAATAATTGAACCACATTACCCTCCCTCTATCAGTTGAGGAAATATATTCGCTTTGTTAGCCTATTGCTCGCCTTCACCATCAAATCGCTCTTAGTAGTCGGAACCGTCATCCTCTGTTGAATTCTCTAGATTGGACTCGATATGGTTCTCTTCATTTTCACTAATCAAATAAGTACCGTCGAGGATACCCGCGAAGACCTCGTGGATATGGTCTAAGTTATCCTCATCAGGAACGAACATATACAGCTCGTAACCTGGCATCGCATAGGAAGGAAGGCCTAGTGTATCTTCACCATCCACCCTCAGTGTTTGGAAGTCCCAATCCGCGTTGCTAGAAATCTGGTAATTGACAAAGTCCATAATGGTGGAAACCGGCATATTGGTCTCTACAGATTCTGCTACTGCTTCCATGATTCCCTGAAAATTGAAGAGTAAATCACTGGAGACAACCTTTTTAAACACCGCTTCGATCACCAAGCCTTGGTTGCGTTGCCGGCTAAAGTCTCCTTCCGGCAAGTGATAACGCTCTCTGACAAAGTCCAAGGCACCTGCACTGTCTAAAGTAATCAAGCCCGAATCATAGTAATTGGAACTTTGGCTTGATAGAAAGGCATCTGGATTATCTACTTCAATTCCTCCTACTGCATCGATGATGTCCATAAAGGAAGAGAAGTTCATCCGAACGAAATAATTGACTTTGACATCTAGGGCATTCTCCAACGTCTGAATGGATGTTCGAATACCGTAGTTTCCTGCATGAGTGAGCTTATCGTATTGGTTGGCTCCTCTGCCTGGTATGCGTAGGTAAGAGTCCCTAGGGATACTGACCATGACAATCTGCTTGGTTTGCGGATTGACGGCAACCAAGATGTTGACATCCGTCCTACCCTCTTCCGCTAAATCACCATAATTATCATTGCCAGCGATATAAACGATAAAGCCTTCCTGTTCGACCTCTACATCGATCGCTTCGGCAACCTCTTTCCCGTCTTCAGCAGCGTTGCTATTGTGCTGTATGCTATAGAGGGTGTTCACACCAGAGTTAATGTATAGGATAGCGAGCATGACCACGAGGAGCAATATGGTATTGAAGAAGACGCCTAGCATCTTCATAATGTTGTTCAAATCAGATAAGCCCATCAGGAGCAAGAGTAAGCTCAAGACACCCAGCAAGCCAATAACCACGATGCGAAAGCTAACTGGCAGCAGTTTATTGGTAAACATGAGGTAGCCGATATAAGTGATCAACGCTAAGGTCACCAAGCTCAGGCTAACTAATATACCTGATGAGATAAAAGTACTTCTTTTGCGGTTTTGCATTTGTTCTCCTGTCATTTGAAAGCCGACGAGTTAACAACGATTCAAACTTATTCTTCTACGTTGTTTCAGTAATTCGTAAATCATTACGTAAACGTAAATGATTTCTCAATATGTATTCATTCTATTATATTCTTTCAGGATTAAACCTTCAAATAAATAGTGAAATCACGTCTTGTCAGCCTCTGGTCATGAGGAAAATCGCAAAATAATGGGAAAAAGCCCCACCCATGATGAAAAGATGCCAAATAAAGTGATTCATCTTTATCTTGTGTTGCTTATAAAAATAGACACCCACTGTATAGAAGAGGCCGCCAAGCAATATCAATCCGATGACTTGCCAAGGTAAGGAACTAATCATGCTGGGAATGAAGAAGACAGATACCCAACCCATAATCAGGTACATGATGAGGGCGGGTTTTTCGGACTTTGTGACATGGCCCGTAGAAAAGGCAATAATCTTCAAAATAATCCCCACGATGGCCGAAAACCAGATGAAGGCAAGGCCGATATAGCTGTATGTATTGTCGATTCCATAGAGGAGAATTGGGGTGTACGTTCCCGCTATGGCAAGGAATATTGAAGAATGGTCGATTGCCCTCATCACATAGGAAAACTTGGAAGAAGGCACACCATGATACAAAGCAGAGTTGAAGAACATGATAAAGATGCAGAGGCTGTAAATCGTGTTGGCCAGCTGCATCATAAAAGTCTCACTCCTCTGGAAGAGAACGTACCAGGCAAAAACCGTGAGGACAGCAGATATGGCATGTGTTGTCGTATTTAAAATCTTTTCCGGAAGAGCATAAGTCACCAGCTCTAATTTTCTTTTTCTTTTTTCTTTTTCCATACCAAGTCCCTTTCCAGGTAATAAAGTGAAAAGCTATATGGCATAGCGAGTATGCCATATAGCTTGCATTAGGTCGATTGACGTCGATCTATACTCAGCAGGTGCCTAACCTAATCTCGACCCGAGCGGCCAAAGATGCGCAGCAGGTAAATGAATAGGTTAATGAAGTCTAGATAGAGCTGGAAAGCGCCGTAAACAGCCATAGCTGATAGGACTCTTTCCTGTGGTTGCGATTGATAGATAAGCTTTAATTTATTGACGTCGTAAGCGGTGTAAGTGGCGAAAACTAAAACGCCAACGTAAGAGATGACGTAGTCCATCAGCTCACTGCGCAAGAAGACGTTGATTATGGTGGCGACCACTAAACTGATCAAGCCAACGAAGAGGATGGTCCTCATCTGGGTCAAGTCTTTCTTGGTCGTTGCGCCGTATAGGGCCATAACGCCGAAGAAAACACTAGCCGCGATGAAAGCCTTCCAGATTGCATCAGTTGTAAACATCAACGTCAGCAAGGAAAAGGTGAAGCCCGTTAACACCGCATAGACGATGAATAGGGCCATAGCCAAAACCGGATTCATCTTCTTTATCGCTACGCCAAAGAAAATTGCAATAGCAAGATAAACGACTAGGGTAATTAGTGAACCCGAGCCAGCGAAGAAGTTAATCGTAAACATGAGCAAGTTATAGTTATAAGGGATAGCTACCGCAACGATTGCCGTAATAGCTAAGCCAAAGAACATCAATAGGAATACTCTAGATAGGTATTGAGAGAAGCTTTCCGTGTTGATGAAGGGGCGGTCGATAAACGAAGTGCCATCACCCTGAACATTCCTGTTTTGGTCATAGGAATATCCATTGTCTGGATGATCCAAATTCCTTCGATTGTTGTTTCTGGGATCATTATTGTAGGCCATAACATTCTCCTTTAGCAACATATAGCTTTGTATAGGAATACTATACCACAAAGTCGTGGTTATATTGTAAAGATTGGGTTAGTTTATGCCACTTTCAGCTGGACTTTTATACTGGAGATCATAAAGCACACGGAAAAGGCCATCCTTAGCGATGAGCTCGTCCCGGTTTCCCTGTTCTGCTAGGCGGCCGTGGTGCATGACAATGATGTTGTCCGCATCCGCTATCGTAGAAATTCGGTGAGCAACCGCCAATGTCGTCCTATTCTTTGTCATCTTGATGATAGCGTCCTGGATGAGCTCTTCGGTTTCCGTATCGATATTCGCCGTTGCCTCATCCAGTATGAGCACACTGGGCTCTGAGGAGATGGTTCGAGCAAAAGACAAGAGCTGCCTCTGACCAGCTGATAAGGTAGAACCCCTCTCTGTTACTTCATGATGATACCCCTTTTTCAGCCTCTGGATAAACTGGTCAACATTTACTTTTTTGGCTGCTTCAATGGCATCTTGCTCGCTCACATTTTCCCGACCCAAACGGATATTGCCCATGATATCGCCAGTAAACATAAAGACATCCTGTTGTACTACGCCGACTTCCCGGCGCAGGTCGTGTATATCGTAATCTTCGATATTCACGCCGTCCACTAGTATCTGTCCCTTAGTTACCTTATAAAAACGGCTGATCAAACTCATGATGGTCGTCTTCCCTGCCCCCGTTGCCCCAACGAAAGCAACAAACTGACCAGCTTCAATCGTGAAGGAAACATCCTTTAATATCCATTCCACATCGTCGCTGGCGGGGTCATCATAAGTGAACCAGACCTGATCAAACTCAATCTTACCCGTTAAACCGCCTTGAGGTATACGGATGCCGCCTAAGTTCTCCTCCTCCACTTCATCCATTAAGCGGAAGATTCTCCTCGTTGATGTCATAGCGGACTGAATAACATTGAAAGTCTCCGCCAGATTCAAGATCGGTTGATAGAAGCGTTGGATGTAGTCAACAAAAGCATAGAGCACACCGAAGGTCAAGAGTCCTCGAAGGTAACCGTGTCCACCAAACCAAATCAAGAGGCAGATGCCTAGTGTTCGAACAATTTCAATAGCAGGACGGTAGATAGAAAAATACTTGACCTCTTGTCGGCCAACGCGGAGGAATCTTGAGTTCTCCTCATTAAACTCGTCGTAGATGGATTGCTGCTTACGGAACTGCTGGATGATGCTCATTCCAGAGATGTTCTCGGATAGCTTAGCATTGATATTGGACAGGATTCTTCTCTGCTTCTCATAAACTTTTCGGATAGCTCGGCGAAAGACAACCGAAATCAATACGATGAAGGGTGTAAGGATAACCACCAAATTAGCTAAACCTGCATCTAAGGAATACATGATAAGAATAATGCCGGTCAGTGAAAAGATATTGTTGAAGATGTTGGACAATACGGTAGTAAACATCTCATTCAAAGTTTCCGTATCGTTGGTCACTCTAGTTACCGTAGACCCGATAGCATTCTCATCGAAGAACTTCATTGGCAAGTGGACAATATGGGTGTAGAGATCCTGGCGAATTCCTCGGAGTATTCTCTGTCCCACCCAATTCAAGGTATAGGTAGCCGAATAGGTTGCAACAAAGGTAGTAATAATCATTGCCAGATACAAGAGAACGGTGTTAGTAATCCCGCTAATGTTGGCTTGTGTCGCTGCCTCACTTAGGCCTGGACCTGCTAGGTTGGTAATCTCGCCATCGATTAATCGTTGAACCAAAACAGGCTGGATTAATGAAGTCATCGTAGAGACCAAGATTAAGGATAAAGCGAGAACAAACCATGGCAGGTAAGGGATAGCATAGGCATATAGACGTCTTAGATTTCCTTTTTTCTTCTGCATCTTAGACCTCCCATCCTTTTTTAAACTCGCGGTCCTTTTGGTCCAATTCTACTTCTAGTAGTTGGCGCTCATAGAGTTCACTGTAGAAACCATCCTGATCCATCAGCTCCGCATGAGTACCACGCTGGCTGATTTTGCCATCTTCAAGGACAATAATCTGCTTAGCATGCTGAACGGTAGAGATGCGCTGACTGACCATGACCACCGTCTTTCGAACCTCATCTAATTTATCTAGTATTCTACTTTCCGTTTCTGTATCGACAGCAGATAAGGAATCATCAAGCACAAGGATTGGTGCATCCTTGTAGTAGGCCCTGGCGATGGATATCCGTTGCTTCTGCCCACCTGATAAGGTCACTCCCCGCTCCCCAACGATTGTGTCATATTGGTCAGGCATCTCAGCGATATCTGAATCCACTTGAGCAAACTGGGCTGCCTCAACCACCTTATCCTGATTCACCTCATCGGCACTGAAGGCAATATTTTGATCGATGTTTCTAGAGAAGAGGAAGTTCTCTTGGGGAACAACGGCAATTGCCCGGTAGAGGTCTTCAAAACTTAAGCGCTTGATATTCACGCCATCAAGCAAAATCTCGCCTTCCTTGATATCATAGCGGCGAAGCAAGAGGGAAATGATGGTGGACTTACCGATTCCTGTTTTACCAAGGATGGCCAAACTCTGTCCGGGCTCAACCACAAAGCTGACATCATGGAGGACCCAGGGCTCATCGTTACCGTAACGAAAAGAGACATGCTTAAACTCAATGCGGCCTTTGACCTCCTTCAAGTCTTCCGTGTAAGTATCTTCCTTGACCGCTGGTTTTGCAGCTAAAATCTCGTTCAAGCGATTCATGGAGGATATGCCCCTCTGGAAATTGTTGGTGACCATGCCCATAGCGACAAGAGGCCAAACGATCATATAGAGGTAGTTAATGATGGCAACAAAATCACCCAAAGTCATCCGCTGGGCGACAATCTCCCTTGACCCATAATAGATGAAGACAACAAAGCTAATGCCCGATATGAACATAATGAGCGGATTAAAGAGGCCGTCGAGTCGGGCTAAGCGGATATTCTTCCTGCGGTAATCATCATTTGCCTTGGCAAAGGATTCAGCCCGGTTATCTTCAGTAGCAAAAGCCTTGATAACACGTATACCAGACAGGTTCTCCTGAACCTCTGTCGTCAAATTAGAAAAGCTATTTTGCACCTCCGTGTTCCGATTACGGATAGGCTTCGAGATGAGGATGACTGCCATGGTCAAAAAGGGCAAAGAGACTAAAGCAATCAAGGCATTCTTCACGCCCACCGTCCATACCATCATGACCACCGTAAAGATTGTCATGAACAAAGAGTCCGTGACCATCATGATGCCTCCACCCATGGACATGCGGACATTTTGCACGTCGTTGGTAGCATGGGCCATAAGGTCGCCAGTCCGGTGATGATTAAAGTAAGTGGCATCCATCTGCAGGTACTTTTTCATCAGCTTATCCCTAAGCCAGTACTCCAATTCCCTGCTGGTCCCAAATAGGGCGTTTCGCCAGATATAGCGGCCAAAAGCCATAAAGAGACCCGAGGCTGCAAAGAAGAAAATCAGTTTTAGCAGAGCTTGCCTAGTCAACTCTCCAGAGACAACCAGGTCCGAGAATATTCGAAATAATTGGGGAATCAGCAGGTTCACGGCATCGACCAGAATGAGCATGATGATACCGAATATGTACTGCCCCCGTTTCATTTTTAAAAATGGAACTATCGTTTTAAAACTTTTCATTTATACTCCTCAAAGGATTAATTAACCGTCTATCGACAGGCGGATTTAGTTTTAGTAGCTCATTGTACATTACCCTAATATAAGGATAGTCACACGCTTTTACAAATAAAAAATAAATACATCTAATTAGTTGTATTTTTGTTTAATAACGTTTAGCTTGGCTATATATATGACTGGATAATCAAGACAAAGGGATTTTGTCACTTGATTCTAACATATAATTTTTGATTCACATACAAGGAGGAAAATATGGCAACAAAAATCGGATTAATTGTAGGTTCTTTACGAAAGGAATCCTTTAACAGAAAAGTTGCTGAGGCTGTTCAAGGAATGTTCCCTGAAGGATACGAGGCAGAATTCATCGAAATTGGCCAACTGGAGCACTACAATGAAGACATTGATAGCGGGAATCCCCCACAATCTTACGTGGACTTTCGCAATGCACTTGACGACTACGAGGGCTTCATCTTCTTTACACCAGAATACAACCGCTCAGTACCTGGCGTCTTAAAGAATGCCATCGATGTTGGTTCCCGCCCTTATGGCCACAATAAGTGGACGAAAAAGCCAGTAGCAGTAGCTTCTGCTACCATGGGTTCAACTGGTGCAATGGCGGCAAACCACACCCTAAGGCAAACTTTCGTCTTCACCGATATGATTCCAATGCAGCAACCAGAGGTCTACCTATCAGACATGGCTAATAGCGTTGATGAAAATGGTCATGTCGTCGAAAAGACGAGAGAGTTCTTGCAGAACTTCGTCGATGCTTACGTCGACCACTTCAAGATGATTACAGGTAAAAACTAATTAACTATTCCAACAATTTTTGAAAGGGCTTTGAATGTGCATTCAAAGCCCTTTTTATGTGTCTGTTGAGACAATTGAAGTTAACTTTACAAGCCCAAAATCAACTTAGCAATCGTAAAGTAGATGACTAAACTAGCGGTATCTGTAATCGTTGAAATTAAAGGAGACGCCATCAAGGCTGGGTCCAAATTCAACTTCTTCGCAATCAAGGGAAGGACTCCACCAATAATTTCAGATAGGTTAACCAGAGTGAAGATAGAGATTCCTACGTTTCCGCCCGTGCCCATCAGTATGGGGATAAAGGTGACCAAGATTGCCATCTTGGTGAAGGCCCCCTCGAACTGACTGAGGACCCAACCGTTAAACATGCCGGATATTAATAGGAAGATTAGCCAAGGCATCCTGTTTTTAGCATGTTAGATGGGGTCTGTAGCAAAGTAGGTCTTTTCAGAAGGCTGCATAGCGGCCATCTTTTCAAAGTCCTCGGTGGTCTCTTCATCGGCGATATCCATAGCATCGTCATGATATCTTCCAATACCTCATCATCCTCAGCAGTCAATAGCTATCTGATGGAAATGACACCCTCCAGTTTCTGCGTCTCAGAAACCACATAAAGGGTGGATACAATGAGGTCGGTCTTATCCGCACGAATCTTGGCAATTGCCTCGCTTACCTCCCTAACGTCTACCCAAACTTTAGTTTAGCATATATCATAGTCTTATGTAACTACACCTAAGGGAAAATAAGAGGGGTGCGGCAGAATGTTCTTCTTCTGTCGCACCCCTCACTATTGTAGAGAGCTTAACTTTAGCCTCTTTTGTATTCTTGTCTTGTCATCTATGGTAGGACACTCAAAGGGTCTACCAATTGGCCGTTTGCATTCAGCACTTCAAAATGGAGGTGGCTACCCGTACTGTTTCCCGTTGAACCCATGTAACCAATAACCTGTCCTTGGCTAACCCTTGAACCTTCACTGGTGTTGAAGCTCGACAGGTGGGCGTAGGTGGTTTGGCTGCCGTCGTCGTGGCGAATCTGTACATAGTAACCTAGACCGCTATTGTAGGATGTGGTAATTACTGTTCCCTTGCTGACTGCATAGATGTTTGACCCGTAACCGTCTGCTAGATCAATACCATCGTGGAAGCGGTAACCGCCGAAGATGGGGTGCCAACGGTAACCGAAGTAGGAGGTAATATCCACCTTGTCGGTGGGCCATATATAAGCTACCAACTCCCCAGGCCCTACTAGGCCCTCTTCATCGATGGGATAAAGATAATCTCCAACCTGAATTTCCGTATTCTTGACTTGCTGGCTGGTTACTGGATCGAAATAGTAACGACTATTCGTTTCAGGGATATCCAAAAAGCCTTTCACTGCTTTCCCATCAGCACCAAAGTAATAAGTCGAATGCTCATGCACCTGCCACTCATTCTTTAGCATCTTAGCTGTCTTTGTATCATAAAAATAGAGATTGCCCTCTTGATCTTGGTAGGAGCCTGTTAGGGCAGACCCATCAGCAGTGAAATAATAGCTATCTTGGCCAATCTCTTTAGCTGTGTTCTTAACAGCCTTATGGGTCAGCTCATCGAAGTAGTAGTGCTTATTCGTTTTAGGGTCTACTTGCAAGCCCGTTGCCCCTCTGCCATCAGGACAAAAAAAGTAAATGTCCTCGCCCCTATGGTAGAGATAGTCTTTAGCTTGCCTGTGGTCGGAATAGAAGTAGTAGACTTCCCCTCCCTTGATTTCCGTCTGCAATCCTCTAAGCGCCTTGCCCCGCTCATCGAAGTAGTAAGTGTCCTTACCTAAAGACTTCCAGGACTTTTTCAATTGGCTGTGGTCCTCTTCGTCAAAGTAGAGCAAACTCCTATCGGTAGGATCCTCCCACAGACCGGATATCGCGTTGCCTTCACTATTGAAATAGTAGGTCTTGCCTTGGAAGACTTTGAAGCTGTCCCTTAAAACAGAGTTTGTATCTGGATCAAAAAAGTGAAGCCCTTTCTCTGTTTCGACCAAACCAAATGTTGGTAGGCTAACTTTTACTTTCAATTCAGTGTTTAGGTGGTCCTCATCCGCCCTTGCTAGGCTGCCACCAACAAATGATGCAAATAAAAATGTCCCGCTAAACAGCGCGACTTTAATCCTCGTAGATAATCGTCTTTCCTTAAACAATTTGTATCCTCCAAAACGACAATAAATGCAGCTTAACCATTGGAAAATCCACACTTTGCCGCCTCTAAAACTTCCTTTGTAAACTTTCTGTAACGTATTCTACCACCCATCTTACCGCTTGGCAAGTTTATTCCATGAAAAAGAATCATGAAAAGTATAGACCCTTTATCGCACCTAGTTGAGTCAGCAAACTTTACTGGCTATAATGAGCAGTAACGTAGATGAGGAGGTTCCTTTGACAACACAAGCTAACAAATACATTTTACCAGAGAATCGTCCCACGGAAGATTGGGATAGTAACAAAGTGTTCCAATCGGTTTACGAAGGTATGGCATCCTATTCAGCTAGCGATATCTACCCCTTCCATATGCCGGGGCACAAGCGTAACACCAAGAAGTTCGGTGACCGTCTTAACCTCTCCCTAGATATGACGGAGAGTGAAGGGATGGAGAATCTCCATGCTCCAATCGGACCTATTAAGAAGCACCAAGAAGATGTCGCTGAATCCTTCGGCGCAGCACATTCCTTTTATATGATTAACGGATCATCTGGCGGCATATTAGCAGGTATCCGAACGGCAACCAAGCGTCGCGATACCATTATCATTGGCCGCAACGCCCACAAGTCTTCCTACCATGCAATAGAGATTTGCGATTTGAACCCCGTCTTCATCTCCCCAGATGTGGATGAAACCTTTGGCATGTATGGGTCGGTGAATCCCGATACTATTCGTAAAGCCTTGGAAGATAATCCAGAAACGAGCTTAGTTGCCATCACTTCGCCCACTTTCGAAGGTGTTGTGTCGGATATCGAAACAATCGCTGAGATATGCCACAAGCATGGTGCTCTACTGCAAGTTGATCAAGCCCATGGAGCTCATTTCCGCTATGCTCCCCAATTGTTTAAACATGCCATTGCCTGTGGAGCCGATATCGTCATTGAAAGCCTCCATAAGACACTTCCTTCCTTGACCTCTACTGCTATCATCCACCTGTCTGACCGTGTAGATGCCGACACCATGCGCCACAATTTGGCTGTCTTTGAGACCACCTCTCCATCTCACCTCCTGTTAGCCTCCATCGATGAATGCATCCTCTACCTGCAAGCAAACGGCCTGAGAGAACACGTCATTCTCTACGACCGCCTGAACGCTTTCTCCCAAAAGATGAAGGGATTGGACAAGCTGCAGGTTCTTTGCATGGGTGATGACAGCATAGAAAACCACCCCACCTTCTACCAATTTGATCCATCCAAGATTGTCATCTCCACGATCAAGACAAAAATCACCGGTATGGACCTCAAGAACATTTTGCGAGAGGAATATCGGTTGGAACTGGAGATGGCCTATGGTAATTACGCTATGGGGATGGCCACCATCGGTGATGAAGAGATTGGCTTTACCCTCTTAGCTGATGCCCTTCTTGCCTTGGACCAAAAACTAGAGGCGGTCGACCACAAAGACCCGGCTATCTTCCCTGCTATCCCACGGAGGGAAGTCTCTGTTTTGGACGCTTTAGAAGGTGATAGAGAATTCGTTGCTGTCGATGAAGCTAGAGGCCGCATCTGCAGCGAATATGCCTGGGCCTATCCACCAGGGATTCCCCTACTAACGCCTGGCGAAGTCATTGATACCGACGTCTTGCAGCGCTTCCACCAGCTGGAAGAGGAAGGCATTCGGGTCATCTCCTCATCAAAAGAGATGCCCAAGAGAATTCGGGTGGTCAAGTCGGTGTAGTGAGGGTTTAATTGACGAGATGGCTATTGCGATATAAAATATTCCTATCTAGAAGGAATACATAGAAGGAGGTTGATATGAAACATATCATCAGCTTGAACACGCGTAATCTGAGAGATTCCATAAAGAACGGTGGCTGCGGCGAATGTCAAACATCATGCCAATCCGCATGCAAGACATCTTGCGGTGTTGCTAACCAATCTTGCGAACAGAAAAAAGCAAACTAATCGACTCCGCTCTCCCTGAGAGCGGTTGCTTTTTGCCCTCAAGATATCTGCTGATATCTTCTGATAAAACGATTCAATCACGCCTACCCCGTTAGGCTTAGTTATGGAGAATACATGATACACCCCTACCGCTTACAAGGCCGCAATATCGTCGTGGACACCTATTCTGGTGGTGTCCACGTCCTCGATGACCTGGCATATTCTGCCGTCAAATCGATGCAAAACCCCCGCTTTGATCTAACGAATCCAGGACACTGGGACGACCTAGAAGATAAGCTGCTCAAAGAGTTTGAAGACAAGACAAGTAAGGAAGAAGTTCGCGATGTGCTAAAAGGAATCAGTGAACTTATCGAAGAGGGCAGCCTCTTCTCTAACGACACTTACGAGAATCTATCGCTTAATCTTAGAGATCGAAAGACCTCGGTAAAGGCCCTCTGCCTAAATGTTGCCCACACCTGCAACCTAGATTGCGATTATTGCTTTGCTAGCCAAGGCAAGTACCAAGGTGAAAGAGCTCTGATGAGTGAAGAGGTCGCTAAAGCTTCTATCGACTTTCTGATTGAAAACTCAGGTAGCCACCACAACCTAGACATCGATTTCTTTGGTGGTGAACCTCTGATGAATATGGATGTCGTCAAGGAAACGGTCACTTATGCAAAAGAGCAAGGCGAAAAACACGATAAGAACTTCCGCTTCACCTTTACGACAAACGGTATGCTCCTCGATACCGAAACCATCGATTATCTCAATAAGGCGATGGACAATGTGGTCCTATCCTTGGATGGACGAAAGGAAATCCATGACGCTCTGCGCCACACCATTAGTGGCAAGGGTAGCTACGATGTCATTGTGCCCCGCTTCCAAGAATTCGTTGAAAAACGGGGAGATAAGGAATACTACATCCGCGGCACCTATACCAAGAATAACAAGGACTTTACTCAAGATATCCTCCACATGGCTGATTTAGGCTTCCACCGCCTATCCATGGAACCCGTTATCGGTGACTCTGAAGACGACTACCTGCTAGGCCCTGATGATGTCAAGGAGCTAGAAGAACAATATGAACGATTAGCAGAAGAGATGATTCGTCGAAATGGCAAAGCTAAGGAGATGGAAAAGCTAGGCGGAAGTGCTGATGACCTATCCAACCAAGACAAGCCATTCATCTTCTACCACTACATGCTAGACCTAGATGGTGGGCCATGCATCCATAAGAGAATCTCTGGCTGCGGAGCGGGTAGCGAATATATGGCGGTTACCCCATGGGGAGACCTCTATCCCTGCCACCAGTTTGTTGGCGAAGACGACTACAAAGTAGGTAACGTGTATGACGGCATCCAAAAGGAAGCTCTCACCAAAGACTTCAAGGAATGCAATGTCTACTCCCATCCTGAATGCAAGGATTGCTGGGCTAAGCTCTACTGCTCTGGTGGTTGTTCCGCCAACGCACTCCATGCCTCAGGTAGTATCCAAGGCATTGTCCCCTTCAGCTGCGACCTCTTCCGCAAGAGGATTGAGTGTGCCTTATGGGTGCAGGTTGAAGAGGCTTTAGCTAATCTGGAAGATGATACGAAAGCATGAAAAGCTACTTGATCAGAAATATAAAGTTGGACCTTGACTGCAGCCCTGAAGACATGAAGGAGGCAATCGCTAAAAAGGTCCACCTGCCTAAAGATAGTTTTACCAGTCGCCTATACCGAGAATCTATCGATGCTCGAAAAGGCAAAATTCAAAAGAACATACAGGTCTTGATTGATACTGCCCACAAACCAAGTGTAGGCAAGAGAGAAAAGAATGATCTGGTGGTTTGGGAAGAAGCTAGCTTCCAACCCAAAAGAGGTTCAGAAGCGTTAAGCCAGCCTCCTCTTATAATTGGCTCAGGCCCAAGCGGTCTCTTTGCTGCCATTCTCTTAGCGGATTTTGGCTACCGTCCTATTGTCTTAGAACGGGGCCAAGCCGTAGAAACCAGGCAGACCCATGTGGATGAATTCTGGGCAACAGGCAATCTTAAGCAAAACTCCAACGTCCAATTTGGCGAAGGCGGTGCAGGAACCTTTTCGGATGGCAAGCTAACCTCCAGGTCCAAGGACCCCCGCCTCCACCACATCCTAACAACCTTCGTCCGCTTTGGCGCTCCTGAAGATATCCTTTGGCTCCAGTATCCCCATATTGGTACAGATATCCTGCGGACAGTCGTCAGCAATATGAGAAACCATATCATTAACCTAGGCGGCCAAGTCCTCTTTGATCAGCAGGTGAAATGCTTAGAGTGGGATTATATGAATGATGGATCCAGACGAGTGAGACGAGTCCTTACTCAAAGTCACACTTTTGAAGCCAGTCAGGTCATCCTAGCGATTGGTCACTCAGCAAGAGATAGCTTCCTAAGCTTGCATGAACAAGGTATAGCGATGGAGAATAAGCCTTTTGCTATGGGTTTTCGCATCGAGCATCCCCAGCTTATGGTTGAACATGCCCAGTACGGCCCTTATGCCTACGATGACAGGCTGCCAAGGGCTTCCTATCGGTTGACCCACCTTGCCAGAGAGATTGGTGCAGATGGCAGGAACTGTGGCGTCTACACCTTCTGCATGTGCCCCGGAGGTTACGTCGTTAACGCTTCCTCGGAGGAAGGCCTACTCTGTGTCAACGGCATGAGCTACCACGATAGAGGCGGCAAGAATGCCAATTCGGCTGTCCTTGCAACCCTGCCCCTTGAGGAATTAGATAATGAGCTTTTCTCCGGTATGACCTATCAAAGAAAGATAGAAAAGGAAGCTTTCCGTCTGGGCGGTGGAAACTACTATGCCCCAGTTCAGCGACTTATAGATTTCTTGGATGGTAAGACCACAAGCAAGCTGGGCACAATTGAGCCAAGTATCCAACCTGGTTACCAGCTAGCTGACCTCAGCGGCATCTATCCCCCATCGGTAACCACAGCGCTTCGAGAAAGCTTGCTCAGCTGGGGCCGGAAGATTCCGGGCTTTGCCCAAGATGATGCTCTCCTGACCGGTGTTGAGGCGCGGTCATCCTCGCCCATACGCATCCTACGAGATGATAAGTACGAATCCATCACAATGAAGGGTTTATATCCCGCTGGTGAAGGCGCAGGATATGCCGGAGGCATTGTCTCCTCCGCCTTGGATGGCTTGAAAATTGCAAACCACATAATAGAGAAACATCAGCCTCTGAGCTAGAGGCTGATGTTTTTTAATCTTTATGAATTGTCTGCTTGGCGGGCATCATCTAAGCTTGTTTTTGTAAAAGCTAGGGGAAGTATCTCCTCCAAGCGGTAAATGTTTAGGTCTCCCTTAGCATTGGCAAGGACAATCTCAAAATCCTCTGCGCAAAACTCGGCGAGAACCTGGCGGCAGACGCCGCAGGGAGCAGTCATGCTCTCCGTGATTTCTTTACTCAAGTGATCGCGGCCGATGATGGCAATTGCCTGAAAGTCTTTGACTCCCTCTGATACCGCCTTGAACATGGCCGTCCTCTCCGCACAATTTGTTGGCGTATAGGAAGCTGATTCGATATTGCAGCCAGTCCACACTTTGCCATATTTATCGAGCAAAGCTGCGCCCACATGAAAACCTGAATAAGGGACGTAAGCATTATCTGCAGCAGCGATTGCCTCGTGAACTAAAGGGGCATATTGGCTATCTGCTAATCTTTCTTTTCTCATATCTCATCCTATCTAGATCTAGCTATCCTCTCGGTCGAGCTGATTTAGCTCTCTTGGTCCGCTAGAAGTTCCACACCCTCTTTGGTAACGCGGGCATAGATGGGTGAATGGGCTGCTCTCACTGGATCCTCTTGGATAGTATAAGCCGCTAGGGATTTGGCAACAGCCTCCTTACCCTTCTCTTGATCATTGGCGAAAACGTCGAAGAGGACATCCCCCTCCTTAATCTCATCGCCGACTTTCTTATAGATCTTTAATCCCACAGCGGGATCGATCGTATCCGTTGTCTTGACACGACCAGCCCCTAACAGTAGGGAGCTTTTGCCAATTTCCTCCGTATCGATAGCAGCCACGTATCCTGCTTCTTCAGCTCTGCCTTCCAGAACGATTTTAGCCTTAGGGAACTTGTCGACATCTCTCACATAAGAGGAATCGCCACCCTGATTATCTACCATGGTCACAAACTTTTCAAAAGCAGACCCGTCATGGATGACCTCTTGAATCATCTGATTCGCTTGATCAAGATTCTCTGCCTTTTCTCCAGCAATGAGCATCTCAGCGACTAGGGCATAGGATTCATCTAAGAAGTCTTTTGGGCCCCTTCCCTTCAAGGCCTCGATAGCTTCGATAACCTCAAGATTGTTGCCAACAGCGCTGCCTAGGGGCTGGTTCATATCGGTAATGAGGGCAATTGTCTTCTTGCCATTGTTTTCGCCTATGGAGACCATCACCTTGGCCAAATCGATGGCCGTCTCTGGTGTCTTCATGAAAGCCCCAGTGCCATACTTGACATCCAAAACAATCGCATCTGATCCGTCTGCCAACTTCTTTGACATAATGGATGCAGCAATCAAAGGAATAGAATCCACCGTGCCGGTGACATCTCTCAGTGCATAGAGGGTCTTATCAACTGGGGCAATGTCTGCGCTTTGGCCAATGATGGAAATCTTGTCCCTCTCCACAAACTTAATGAAGTCTTCCTCGCTCACTTCCGTTTGGAAACCAGGAATAGATTCCAACTTATCGACCGTACCACCGGTGAAACCCAGGCCTCGACCAGATAGTTTCGCTATTGGTAGGCCACAAGCTGCAACGATGGGGGCAAGCACCAAAGAAGTCGTATCACCAACGCCACCTGAAGAGTGCTTATCCACTATGGGTTCTTTGATGGTAGGAAACTCCAGCGTGTCGCCAGATAGGGCCATCTCTCTGGTTAAAGTCGCAATCTCCTGGTCATTCATGCCTTGGAAAAAGACGGCCATCAAGAAAGCGGATATCTGATAATCTTCAATCGTCTCTTCCTTAACGCCTGTGACAAAGCTATGAATCTCTGCCTCGCTCAATTCTTCCCCATCCCGCTTCTTAATAATAATATCGACAATACTAGACATATCCTGTCCTCCTTATGGCTCACTCTGTTATTCTCCCTACACCTCAATAGATGGAGAGGGACTGCAGTGTAATAATGACTAACTCGGGTGGATTAAACAAACGAAATGGCGTTCCGCTGTTGCCTAAACCTGCTGATATGATCAAGCTCTTATCATCTTGGCGGAAGATGCCCTTATCCCTCTCTGGAAAGAGTTCACCCGTTGGAGAGAACACTCCTCCTAGGAAAGGTAAGCGAATGCCGCCACCATGAAGGTGACCACTGAGCACTAGATCAGCTCCCCACTGAATATAGTCTTCCCAATAATTGGGATTATGGGCGAAGAGGATGGAAAAGTTATCCTGCTTAGGTCCTAAGTAATGGTCAAGAGGCATGTTGACATCGTAGCCTTCAGCGCCGTAGTATTCGGCGTCTTCAAGCAAACCGTAAACTAAAATCTTGTTGCCCTGGCGTATGATGGGTACGTGTTTATTATCGAGAAAGACGACATCGGTCTTCGCGATTTCCTCTATGAAATAAGTTCGCTGTTCTTCGCTTGCCCACAGTTCATGATTACCCAAGATGAGATAAGTTTGCACCTGATCAGACAAATCTTTGATGAATCGGATGACTCCTTCGATATCTTCATCGTCCTTAGAGAAGCTGTCCCCAGTGATCACCGCTATATCGGGATCGACCTCAATAACTTTCTCCAGCAACTTATCACCATAGGTCGAGGAATGGAGGTCTGATATCTGGGCAATCGTATAATCATTAAAGGAATTTGGAAGCTTGGGTGATGAGGCGGTGTAATAGACTGTCTTGAAGGTATAGTTAGACTGGTAGAATGAGAATACGCTAATGAGGAAAACCAAGCCCAGCAAAGCGAGGACGACTCGTTTGAGCAAGTCTCCATAGAGGAGCTTGCGTTTTTTGTTGCGTGTTTGTTTCATAGAAACTCCTTCTCACTATATCATGTCGCTTTGGACCAAATAAAAGTAAAGAAAAAGGGTGACGACAAAAAGGACCAGGCCCAGGACAAACATAGGCCACGAAATAGTCTTACTCTTTTTGATATCTTCAGGCGTTTTCACCGACCGCTTATAGTAGCGAATGAGGGTTGCCCCAATTAATAGGAAAATACTCAACAATGCGCCTACAAACAGCACATAATCATATTGTTCCATACTATCCCCTTTTTAGATGAAAACAGCAGTTTCTCATACCGTGAGAAACTGCTGTCCTACTTTATCCACTATACTTTTCTCCGTGGTAATTTATTCAATAATCTTAGAAACGACACCAGATGCAACCGTACGGCCACCTTCACGA
>CAYFUF010000020.1:0-26290 GCA_964346245.1 uncultured Peptoniphilaceae bacterium | reverse complement strand
GTACTAATCCTACCTTCACGGAAACCGATAATACCAAGATTGAGACCCATATTTTTGATCTTGATGAAGACCTCTACGGTAAGCGGATGTGGTTAGAGTTCCTTTCCTACGAGAGAGGAGATATCAAGTTTGATACTGCAGACGAGCTGATTGAGGTCATGAAGGAAGATGAAGCCATTCTAAGATCATGGATTCCCCAGTTTGAAGTATAGAAATATTTGTTTATTTCTTTTATGTTTGATAGAATAATCGAGTACTTATTCTCGGTTTCAGGCCCTCCAACCTGTTACTGAGTATAAGCGAATAATATATTAAGGAGAAAAAGATGTTAACGAAAGAAGAAAAGTTAGAATTAATCAAAGAGTACGGTAAGGACGAGAATGACACAGGTTCACCTGAGGTTCAGATTGCTATGCTATCCAAACGTATCGCTGAGCTTACGGACCACTTAAAGTCACACAAGAACGACCACCACTCAAGACGTGGTATGTACAAGTTAATCGGTCAACGACGCGGCCTTCTAAACTATCTTGCTAAGCTTGATATCGAGCGCTACAGAGACCTTCTACAACGCCTACAATTACGTGGTTAATTTCGAAGAGATAGCTTTGCTATCTCTTTTTTCTATTGGTTTGGATGTATGGACTTAAGGTAAATATAAGGTAATTGACAAGCTGAGCATGGGGGTTTTTATGAAACGAGCATTGATTATTTTTAATCCTGTCGCAGGTATGGCGGAAGGCGAAAACTATGTAACAGAGATAAGTAACCGATTGTGTGGTTTGGATTACCGTGTAGAGCTCTTAGCTACGCAGGATGGCAATCATGCAACGTCGTTTTGCGCTGATTATGCGCCAGAGTTTGATCTCATTATTGCTATCGGCGGAGATGGAACAGTGAGTGAGGTGGTTGAAGGCGTCTTGCAAAATGAAATAAGGCCTGAAATAGGTTTAATACCTACGGGCTCTGTCAACGACTTTGCTAGAGGCGTAGGGCTCTTTGATCGCGATAGCGATGAAGTCTTAAAGATTGCTACTAATGGTAGGGCTGTCGATATGGACACTGGACAACTCAACGATGAGACTTTCTTTTACGTGGCTGCTTTTGGTGCTTTTACCTCGGTTAGTTACAGAACATCGCAATCTCAAAAGAATGCTTTTGGCAAATTAGCTTATTTTGCCGAAGGGATGAAGGATCTTGGTAATATAGAGAGCAAGCGCTTGAAAGTAACTACGGATAAAGAAACTTTTGAGGATGATTATGTTCTCGGCATCATCTCTAATTCGAATTCTATAGCGGGGATATATGGAATTAATGGCGTAGCTAGCTATGATGACGGACTGTTCGAAGTTACTCTCGTCAAGGCGAAGGAGAGCGGACTAGGTTTTCTGTCATCTATGAAGGATTTCATTACCCATAAAGAAGAGAGTGACGCTATCCAATCTTTTCGGACTTCTCGAATTTTGATTGAAGCAGATGAGGAGCTGGAGTGGACTTTAGATGGAGAGTTTGGTGGTATTTTTTCCACAGCCGAGATTGTCAACAATCATAAATCAATTCGCATGCGGATGTATGATAAAACTGAGGTGAATATTATTAGGGAAAACAATCAAGAAGACCGGCAAGAACAAGATATAGTGGTCCGGTCTAGCTAGTTGACCACTATTATTGTATAATAATAAAGATGTACAAAAAATGTTATAGACCTTAGGGTAGGTGATAGCGAAGCTATCGGAATTCAGGAGGAAGAATGGAAAAGATTTACGAATATCAATCAAGTGTGACTGATAATGCATTTACCGTTACCATCGGTAAAGTTGCAGAACAAGCTAGTGGAGAATGTATCGTACGCGCCGGCGACACCGTAGTTTTAACAACGGCTGTTGGGGCGAAGACCGTAAGAGAAGGTATTGACTTCTTTCCGCTGACTTGTGAATACCAAGAAAAATTATATGCAGTTGGCCGTGTTCCAGGTGGTTATATCAAACGTGAGGGCAGGGGCTCTCAAGAGGCAACCTTGAACGCAAGACAAATGGACCGTCCACTTCGTCCTTTATTCCCAGAAGGATTCCGCAATGAGGTTCAAGTTATTGCTACCGTCCTTTCTGTTGATGATCAAAATCCACCTGAGATTTGTGCGATGAATGGTTCTTCTATTGCGCTTTCTAATTCGGATATCCCTTTCCATGGCCCAACGGGGGCAGTTATCGTTGGTTACATTGATGGTGAATATGTCATCAATCCTTCTGAAAAAGAGATGGAAAACTCAGAGCTGAACCTGACCGTTGCTGGTACAAAAGATGCAATTATGATGGTTGAAGCGGGTGCTAACGAGTTGAGTGAAGAGATTATGCTCGGAGCAATTTTATATGGTCACGAGGAAATTAAATCTATCTGCCATTTTATCGAAGGCATAGCTAAAGAAAATGGTAAGGAAAAGATGGAGTACTCGGTAAATGAAGCACCACAAGAATTGCGTGAGCGTGTTGAGCGTATAGCGAAAGATAAACTGCTTCAGGCACTGCGTACGGATAATAAGATGATTCGTGAAGATGGTATCGATGCTATCGTTACGGAGACTTTGGAAGTGCTAGAAGCCGCAGATCCTGATGAATTCCCACAAGAGAAAAAATACGCTGTTCAAATTATGGATGATATCGTTCGCGATGAAGTTCGTCGCCTAATTACAGCTGACAAGGTTAGGTCTGATGGTCGTGCAATGGATGAGCTTCGTAAACTATCAGCTGAGGTTAGCTTCCTACCAAGGACCCATGGTTCAGGCCTATTCTCTAGAGGACAGACTCAAGTTCTATCCGTAGTAACACTAGCTGGACCATCAGATGTTCAATACATTGATGGTTTACACGAAGAAGAGACTGTAAAACGTTACTACCATCAATATAATTTCCCACCTTTCAGTGTTGGAGATATTCGTCCATTGCGTTCACCTGGGCGCCGAGAGATTGGACATGGACACCTAGCTGAGCGTGCTTTAGTACCTGTTCTACCAGATGAGACTAGTTTCCCTTACACCATTCGTGTGGTCTCTGAGGTTCTTAGCTCTAACGGTTCTAGCTCACAGGCATCTATCTGCGGATCCTCACTAGCTCTTATGGATGCTGGTGTGCCCATTAAAGCCCCAGTTGCTGGTATTGCAATGGGACTAATTAAAGAAGGTGAGAATACTTCAATTCTTACAGATATCCAAGGATTAGAGGACCACCTTGGTGATATGGACTTCAAAGTAGCTGGTACTGCTGAAGGTATTACAGCGCTTCAAATGGACATTAAGATTGAAGGCATCGATAGAGAGGTCATGGAGACAGCACTTAACCAGGCCCGTGTCGCAAGACTACAGATTTTAGATGTTATGCATGATGCTATCGCTGAACCTAAGAGTGATTTATCTCCATATGCACCACGCATGTTCGCTATTGATATTGATCCTGATAAAGTAAGGGATGTCATTGGTAAGGGAGGTAAGACAATCAACGGTATCATCGATGCAACTGGAGTTAAGATCGATACACAGGATGATGGGCACATTACCATTACAGCCAAGGATGGCGAGAGCGGTAAGCGAGCTTTAGAGATGATTGAGCTTATCGTTAAGGATGTCGAAGTCGGAGACATCTATGAAGGAAAAGTAACTCGCATCATGAAGTTTGGCGCTTTCGTTGATATCGGTGGTAATAAAGAGGGGATGGTTCACATCTCTAAGTTGAGCCACGAACGCGTAGCTTCCGTTGAGGATGTATTAAAAATTGGTGATGAAGTCAAGGTTAAGGTTATTGAAATTGATGACCAAGGAAGAATAAATCTATCTAGAAAAGCTCTATTACCAAGAGAATAGTAAGTAATCCATGTACCTCAAAGAAAGTGTCTTTCTTTGAGGTACTTTTTTTTCTTCACCAGCTTGTGTGCTATAATGAAAGGTAGATAAAAACGAGATGGGGGATATATGGCTAACAAACGTAGATCACGGCGAACAAAGAAAACAAAACCGAATATTAACTGTGAACTCATTACTGTGCTTGTCTTTTTTGTCTTCGTTCTCGTCTTTGCTTCTATTTATTTTCAACAACAGTTGGGTGCTATCGGTAGAATCGTGGGTGGCTTTGCTTTTCAATTGTTTGGTCTGACTGCTTATGCGCTACCACCTTTACTATTTATCTTGCTTTTAAGTTGGGCAACAGGACACCTGAAAGGAAAACTAGCTAAGAATGTAGCTTACCTCTTCGCCTTGTTTCTTTGTTTTGCCCTGATTCTGGGGATGAAGGAATCACCTGACGGTAGTTTTGGAACAACGATGGAACTTGCTGGGGAACATGGCCTGCTTAAGCGAGGACCGGGTGTTATTGGCGCTTTCTTTACATTCATCTTACAGAGAATGGTTGGTAATATTGGTATTAGTATTCTAATTGCAATCATCCTTTTGTTTTTTATCTTGCATCTATTTGACTTGCCATTTTCTGCTTTTTTAGAGAAGTGTTATCTTGGAATCAAGAATTTATTAAGCATCAGTAAAGATAAGGTTTCTGCCAGCTTACAAGATTCTAAACTTAAGCGAGATGAACGTAGGGCCTTGAATGAAACTAGAGGGAAAAGAACGAAACAACCTAATAAGACTGCGACTGAAGATGGCATAATCAGTATAAATATGAATAATGACCCCTTCCAAAAAGAAACAGAACAGGTTATTCAGATTAAAAACTATGCGGATGACTTTGATCCTACGCGGGATGGCGACATATCGATTACTTCCGCAGATGCTAAGAAGAAAAGCGTTTTATCTAGCGAAAACATATCAGAACGTGGAGATAAAGTAAAACAGAATAATGGGCAGGTAGGCAAAGAGTCATCTGATCGACCAGAAACCAAGGCAAGCGACAGTGACCAGATGTCGATTGACTCATTGGGCTTTTCTATCGATCACGACCCAATTACTTATGAAAAGCCGCCTGCTGAGCTTCTAAAGAAGAATAACAAGCTAGCGTCTATTAATGAAAGTGACTTGAAAAAGCAAGCAAAACTAATTGAAGATACTCTATCTAGCTTCGATATCGAAGCTAGGGTTATGACTATACAAAGAGGACCAGCAGTCACTCAATTTGAACTTAAGCCAGCTCCTGGCGTCAAAGTCAGCAGAATTACTAATTTATCTGACGATTTAGCGCTGAGTTTAGCTGCCTCTGAAGTGCGTATAGAAGCCCCTATTCCAGGCAAGCCTTACGTAGGCATAGAGGTGCCAAATGAAAAGATGGAGGCTGTTCTATTCCGGGATATCCTACAATCCAAAGAATATGAATCTATTAGTGATTCGATTCCTATTGCCCTAGGTCAAAGCATTTCTGGCAAACCGATTATAGCTAATATCGCTAAGATGCCTCACTTGCTCATTGCTGGTGCGACTGGTTCAGGAAAGTCGGTCTGTATCAATACGATTATTATGAGTGTACTCTACAAGTATTCACCAGATGAAGTTCGCCTGATATTGGTTGACCCTAAGGTTGTTGAACTCTCGGTCTATAACGGAATTCCTCATCTATTGATACCTGTTGTGACAGACCCAAAGAAAGCCAGTAGAGCTTTGTATATGGCCGTCCAAGAGATGGAAAGGCGCTACAAACTCTTCTCAACCTATTCTGTTAGAGACATACGGGGTTATCGTGAGAAGAGAACAATAGACGAAGAGATGGAGAACTTACCCTTTATCGTTGTCATCATTGATGAGCTTTCAGACCTCATGATGGTTGCTGCCAAGGATGTAGAATCGCATATTACTCGTTTAGCACAGATGGCAAGGGCGTGTGGTATCCACTTGATCATTGCAACACAAAGACCTTCTGTAGATGTTATTACGGGAATCATTAAAGCGAACATTCCATCTCGGATTTCTTTCCAAGTATCTTCTGCGATTGATTCCAGAACAATTTTGGATATGTCTGGGGCAGAAAAACTCTTAGGTCGAGGAGACATGCTTTATCATCCAGCAAGCTTTCCCAAACCAATTCGGGTGCAAGGTGCTTTTATTAGTGATTCTGAAGTTTCCAATGTGGTTAGTTTTGTCAAAGATAAACATGATACCCATTATGACAGAGACCTGATGGAATCTTTGGAGAAGTTAAATGAAGGTTCTTCTGCTGGCTCAAGCTCAGCTGAAGATCAAGATGAATTGATGAGCGAGGTTTTGGAGTTCATCAGCCATGAGGAAACAGCATCTATTTCTGGTTTGCAAAGGCGTTTTCGTATTGGTTACGCAAGAGCGGGTAGAATCATGGATGATTTAGAGACGATGGGGGCTGTCAGTCCTCAGGATGGATCCAAGCCAAGAGAAGTGTTAATCAGCGAAAACTATTATGATGAAGAAGAAGGTGAAAGTGATGAATTTAGCGAATAAGGTGACGATGTTTCGCTTATTAATGATACCTGTTTTTGTCGTATCTTTTATTTTGATGGGTGTAACAAGTGTAGTGCCTGCTCTTATTTTTATCATTGCGTCCCTTTCTGACTTTGTCGATGGATATATAGCTAGAAAATACGACATGATGACAACTTTTGGAAAGTTTGTGGACCCATTAGTTGATAAAGTACTTACACAGGCCGCTTTTATTATGTTGATCAGCGTGAATAAGATTCCAGCGTGGATTGTAGTCGTCATTGTGGCAAGAGAATTGATGATTACTGGATTCCGAACAATTGCTGCCTCTGATGGGGTAACGATAGCGGCATCCAAATGGGGAAAATATAAGACGACATTTCAGATGCTAGCGATTATAATGTATCTATTGGAAGACAATTTACTAGCAAATATTGGATTTTTCCATAACTATGAGGTTTCGGCTGTACTTTTGTATATTGCTTTGGCATTTACCATTATTTCTGCAGTCGACTACCTGGTAAAAAACATCAAAGTATTAGACCTAGAAAATATATAATATAAATAGGAGGAATCATGGCGATTTCAAATATGAATAAAGATGATAAGCAGAAGGCCTTAGAAGTTGCCTTCGGCAAAATTCAAAAGCAATTTGGTAAAGGTGCTGTCATGAAACTTGGTGACATGCCCGTTGAAGAGATAGAAGCAATTCCAACAGGTGCAATCAACTTAGATTTAGCCTTAGGGATTGGTGGCCTGCCAAGAGGTCGGATTGTCGAGATATATGGCCCAGAATCGTCTGGTAAGACTACCTTAGCGTTAGAATGTGTAGCTCAAGCTCAGAGACTTGGGGGCATTGCTGCTTTTATTGATGCTGAGCATGCCCTAGATGTTAACTATGCAAGAAACTTAGGGGTAGATATTGAAAATCTTGTCTTGTCACAACCGGATGACGGCGAATCTGCCCTGGAGATTTGTGAGAGCTTAGTACGATCAAATGCAATTGATATTGTGGTAATTGACTCGGTGGCTGCTTTAGTACCACGAGCAGAAATTGAGGGGGAGATGGGGGACACACATGTTGGTTTGCTTGCTCGTTTGATGAGCCAGGCATTAAGAAAACTGACACCTATTGTTGCTAAATCAAATACAACTGTCGTCTTCTTGAATCAATTAAGGCAAAAAATTGGTGTTATCTATGGCAACCCAGAGGTGACAACAGGTGGAATTGCCCTTAAATTCTATTCTTCGGTTCGTTTAGATATTCGCCGCGGCGAGCAGATTAAGGATAGAGATGAAGTTATTGGCAATCGTACTAAAGTTAAAGTGGTAAAGAATAAGGTCGCTCCTCCATTCAAACGAGTGGAGTTCGATATCATGTATGGTACTGGAATCTCTAAAATTGGAGCTCTTCTGGATACTGCATATGATTTAAATATAGTTGATCGGGCTGGCGCTTGGTATAGCTTTGAAGGTGAAAAGCTAGGCCAAGGAAGAGAGAACTCAAAACAATTCTTGGAGGAGAACCAAGATATTCAAAAAGAGATTGAAACTCGAGTTCGCCAAGCAATGAATCAACTTGGATCAAGTCCTGAAGACGATGACTACGTCGAGGAACTGGAAGATGTGGATACATTTGACCTCAGCTGATCACACTAAGATTTTAAACTTTGAAAAATTGATAGAAAAGGAGGTGTCGCATGCAAGAAATCATTATCCCCGTGGTTGCAGTGCTAATCGGGCTGATAATTGGTTTCATTCTAGGAAATTATGTTCGTTCAAAACAAAACGCATCCCGTATCGGTTCTGCAGAAGAACTGGCACAGAAGATTCTTAATGATGCGAACAAAGAAGCAGAGTCTAATAAGAGAGAAGCCTTGTTAGAGGCAAAAGATGAAATTCATAAGTTACGTTATGAACAAGAGCTTGCTAATCAGAAGAGACAGAATGAACTACAAGATATGGAACGCAGAGTATTAAAGCGTGAAGAATCTTTAGAATCGAAATCAGATCAGCTTGAAAAACGCAGTGAGAGATTGAATCGCGATCAAGAAAAACTTAAGAACAAAGAGGAGAGTATTGATCAAATAATCGAGAAACAAAATGCTGAGTTAGAAAGAATTGCTAACTTGAGCGAGGATGAGGCAAAAAATATTATCCTCGATGAGGCTCGGATGAATTCAATCCATGAACAAGCAAAGATTTTGAAGGAGTATGAAGCGAAGACAAACGATCAGAAAGAGATTATTGCGAGAGAGATTATTACCCGCACAATCCAGCGTTATAGTTCTGACTATGTCGCAGAATCGACTGTTTCCGTTGTATCCCTTCCAAATGACGAGATGAAGGGAAGAATTATCGGTAGGGAAGGACGCAACATTCGTGCCTTTGAAACGCTTACCGGTGTCGACCTGATCATTGATGATACGCCACAGGCCGTTGTCTTATCTTGCTTTGACCCTGTTCGCAGGGAGAAGGCAAGAGTTGCTTTAGAGAAGCTTATTGTCGATGGCCGTATTCACCCAACAAGGATAGAAGAGTTATTTGCTAAAGCGGAACAGGAAGTCAATACGACTATTCGTGAAGCTGGTGAAAATGCTCTGGATGAAGTTGGTATTCGGAATATGCACCCTGAGATTGTGAAGACGCTCGGTAAGATGAAGTACCGTACATCGTATGGACAAAATGCCCTAGCTCATTCCATTGAAGTTGCTAACTTAGCTGGTATGATAGCCGAAGAAGTTGGCGCTAACGTGAAAATTGCTAAACGCGGAGGTCTTCTCCATGACCTTGGCAAGGCGATTGATCACGAAGTGGAGGGGCCACACGTTGACCTTGGTGTTAAGATGGCCAAGAAATACAAGGAGAGCAAGGAAGTTATCCATTGTATTGAATCCCATCATAATGATGTGGAGCCATCTACCATTGAAGCAATGATTGTCCAAGCAGCAGATGCTATATCAGCAGCAAGACCTGGTGCTAGACGAGAATCGATGGAGAACTATGTAAAGCGGCTTGAAGATCTCGAGAACATCGCAAACTCATTTGAGGGTATCGAGCAATCATTTGCGATTCAGGCTGGCCGAGAAATTCGTATAATGGTCAAGCCAGAGAGGATCCCCGAAGATAAACTAACGGTTCTCGCACATGAAATTGCTCAAAAAGTAGAGAACGAATTAGAGTATCCAGGACAAATAAAGATTAATCTAATCCGTGAGACAAGAGCTGAAAGCTTAGCGAAATAATTTATAACTACAATGAATTAACAAGTAAAATGCCTGTTAGATAGCAGATTAGCAATCTAACAGGCATTTTGGTTTCTTATAAGTTTACGTTAATCGTGTTTGTGATCGAGCTCTTCAAGATTTTGCTCATTAGCTTTCTTTCCATAAAAATAGTCTTTTAGCTCTTTAGCATTGACCACATCATTGTCTTTAAAGTCATGACCGCAATGCTTACAAGCTCCTGGAGCAGGATACATCCTTCGGCCCAGGTGTCTGGCACACGAAGGACACCGCCAATAATTATAATCAAGGTAGGCACTCGCAACCAAAGTTAAACCAGCGAGAACTATGAAGAGAATCCGTAGACCTTTTATATCGACTATTGCTAGCAAAATAAATAGAATCATGAGGAATTCCAGCAAAGTATAAATGTTCTTAGTCGTTTTTAGTTTCATCATCAACCCCATCAATTATTATATTCTTATCCTCTGTGATGTCCATATGGTTACTGGACGCATCCTGTACAATATTATCGGCTTCTTCAGGAATCAGTGATTCTTCATTACCGTCAGTTTTATCCTTGGATTCAACGTCTGGAGTCTCTTTAATAAGACTCATAGTAGAGCTAGATTGATTGCCTTCTTTGCTAACAATTGAGCGTCTCAGCTCTTTTCTTGTCCACACTTTTTGTTCAGCTGGCTTACTTTTCTTTCTGCGTCTTCTATTATTAATTCCCCTAAAGATAAGGATGAAGAATAGGGCAATGAGTGCTCCTATAGAAATGATTGCACCTAGTTTGAAGTAAGGAAGCTCATAGCTTAACTCCAATTCATGATGACCTTCAGAAACGGGTATAGCGATTAGCGCATCCAGCACTTCGACGGTTTCAACTGCTTTTCCGTCTACTTTTGCATGCCATCCTTGGTCATGGGGGAGAGTGATAAGCAGGTAGGGTGTATTTTCGGTGGCCGTGAAAGTGCCTCTGATATGTGTATCAGAGAAGTAATCCAACTCCAGACCATGTTTTTGTTGAAAGGCAATTAAGTCTTGGAAGAGCTCTTCGTCTAGGTAGAATAGTGAAATATTATTGATATCAAAACCATTCTTATCTTTTAACAGTTCTACTTTGAGATGGTTCTCGGCATTGGCGTCTTTACTATTCGACACATTGTATACTTGAGAACTATTATGACGGCCCATCCTCTTGTTGGCAAGCTCAACACTGTTCAAGTATAGTTTAGAATTATTGCGATCCAAAGTGTTAGACACGGTCAGGTAATGGGAATTTCCCTCCATAAGATAGAAGCTATAATCGAGGTAAGCTTCCATTTCGGGTTCAATCCTTGTATAGTTTGTTCGATTTTTACCTTGAGGTTTAATATCGAGGTTCTCTATCCGGCTGTGTTTAACGGCTAATCTTACGTAGTAATTATTTTCTTCATCAGTGTTATCTAGCGTATTCATGATTCGATCTTGGAAGTCCAAAGGATTTGCTCTAGCAGACTTTAGATTTTCTATGTCAGCTTCAGCTAAGAGGCCAAGAGGTAGATAATTGTTGTTTTCAAAGATTTGTACATAGTTCGTTTCTCTGATTAGGTCCATATCGACGAGATCAGGTCGATTGCTCTTATCCTTTAGCTTATCAATTCCTTGTATGTCTTCTTCTTGCGCCGATTTTAATCCACGCATGTAGTAACGAATCCCAAACATTGCATCGGTAAATTTTGTAGGATTAGTCCCGTTGAGCGAGTTGTTCGATACGGCAAATCCCATAGCCGAGAAGAGATCGATGGTCTTTCTTTCAAGCGCAGAATTGAAATGGGTAGTCGTCGGATAATGAAAACGCATACCATCATTGTTATCGTGCATGAAGGTCTTCTCAATTCGCCAGAATTCGTCCTCTTCATCAGGGCGAACTCCATCTAAGGCTTCGTGCATTACTCGGTCAAAGAACTGGAATTCTTCCATACTCTCATAATTGTATACTACAGTGTGTACGGATGCGTTCAAACTCATCTCTGCGAAGGAGATAAGGAGAAGCAATATTGCAGCCACTTTACGTTTGTGGGGGTAGATAAGAATCATGGCCATTAGGGCAACAAAAATAATCGCGCCACCAACCAAATGATAGATCATTAAGAAGTCGTAGTCCTCTAAATGTAAATAGAGATAAGCATACAGAGCCCCGTAGAGCAAGACGACTATTATAAACTTAAGAATATTGGCTTTTTCAAAACGCATGAAGGACCTAAAAGCTAGAAGGGCAATAAAGAAACTAAAAACCCAAGAGAAGCGGTATTCGTACCAAATAGGATATTGCATGCCGTGCCAAAAGACATTCAGTTTATCGATGTTCATCGAGAGAAACAGGAAAGCCAGTATTAGTAGACTGACAAAGCGTTCTCTAAATGAAATCCTACCATTTAGCAGGTAAGCGATCAAAAAGATGTTAGTGATAGTGCCCGTAAATACGTTGGGTAAGCCACTAGGCACTTGATCATAGTTGAAGGCTCCAGGCAACATCTTAGTGAAAAAGTCCAATGGGGGATAATCAAATTCCCAATTGGCAACGACAGTAGAGGCATAGGAAACCTTGCTCAATACCAATGAATAGAGCGTTGGTAAAAGGAGAACTGCACAGATTGCACCTGCTAATAGAGAGTAGAGGGCAAAACGTGATAGGGGACGGAAGAAGCCAGTCCACTTGAGCTGATCCCTAGATGCGCTCCGTCGTACAATAGCATAGATGAAGTATAAAACTACCATGATGCAGCCCATATAACCAATATAGAAATTGGTCCATATCATGTAGGTCAACGTGAAGACATATAGGAGAGGATTCTTTCCATCGATTAGCCGCTCAAGTCCCAGAATGACGAGCGGGAAGATGGCAATGGGGTCTAACCACATATGATTCAAGAGGTTAGCTGTGGAGAAAGATAAGAGGCCGTACATGGTTGAAAACAGAACGACTTTCCAGTCTTTACCATGCTCATTATACAAGAGTAGCAAAGAGAAGCTAGCACCAGCCAAACCAATCTTCAACATCTGAGTTGCCTGGATAACTATAGGCATTGCCTCTCTAGGGAAGACAAAAAAGAGTAAGTTCCAAGGGCTCATCATATAGTAAGCGAAGGTGCCGACCATTTCACCACCGATGGATTTATACATATTGTAAAAGAAGCCACCGGAACTTGTCAGCGCATTTCTAAACCCTTCATAGAAGCCAACATATTCATGCCGTAAGTCTACAGCTAGGGTGGTATCTCCGCCAAAAGGGAATACACCAGAAACGATGAAGGCTGGGATAAAGGCTAAGATTGGAAGGAGAAAACTAAAGAATACAAGCCGCAGTTTCCTTTTTCGGTCATCTTTTCGCCTTGCAGTTATGAAGGCTTTGCCTTTGTAGACTTCCTTTATTCTTGTGATAGAGCCGCTCTTGTCAAGCGGCTCTTCTTGATTATTAATATTGTCTATCTTATCTATCGTTAGCTTGTCTGAATTAGACATCAATTCCTCCTATAGGAACTTATTTCGTAGGTTTATAAGTATCCCTTAGTGTGACGGTACGATTAAAGACTTTGTGCTCAGGAGTGGAATAACGGTTATCCTCACAGAAATATCCTTTTCGCATAAACTGATAGCGCATCTCAGGATCGGTTTGCTCAGCTAACCAAGGCTCTAAATAGGATGTCTCGAGAACTTCCATGCTGTCCGGATTGATTAATTCGGTATAGTCTCTTTCATCAGCATCAGGGTGGTCAACTACAAACAGATCGTTGTAAAGGCGAATCTCTGCTGGAACAGCATCTTCTACGCTTACCCAGTGAATGGTTCCTTTAATTTTTCTACCATCTGCAGCTGAGCCGCCAAAGCTTTCAGGGTCATATTCTGCATGCACAGCTGTTATGTTGCCATCCTCATCCTCATCGTAGCCTGTACATTTCACGATATAGGCACTGTTAAGTCGGACTTCGTTGCCAGGGAAGAGACGGAAGTACTTCTTCGGTGGGTCAACTTCAAAGTCATCCCGTTCAATCCAAATCTCTTTACGGAAGGGAGCTTCATGCTTACCCATTTCCAGTTTTTTCGGATGGTTGCTAATCATACAAAGATCTACTTTATCCTCTGGATAATTATCAATGATTAATTTGAGAGGATCGAGGATGGCCATTGCCCTAGGTGCATTCTCATTCAAATCTTCTCGCAAACAGTACTCTAGGAAACCATGGTCAACAGTAGAATCTACTTTGGAAACACCAATACGTTGGGCAAAATTCCTGATGCTTTCAGGCGTGTAACCTCTGCGGCGAAGACCTGATATAGTAGGTAGGCGAGGGTCATCCCAGCCATCCACGACATTGGTGTCAACCAAGTTTTTCAGCTTTCTTTTGCTCATAACGGTTTTGGTCAGGTTTAGTCTAGCAAATTCAATTTGTCTAGGGACATGTTCGATTTCAGTCTTTTCAACGAACCAATTATAAAGAGGTCTATGATCCTCGAATTCCAATGAGCAAAGGGAGTGAGTAATTCCTTCGATGGCATCCTCCAAGGGATGGGCGTAGTCATACATGGGATAGATACACCACTTGTTGCCAGTTCTATGGTGACTTTCGTGAGCAATACGATAAATGACGGGATCTCTCATATTCATATTTCCGGAGGCCATATCAATCTTGGCTCTCAACGTTTTCTCACCGTCTTTGAATTCACCATTTTTCATGCGTTCAAATAAGTCGAGATTCTCCTCAACGGAACGGTCTCGGTAGGGGCTGTTCTTTCCAGGTTCGGTTAAAGTCCCGCGGTATTCACGCATCTCTTCTGCAGTTAAATCGCAAACGAAGGCAAGTCCCTTATTGATCAGTACTTTAGCTAAATCATACATCCTATCGAAATAGTCGGAGGCAAAGTAGAAGCGATCTCCCCAGTCATAACCTAACCAGTGAATATCTTCTTGAATCTGATCAACGTAATGTTGTTCTTCCTTACCAGGGTTGGTATCATCCATGCGGAGATTGCATAGGCCATTGTACTTTTCAGCTGTGCTAAAGTTTAAGTTAATTGCCTTGGCGTGGCCAATATGGAGGTAACCATTGGGCTCGGGAGGGAAGCGGGTATGTACCGTTTCGCCTTCAGTTCTGCCACCTGGGGCTATCTCCTCATCAATAATTTGATGGATAAAGTTACTAGATGTCGCACATTCAACATCTTCGACAGCAACATTCTTTGTTTCTTCGTTCATTATTGCCTCCTCATTTGTATTCAACGATAGTAGCTACCGTGAGTCTATTATTCTGTTTGAGATATACTCCTTATTTTACCACGAAATCTCCATTTGAGCACCTAGACGGCTACTGTATCAAAATTGTAATATTTGATAAATAGACCATAATCTTATACACTAGTAATAACAAATCACTAATGGAGGCTGCAGTGGATATCAATAATAAGATTAAGCTGAAATTGCCGGAATGGGAAGAGATACCAGATTTTGGCATTTACCGCGAACAACTCATTAACATATTACAGGGTATCTTTGTTGAAGAGCATCCAGATCTTAATGTTGAATTTCAGATTAGACAAGAACAATTAGGCATATCAGTAACACCCTCCATGATTAACAACTATGTGAAATGGGGGTTAGTACCTAAGCCCGAAAACAAGAAGTACCATAGAGATAGTATTGCGCTCTTTATCCTGATTTCTAGTTTTAAAACGATATTGTTTCTCAATGAGATTAAAGTCATACTCGAGAGTCAGTTGAAGAAGAGAAGCATTGAAGACTTATATAGTATCATCAAAGATATCAATGATTTTTCTAGTCACAATAGGCTAACGGACATTGAAACTTGTCCGGAAGTTTTTGACGGCAGAGGTGATATTGATGAGCTGGTCATTTTCTGTGGCATACTTGATAGTCTATATATTTTGCTCAGCGTTAAGATGAGAGTACTAAAAGCGAGAGATCAAAATATGAAGAACTTACATAAAGAGGAAGCGAATCGATAGGCAGGAGTTTTGGCTCCTGCTTTTTCTATCTCAGTATCGCCATGCTTGTCTCAGTAGGGGACTAGGCAATGCAAAACTTCGTGTTTTTGGTGAAATAATTTATGTCACAAAATCAATATTTTGTGACAAAGGAGAAGTGGCTAAGGTTTCATTCTCATCAAAGCGCCCCAAGCCCTCTGACCTTGTAATAAGCAGACTTTCTGAGAATTCCTACGCGGTGATATAAAGCTTAATAACCCTGATACATAAGCGCTGTGTCTCTTTTCCCAATCCGAGTCCAAGCATCGACCACCTTCACTAACCGGATTAAGAATCGGCGCCCTTGCATTAACATCTTTTATACTCAAATGAATCGTAAGGTTTTGAGACGTATTATCATGGTCATGTGGTCTCCTATATCTCATTTGGCTCTCCTAGGTGTATATATGAATCATTCGTAGTTCTTAAGGCCATTATCGACAATAAAATACACCTATAATCGCTCAGAAGGCTCCAGAAGGCGCTAGGGTGAATTCAAAAGGATAAGACATCTATCTGTATGCCTTATCCTTTTTACTTTGCTTATAAAGGCGTTTAACGCCCTGTTTTTCTTGACTGAATGATATTTTATTATGACCAGACTCAAATCCTCATTTATTTGAATTGGTGGCCAAATAATGTCACAAAATATTAGTCAGCTGAGGGTGGTCTCTCCACATTTGCTGAAAAGCGACCTTCATCTTTTTGATGGACTGGGCTTGGGTCATCCCATGGCCATCCACCGAATTGGTTGTCCCAATAGTCTCTGTAGCCTTCAAGAATTTCTTCTTGAGTGTTCATAATCATGGGGCCATCATTTAAGATCGGCTCATTGATTGGTTCAGCTTCGAGTAAAAGTAATTTTACATCTGCTAAGGCTTCGATTTCAAAGGTCACATTACCTTCAAGAGACATGGATTTTTTGCCATCTATGTTTTGATCTTCAATTCGAACACCGCCACCTTCATACAGATAGAGTTTGCGGTTAAGCGTATTGCTGACGCCATTGATGACTATGGAATTACCGGCTTTAATTTCAATGTTTAAAATGCGAAGATTGCTGCGATCATCATAAGCCCAAGATGCTGGAGTTGCATCTAAACCTTGTATGTTCTCGTAATTTCCCTGGATGACGGTTATTTTAGAACCCTCATTTTCAACGACTGGAATCTCTTCTCGCCATAGCATCTTATAATCGCAATCGACTAGCTTATTCCAACTTGGTAAGGACAACCATATCTGAAAAAGCTCAGTTCGGTTTTCCTTATAGTCATTGACTAAAGGAAAAAGTTCTGTATGGCGGATACCTGAGCCTGCGGTCATCCATTGAACATCGCCTTTTTTATAACGACCATGATTACCATGCGAATCGTGGTGGTCAATAACGCCATCTAATACGATGGATATGGTCTCGAAGCCTCTATGGGAGTGGACCGGAAAACCCGGTATCCTGTCCCCATAATACATGCGGAAAGGCAGACTCTCATCAACATCTTTACCAATCGTGTGATTTTGTAAATCTTCCTCCTTAACCCCTTGCTTGCCATCCCCCGCTGGATAGTTATCAACGTGGTGGAAGCGGGCTACCCAGGGGTCACCGGGATCTTCTCTAAACTGAAAATCATGAATCTCTTTAATAATGGACATGCTTATTCCTTTCTTTACCAAGGTCGACCAGGGATGGTCAGGACATCGCGAACGAACCATATGATGGGGTTCATGCTCTCTTTAACTTTTCTTTCTAGATAAACATAATAGTCATGAAGAAGGCTAACTTCCTCTTTGTCTATCATTCTTTTACCATAGTGTACTTCTTGCAATACATTTAATACCCTATCTCGCTCTTCTCCTTCAAAGCTGGAGACGTAACGGTCCATCAAGGTCTTGATGGTATCTTGCGATACAGCAGATAAACCAAGCAAACCATTTAAGCGTTTTATATGTGACCAGATTCGCCTTACTAGCTCATCTTCTGTTAAGTTCTGTTTACTTAAGGATGATTTATTCTGCCGATCCTTCCACTTGTTGAGCTTGCTATAGGCAAATAGGGCAAGCATTACGAACAGCAATAGAACAAGAAGTATTAACAGTATTGGAAAATTAGCTTCTTGATCTTCTTCGATGTCTTCAGAAGGCTCATCCGAGCTCTCTTCTAGGCTCGCTTCCGGTAAGGAAGACTCTTGTTCGCTTACTTCAGAGGAAGAAATCTCTTCTTCAGATTCGCTACTCTCCTGCGAGCTTTCATTGATTTCTGGCTCAGTGACATGTTCAAAAGGATTCGTGTTACTCATGGAATTGATGTAGTCAGAAGGTGTCGCTTCTAAGGGATACCAACCGTAGCCTTCAACATATATTTCTGTCCATGCATGTGCTTGTTCGCCTGTTATGACTCGTTCATAAAGGACGTTACCTTGTTCATCATATGAACTTGCTGTATATTGAGGTACAACAAAACCTTCGGCATACCTTGTTTCATAACCAATATCTTCCAGTAATTCAGCCCATGCAGTGGCGAAGTAGACACAGTATCCTTCCTTGGTCAAAAGAAAATGATCCATAAAGAGTTGGCCATTAGGAATATTTGGTACATTTAGATTGTAGGTATAGTTTTCATCAAAATGCTGTCTGAGGGTTTTAATCAGTTCGTCAAAGGGCAAGCCGTAGTTATACAGAATGTCGTAGAGTTCGGGATCTCGTTCTTGAACTAAAGCTTTCAGCTCATTTTTAGCTGGTCCCTTGCTTGGTTGGAGCAGGCTGAACGTATCTATCCCTATTTCCGTTGACCAAGTGTTTAGGACCGGTACAACACTGTCTAGGATAGTAATACCTGCCTGATTATAATCACTGCCGCTTACCATCATGCCGTTCTTACTAAAGAAGAAATCGCCGCCTTCACTGTAGCGGTCAATAACTTCCTCAAAGGTTGCCGTTGGAGGGACCTGAGCTACTAAATTGCCTAGCCAGACTGGCTTTCCACCGTGAAAGACAATCTTTGTTGGTTTTTCTGTGCGCAAGGTATAGACCATGGGTTTGTATATTGCATTGTTGAGGGCAATATCCCTCTCATATGGGCTAGCAAACCAGAAAGTGTCGGCAATAAAGCTGCCAAACTCATCGAAGTAGTTACCGTCCCAGGCATATTTTTCCAGTAACTGAGGCTCGGATAGGCTCCAGGAGTTACCATCGAAGGAATCATAAGCCGATCCTCTTATATAGAAGGACGTTGCTGGTGCTTGAACAGTCATAAATGCTTCTTCATTGAGGTCTACAGGACCGCCAATACGAAGGTTGCCCTGTGGATAGTAGCCCATCTCCTTTAAGGAAAATGATGAAATCTCGCCACCTTCTTGGGGAGTTAGGGCATTTAGTCGTTTAGACAGCTCATCATTGAAAAAGGCCCTTGGCGAGATGAATGACTGCAGGACGAAGGTCAATAGTATTAACGTAGCACCAAATAATATGGGGGGTCTTTGTTCCAAATTACGTTCATCCTGCCGGTAGGCATAGGAGGAATAAACGCAGAAGAGACCAACCAATAGAAATATCAGCCAACGGGAATCTACAGTTAGGTCATCCAAGTAGAACATGGGTGCTACCAGCAAAAACATATTTAGAATAGGAATAGGTAGCAACCAGTTACTCAGTAGCGATAAGAAGGATACCAAAAAGATTAAGGTATAAGGAAACAAAGTTGGCATGAGCCCCTTCTGGTTGTTAAAGGTAATTGCCCAACGGACCGCTTCTATTGCACGAGTGATCAAATCAATCCAATGATTTAGCGATATAAACGGAATATCAATATCACTACCAGTAGCATATTGTAAGCCCAAAACAAGTAAAAGAGCTCCAATGAGCCCAAGACTTACCTTCCAAAACTCCATACCTAGACCTAATATCGCTGTTAGGACAAGGATTTGAGGAATGTATGAGGCCATACTAGGATGTGTAATCCCCATCAGGCGAAGGACAAAATAACATAAAGCGATGGCAAAGAAAGAAGTAGTTAACCATTTTTGTAAATATTTAAAAACAGGAATCTGTTGTAAAGCTCTCATGGTAACCTCCTACTCTTCATCGATCCACATACAAGTAATATTATTGTCCTGCAGTTGCTTGTCCATACCTGCAGCTATCGATTTCTTGAAACTAATCAGCAGGTACTTTATGCCATATTCTCTGAAGCGAATGAGTGAACCTAGCGTCTCTTCATCTATTTCCTGTACAAAGATAACTTGCTTGCGCTCTTCTGTTGAATCGAGGTGCCAGCTCTTCTTAGGCAGGTCAAAAGGTATGGAAGCTAAACGAATGGATGCGCCCATTTGATCGACTATGCCATGAAAATTGCCCAATACGTTGCTGGACCGATCACATAGTTCAATTTCTAAATCGGCACTTAAGGCATCCTGCAAAAAGACGTTACAGGAGTCTAAGATACGGTTGCGAAGCAACAAGCCCTGGTGATTATCCATCTTGACTATTTCTCTTCTCATACCGTAGAATTCAACTTTTGGTGCAGGATTGTAACTTACGCAATCCACGATGACACGTAATGGCATCATCTCTCTTTCGCTATATGATTTAATCATCCACTCCTGCAAGCGAGCACTTAGCTTCCAGTGGGCATGAGTTAAACTCTGACCTTGGCGAATAGGGTCGATAGAGTAAACTTCATCAGTTACTGCATTTAGGCTCTTCCTATCGACAGGATTGCGATAATCAGATAAATAGTTTTCTTGATCCTCAGTAAATATCTGATCGTCTTCTCGTGGTAGAGAATGAAGTGTAGAAACTATTGCTTTAAATTGCTTGGAAAAATCCAACCAAAAGAAGCCCAGGAGGTCTTCATAGATGGGCTCCTCGGCGTCCAGTTCATATTCACCGGTATAAGATGTAGTAAAATCTAAACGAAGCTCTCTTCTTTCGCCGGGCTGGAGCATGATTTCTACAGTTCGAAAACTCTTTCCATCTGCAATTTGCAGATTTGGAAATTGGAGAAAGAAGCTCATAAATTGAGAGTCATTAGTTAGGTTACAGAGCCAAGTCCCCCGCTCTCCCCTCTCGATTGCACTAGGATCGACATAAATCTCTAAAGAGAGTTTTCTTCTAGAGATCAAGCTGAAAATAATGGATAGGACGGGCAATAGTAACCAGAAGATAAGAAGGATATGAGGGAAGATTCTTAGCCGAACATTAGCCAGTAAGTATAGCGCTACTAGGCCTAATATCCAGAAGATGAATCGTAGTCGTATTCCTTTCATCGAGGCGCCACCGTTCCTTTGAGCACATCTTCGATGACATCATAGTCCGTCACCCCCCTGCCTCTAGCTTGAGGTTTCAGGATGATTCTGTGGTCTAACACATCATGGACAAGTGTTTGGACATCGTCGGGAATAACGTAGTCTCTACCACTGAGTAAAGCTAATGCTGATGATGCAATGAGTAGCATTTGGCTGGCTCTGGGGCTTACGCCCAGTTCAATAAGCTCATGCTCTCTCGTTTTCCGACATATTTCTAAGATGTATCTTTTAACATCATCGTTTACTTCAATATTCCTCACTTGATGCTGCATCCAAAGAATCTCATCTTGCCCTACCACCGCTTGTACCTCTTGCGCTGCATGCTGATTATTGGTATCAAGAGAGACGATATCCATTTCCTCTTCAAACGAAGGGTAGCCTACGGATAGACGCATCATAAAACGGTCTAGCTGAGCTTCAGGAAGAGGATAAGTGCCTACTTGGTCAATGGGGTTTTGTGTAGCAAGAACCATGAAAGGCTGAGGTAGTGGATAAGTAACACCTTCCACAGTGACCTGTCCCTCTTGCATTGCCTCCAATAGAGCTGACTGAGTCCTTGGCGATGATCGGTTAATCTCATCGGCTAATAGGATCTGCGTATTGATAGCACCTTCTTGGAAAACAAAGTCAGCTTCTTTTGGATTATAGAGGTTAAATCCTGTGATATCTGAAGGCATGAGGTCTGGCGTAAACTGTATTCTTTGAAACTGCAGATTAACAGACCGAGCAAGAGCATTAACTATGGTTGTTTTACCAATACCTGGGACGTCTTCAATCAGGACGTGTCCACCAGATAATAGGCAGATAAGCATCTTCTTGGTAACATCTTCCTTACCAATAACTACCTGTCTGATTGCATCCATGATATTGTTGCTAATATTCTTTTGTTCTATTCCATACCTGTTATTAACCATCAATTCGGTCTCCTGTAACTTCATCTATCTTACCTAGATATTCAACATTTTCAAGAATATCCATCCATTCTTCTATTTCTTCTTTTATCTTCAATTCAATATTCTCATCATCCTTGTCAAAGTGGACAGGGCAGCCCATTTCGAAGGCTTCTTTTCCGTATTCGCTCCACTCATCCTGCAAGCTGCTGTTCCAGAATTTTCCTTCTTGAAGTCTTTTTTCAACGATTTCTAAAGCGACCGATTCTTGGTCGGCTTGTCCAATATAGTTATTCTCTGTCTCAATGCATTGAATAGTAAAGATCCCTGGCATGTTGCCTCCTCATCTCTTGACGCAATTACTTCTTATGAATAAATCCATTTTAACACGAAAGCAATAGATTTGTTAATAAGCCCCACTATTAGTAGTTTACGCAAGGCTCATCTTGAAAGCGGTATGCTATAATAAGCACAAGTGATTAAGGAGCTAATATGACGGACTTTCTCATCAGACATTTTATCAGTGAAGACCAAAGTAAAGATAAAAAGAGGCAGCAGTATGGCAGATTGTCTAGTATCGTGGGCATCGTTGTCAATGTCTTCCTCGCGGTAGCAAAAATAATAATCGGCCTCTTGGTTGGTTCAATTGCAATCCTAGGAGATGGTATCAACAACCTTTTCGATTCAGGTTCAGCCGTGATTTCTTTGGTTACTTTTCACATTGTATCCAAGCCAGCCGATTCTGACCACCCCTTTGGTCACGCCCGCTTTGAGTATATCTCTTCTAGTGTCGTCGCTATGCTTATCGTTTATGTATCCATCACCCTTTTCATGGAATCAATCGATAAGATAATGAATCCTACGGTTACGATAAGCAACCTAGCAACTATCTTGCTATTAGTATTCTCAATAGTCATAAAACTCTGGCTATATTTGTTTTATAGGAAGATTGGCAAGAAAATAAATTCAAAGCTCCTACTAGCTAATGCGACGGATTCCATATCTGATGTTATGGCGACAACAGGCATCCTCATTGCCTTAGTGATTTCCCCATTTATAGGTATGAATCTGGATGGGCCTATGGGCATATTCATTGCTGTTATAATCTTTAAATCCGGTATTGATATCCTGATAAGTACCTATAATCACCTTATGGGTAGACCTCCGGTAAAACGGGAAGTGGATTACCTAGAGGAGCGCTTCCGCTCCTTTGATGGGATTCTAGGGCTGCACGATATGATTATCCATGATTATGGCCCAGGGAATAAATTCGTAACCGTTCATTTAGAGGTGGACGCTAGTCTGAGCATGATGGATGCACACCAACTAGTTGATTACGTGGAGCGTGTCATTGAAGAAGAGGATGGCTATAAGCTAACTATTCACATCGATCCTATCAAGCTGGATGATCCAGAGACGGACCGTGTTAGGAAGCGAATCAAGGAATTAGTAAAAGATATCCAACCAAACTACAGCATACATGATTTCCGTCTCATTCATGAGAATAACAATACTTTGCTTAACTTTGATGTTCTTATACCGGGCGATGACCAGGTAGATGAGGAAGAGCTTCTGGAAAAGATAACAAGTAAGGTGCATGAGATTAATAATGAAATTCATCTAGTTGTAGAGATTGATCGAGATTATAGAAAGGGGTGATGATTAATGCATGATGATATTCCTATTGTTTTAGATGACTACCTTAACTATTTGAAAACAGTGAAAGGTTTGTCTCCCAATACTGTTCAGGAATACTACTACGACCTCCGCTTCTTTCTAAAGTATATGAAGAAGAGAAAAGACAGCGCATCGAGAAAAGTCAACCTAGAAGATATTGATATTTCAACGATGACGGAGAAAGACTTAGAAAAAGTTACTTTAGCTGACATGCATGCCTATCTCGCCTATTCAGATTCCCAAAAGGGAGATTCTGCTCGAACAAGGTCAAGGAAGACTTCTAGTCTTCGCTCTTTCTATAAGTATCTCACTGCGATTGTAGAATATTTTGAAAAGAATCCGGCCGAAAAGCTCTCTACCCCTAAGGTAAAGAAACGTCATCCTGTTTATTTAACCGTAGATGAAGCAACACAGCTTATCCAAACGGCAGCCCAACAGGATAATAAGTTTTTCCGATATAGAGATGTCGCTATTCTAGTTACCTTTCTGACCACAGGTATTCGTTTAAGCGAACTTTGTGGTATGAATATTGGCTCCATTCGAGATCATCAGTTCAATGTTATCGGTAAAGGTGACAAGGAGCGGACAGTCTATATGACTGAATCTTGCGATGAGGCCCTCCGTCTTTATCTGAGTGTACGACCAATCGTCGATGGCGAACATGCACTCTTCTTATCATCGAGAAAGAAAAGAATGTCTCCTCGAGCTGTCCAACATAGGATTGATCACTTTCTGAGGGAAGCTGGCTTTGATACAAGGGTTTACTCCACTCATAAGCTCCGCCATACGGCGGCAACTCTCATGTATAAAGAGGGGGTTGATATACGCACCCTTCAGCGCATACTAGGGCACAGCTCCTTAGCAACAACGCAAATCTATACCCATGTGGAAGATGATATGGCCCGGAAAGCTATCGAGAAAAACCCACTAGCTGGAATGAATGTGAATAAACTGGAACAATAAAAAAATGGACTTGCTAGGGACGTCCCTAGCAAGTCCTTATTATTAACCTTGTAAACCTCTAGTCTGCCTATCCATATCTTCAACGACTATATCAAAGATCTCTCCTAAAGAGGCACAATACTCTAGTACTTGCCATGGCTCATTGGTGTGGTAATGAATCTTAATTAGGCTATCATCGCCAACGGCTAGCAAACTATCACCAACAAAGTTTTCTACGAAGTAATTATAAATTTCATCTTCGCTCAGACCTTCTCCCTCGATGAGAAGCTGGGTGTCATAACGGTATTCAGTATCTGTCATATCTATTCCTTTCTCACTTACATTATTTTTCTAATATTGCTGTCAGGCTTAATACGTTTCATTGCATTATAGATGAGTAGAAAAATGGTTTCGGCTATGACATAGCCCAAGGCAACAGCTGTGGAAACCATGATAGCTTCTAAAGCAAACTCCATCCCCTGACTGTTGTTGCCAATGAGAAAAGAGCTTACCATTCGGTATATCGCAGTGCCTGGTACCAAAGGATAAATACATGGTATCAAAAAGACAGTTACCGGAGCCTTAAAGATTCTCGCACCGACTTGTCCCATAAGCGACAGGACCGTTGCTCCAATCGCTGTGCTGACAAAAGGACCAAGGTGGGCGAAATAAATGGTTAATAGGTAGGATACCATACCGATGATACCATTATAACCTACAGGGATACCTCTTAGGCCAAAAAGTATAGATGCAGCTACGGTTACTAGCGCGGCGCCCAAGCCAATCTGGCTGATAATAGTAAAGCTTCCTTCTATCATAGTAAGCTACCTCCTGTCATCATAATACCTATCGCAGAGCCTATGGAAAGCGCAGCTGCCGATATGATCGCCTGGACAAGAAATCCTATTCCGGTTAAGGTATCCCCTTGCATCAGGTCTCGAATACCATTAGACATCATGATCCCGGGGAAAAGGATAACTAATGTGCCGATGGTAACAATTGCAGCATCCGCCGTTGGAAACAAGGTATTAGCCAGAATGCCCGACGTAGTAGATAGAACAGTGGCATAAATAATCGTAGAGATAAAATCACTCAAATGACGGTCATAACCAATCAGCAGTTGAAAGAGAACTAAGATTGCCCCTGTGAAGACCGCTACCATGAAATCACTAGCACTTCCCCCTATCATCATAACAAAGAAAGCCGAGGCAAAAATTTGGGCAAGATTCGTCACTAGACGGTTTTTCTTCCTTTCCTTTACCTCTTGTAGTTTTACAATTGCTTCATCCACATCTATCTGTCCAGATGTGAATGCTCTCGATATACGGTTAACTTCCTGAATCTTATCTAAGTCCCAACTTCTTTTATTAATACGGTAGACGCTAGTAATATGGTGTCCTTCCTCTGTATGCAAAGTCATGAAAAAACCAGTCATTATAGCCAGCACCTGCGCATCGGCATGATTTACTGTATTCAAAATGCGATAAACGGTATTTTCTACTCGAAAAGCCTCTGCTCCGCTTATCATCAGCAGCTCCCCTGCTAGAAGGGCGGCATCAACTACCTTCCTCTCTTTTGAATCAGGGGCAATATTAGATTGTTCAATCGCTTCGGAGAGATTCTCCATTATGTTTTCCACATCAAATTCCCCCTGTTCTTTCAAGTCAATCGATTATAACATAAATTGCTTAGATTAGTAGGCGCAAAAAAAGCGCCCATAAAGGGAGTGCTACTTAGGGATTTTCTAAAACAAGATTATTTTTAACCGGCACTCTTCAAGCGGAGGCAAAACTAAAGACCACACCTCAGGAAGGCTTTGAATTAGCTATAAAGCTGTCTCAACAGGCAGTTGTT